>JAUIHE010000026.1 GCA_030432195.1 Alphaproteobacteria bacterium
TGTGGCGAGGTGGAAACGGCCCATCCCGGCTATCTCGGCAACCAGGATACCTTCTATGTCGGCACCATCAAGGGCGTTGGTCGTGTCTATCAGCAGACCTATATCGACACCTATTGCAAGGTCGCCCATGCCAAGCTCTATACCACCAAGACGCCGATCACCGGAGCCGATCTGCTCAATGACCGGGTACTGCCATTCTATGAGGAACATGACCTGCCGGTGCTGCGTATCCTGACCGATAGAGGCACCGAATTCTGCGGCAAGCCGGACAAGCATGATTACCAGCTATTCCTGGCTAATAATGACATTGACCATACCAAGACCAAGGTCAAGCATTCCCAAACCAACGGCATCTGCGAGCGGTTCCACAAAACCATCCTGCAGGAATTCTACCAGGCCACGTTCCGCAAGAACCTGTATCAGAGCATCGACCAGCTTCAGACCGATCTGGATGCTTGGCTCCATCATTACAACACCGAGCGCACCCATCAGATGAAATAGGAGGCCATCACCGCGGCCACGGACATGACCTTGGGTTTGGATATCCGAAGCATCAAGAACGCAAAGAAGAACCCGAAAAAGACCAAATGGGCGATCTGTTGCGCGGAAAAATGGGTAAGGCCGGCCCAAACGGTCCGTTCCCAATTGTCCCACAGGTGATCTGAGGAAAAATCCATAATTCCGCTTGTGGCCTTGCCATTTTGCCGGGGCCATCTTAGCTGGGCCATTTTGCCGGGGCCAATTGGCCCGCCCCAGCCGCCCTAGATCTGTCATTGTTGCCAACCGCCAGGCTGTGAAATTTCCGCGATTTGGCGATGTCTTGCATGTACGCCGAACTTGCGCGCAGTACGAAGATACCGATCAAAGCTAGGTCGTTACCGCTCGTTTTTCTATGGCGCATTGGGATATAGGCCTGTCCCAAAGGGCGATAGATGCACGCTTTTGGTGAAGGTCGGTAGGGTTTCGGCCTAGTCTTTAGGTGCGCAAAATCGCTGAAGCTGGCGAATGGCTGGCGCGATGCCGCCCGCGAAGTTCTTGTAGGCGGCTTGGTCGGGATCCAGCGTCTGGAGCTGGTCGATGACTTGCTGAGCGATAACGGGGCGCTCTGACAAGGCATCCAGCGGGTCCAGATAGATGTGAATACCAAAAACAATGGCACGGCTCTGGGGCAGCTTACAGAGCGTTTGTCGTTCAACGCGGATCAGCTTTAGAGGCTCGGCCCCCGCGCCGCTGAGCGGAGCGCCTGCCGGGCGAAACAGCTCGGCCTGACTATCCAGCGACCAGTTAAAGCGAAGCATGGGCTTGTCGGGCTGCATCTTGGTAAAAATGCGCGCCATCATGCTGGCGTTGCGCGCGCCGGGGCCAAAGCCCGGCACGGGGGCGTGGATCGTGTCCAAGCGCTTACCGGCCTTGTCCTCTAGCCGCCACCGGGTCGGAAAGCTCAACGATGCTGCGGTTAGGTGCCATTCTTGCGGTGCTTGTTCTTGCAAAATCAGCAAGTCTTCTTGCAACTGGCGTGCCGCGCGCCAAAGCGGATGCTTGCTCTCATCGGCATCTTTTTGAATGAAGCCGAGGCCCAGCAGCGCGGCTTCCAGCTCCAGACAGGCTGGTCCGGCGCTGTCTTGGGCATAGAACACCGCCTTGGCATCTTGCGCGAACAAGCGGCGCTTTTCGTTCAGTTGCGCGTCGCGCTGCCCGTCCGTCACGATCCAATCAGAGGGGTCCAGCGGCTCTAGTGCGAAGGTGAACGGTTTGGCGCGCCCGGCGTAAGCGGGTTGGTTTGAGGTCGCCATCGGTCCTAGGCTACCTCATCGGGGCTGTGTTCGCTTTGGGCCTGGTTGGCTTCCTGTTGGCGCACCTGGGCGCGCTGGACCATCAAAAGGCCTGCCCCCACGATCAGCGCTGCCCCGGTATAGGCGTAGGCGTCGGGCCATTCGCCCAAAATGATAATGCCAAAGATGATTCCCGCCCCAATGGTGCTGAATTCAAAGGGGGCCATGGCCGAAGCTTCGACCTGGCGGTAAGCGTGCGGTGCGGCCACTGATAAGAATAGCATAGCGATCGTACCAACCGCGATCATACCCGTTTGGTTCCAGTTAGGCCAAACCCAGCCGCGCAGCAAAAAGCCCAGCAGGTCGCTGCCTTCTGTCGCAAAGGCGCCAAGCGTTGTGATGACCAACCAGGCGCCCGAGATAACGCAATAGGCGAGGGTCTGGATCGTAGACATGGCCAGCGTGCTGCCCACCTCACGCAGACCGCGCGTTAGAAGTTGGAAGGCGGCATAGCAGACCGCAGAGGCCAGGGCTAACATGGCTCCGAAACTCACGCCCAGCTCAAAACTGGGCAGCGTGAGCCAGGTGCCAAGCATGCCCATTGCCAGCGCCAGAATGCGATAGATGGTGAGCTGTTCCTTGAATAGGATCACCGATCCCAAGGTGATGAACAGCGGAGCGGTGAAAAACAGCGCCATGGCATTGGCAATGGGCAGCAAGATCAGCGAAGTGAAGTAGAGGCTCATGGCCAAGGCCAGCATGAAGCCGCGCAGGCTCAAGGCGAGCCAGCCTCTTAACCCCAGCTCTGCCAGATCGCGTCGGACGCGAAAAAGGCTCAGGAAAATAGCAGCGGCAACAAAGGAGCGGATCACCATAATCTGAGGCAGGCCAATCGACGGCGCCATGAATTTTATCAGCGTGTCGTTCAGCGCAATTCCAGCCATTGCCAGGGCAAACAGGCTAACAGCGATTGTTTGGTTTTCCTGCCAGCGCATGCGCCCTCCCAAGGATTAGGCCCAGCGGAGCAAGCAGCGCAAACAAACCGGTGCGGCGTTGGCTTAGAGATCCAAAATCCAGTCGTGAGCAGCCTGTTCGGGCAGCACAGGATTAAGGAAACTCAGGCGCAGGGCGGAGATGGACGACATGGGCTCATAGCCCGCCTTGCGTGTCAAGTCGAATGCCGCGCACATGGTTCCGCCTGTCGCCAGTACGTCATCAACGATCAATAAGCGACCTTCGCCGGACTTGGCCTCCAGAGTGGCTTCGCCATATTCCAGTTTGTACGAGGCGCGCACCGTCGGCGGCGGCAGCTTGCCGACCTTGCGCAGCATCACGAATCCTTTGTTGTGCTTGTAGGCAAGCGCCGAGGCAAAAGGGAAGCCTCGGGCCTCAATTCCGGCAACCGCGTCAATCTGAGACCAATCGTCCACACGCTCTGACATGGCGTCGATGAACTGCGGGAAGGATTGTAGCAAAAGTGGCGAGATATCCTTGAAGGTCACACCAGGCTGTGGGAAGTCGGGAATCGAAGTGAGAAACTGCGAAAAATCCTGGCTCATGCGTCCAGCTCCTTGAGCAAGTGGGTCAGTCCAGCCTTACACGAGGCAAGGTTATCTTGCTAGTGGTTGGCTGCGGCATCGTCGGCGCCGTCTGTCACGTATTTTAGCGACGCGAAGGGCACAGAGTAGTGTTGGCAGACTTTTGCCAGGGCAAAGGCCTCCATATCAAATAGGCAAGGGTGGTCTACGGGGGATTGGGTGGTGAAGCGGTCGGCGGTGAAACAGGGCAGCGCCTCGTTCAGCCCAGCGGATATAGCGGTCTGGCTCAAATCAAAGCTAGGGAAAAGCTCGCCGGTCCCCTCCTCAAACGGGGTCTGACCAATCGCAAAACCAAGAGGGCTGACATCCATGTCTGCCTGAAAGAACCGGCTGGCCGGCAAGATCTGGTGCAAGGGCACTTTGTGGCCGCCGCAGGATCCGATATTTAGCACGTAAGGCGGCAAGGTGTCGGCGCCTTGCTGGCGGCGCCCTTCAAGGGCAGCGGTCAGCGCCAAAGTCGCGTTGACTTTGCCCACGCCGGTAACAACTACATCGAAGCGACTGCCAATCACGTCAGCTTCTTGTTCCAAGGCGATAACGATGAGCGGACGGGTCATGGTGGGCGGGGTCTTTCGGCGGTTAGCGACAAGCAGCGCTGGTTATAGACCATAGGGCACGCTTGCCAAGCCCGCCTTGGTCGCAGCCATGGTGGAGCACCTGGTCAAGGCCTAGCAACAGATCCAGCCACAAACCCAGCCTCGGCGACGCATAGGCGAGGCATAGGCGCGTGGGCTAGACACATAAAAGGCCGCTCCAATTTGTTTGAGCGGCCTTTTCTTGAATAAAGTTTTTTAGAAGGAATGACTTTGGGTTTCAGTCGCGCCTCGCTCCTAAGAGCTTTTGCGACCAAATTGCGTCGGGGCGTGCTTTTCCGCATAGCTTCGGATCCTTTTCCACAAGGTTGGCTTGTCATCCTCGGGCTCATCGACCAAGGGCATGACTGAGATCTTGGGGGTATCGCCGACAAAATCGGGCACATTAAGGCCGTATGCACGGCAAAATAGCTCAATGAGCGCAAAGGACTGAGCCGGGCTAAACAAGGCTGCGCAATAGCGCTCTGGGGTTACGAGAACCATAGAATAGTCTTGCCGGTTCTGGGGCTGGCCAAAACGAATCCACTCGGCCAGGCGCCCGTCTGCATCACAGACAGATTTGGGCCTTGCGCCGATGGACTGCGGGTTGATGCGCAGCATAGTGACGTTCAACTCTTGCCAGAACTGCACGGCCTCTTCTGGCAAAATCTGTTCAGGGTCATAGCCCAGGGTCATGATGATATACCCCAGAGGCAAGACCTTGTCCAAGCGCCCGGACTGAATAGGATAGGCATTGAAGCTCTCCAAATCGGGAACGATTTGGCCGTTTTCGTCCAGCGCAGCGACGATGCGCGCGGTCGGAATCGGCATGCCGGTATTGCCCGCATTGAACAGCAAGGGGCCCGCGCGCAAAAAATTGGGCTCGGTGACAAGGCGGCGCAGATCCGCCTCGCTGGGACCCGCAATGCCGGTCTTCTTGGTGCCTTTGATCGGCAGCAATCGGCTGAGGCGGTTCGTGGCCTCGGCCACTTTTCCCAGTGCGTCCCCTCCAGGTTGGCGGAACAGCATGTCAGCGGCCTTGCGATGCCGTTCCGCGCGCGTCGTGCGATGCGACAGCCGTTTTTGTTCCCATACTTTCAGCGCGTTGATGGTCAGCCCGCGCGTAAAGATACCAGCAAGCGGCCAGATCAACGCGGCGGCATCACCCAGTCCGGTGTCGAGCGCCGAATCTCCCAGCCAGCTCTGGTCATCGCTAAAGTGAATTGACGGCGCGCCGATCAAGGCGGTGCGATGTTCCCACAGCTTTTCGCGCATCGTCATGGGGTAATCCTGCAACGAGACGCCGCGAATAGCGCTGCCCTTGATGCCTGCTACCTCGTCAAGAAGGCGCAAGATAAAGCTTTTGGACGACAGCATCTCCCGTTGATCGCCCGCGATTGCCGCCATTGTCCAGCGCTGGTATTTTGAGCCCAGCGGCACGCGAATGAGCGGCCGGTTTTCAAAATAACCGACCTGACAACGTAGCGAGGGGCTGGGCGCTTCCAGTAGAATAGAAAGCCAGGTGCGGGGCCTGCGTAGGGCCTTCACCGGTGAGTCGATGGCCTGATTGACCAAAGACAGCGCGGCATCACAGTCCACGACAAACAGGCTGCGAACATAAAACTGCCGTTGGTCGTAAGTTTCGCCCAGGACAAAGGCCCATTCTTCATCAAGCTGCAAGTCGAAGGCCGCATGCCCGGCGCGCAACGTAATGCGGGGATTGCCTTTGATACGCTCGACCAGGGCGTCGCGCAGCTCGTTCGCCGAGATCATCACCTGCTGGTGGGCTTCTAGCTGGCGGTCGCTTAGCGTCAGGTCCAACAGCGTTTCGTCTTGGCGGTTCTTGAACAGATAGGATTTGATGCGCTCGCCATTGGACAAGGAAAAGTCCAACCCCAGGCTGGCCAAAAAGCGGATGGCGATGTCGCTGATGGGTTCCGGCGGCGTGTTGGGATGCGGTTGGCCAGGGCCTTGTCGATCCAAAATGCAAACCCGCAGACCGGCACGCGCCAGCGCATAGGCGGTGGCAAGACCGACCGCTGACCCGCCGATGACGGTGATATCTGCCTCGTAATCTAAAGAATACATAAAATCGCAAGCATTGCGGGGGGTTAATTAGGGAGGCTAGCGCTGTGATTTCGCGCGTTCACCGGGTCCGCAAGTGCGAAATGTTAAAGGCTATTTGCATGCAATTTGCAACCTGAAGTTTCATTTTTGGCCGGTTTGGGGCCGAAATGTGATGTGGGACTTTGGCGCAGGTCGCCGCGATTGCTCAGGGTTGATCGGCCGCGAGGCTTTCTTGGAGGTCCACCGTAGATGCAGGCTTGCCAGCACCCCAGAGCCTGCATAGGCTGCGCTGATGAACACGCTCTACCATATCAGCCCGGTCGGCGATCAGGCTCTGCTTTTGACCTTTGGCCATGCCTCCGATATGGCGCTGGACGCCAAAGCCAACGCGCGCGTCATGGCCTTGTATCAGGCCTTGCAGGATCAAGCCCCATCATGGCTGATTGACCTGGTGCCCAGCTTGCGGGCTTTGCTTGTCTACTATGACGCGCAGGCGCTATCGTACCAAGGGCTTAGCGCCGAGATTGAGGCCCAACTGGCCGAGCAAATCAACATGTCCGACAGCCAAGAAGGCCGCCAGCTTTGCTTGCCTGTTTGCTATGACGAAGAGTTCGCGCTCGATCTTGCCTCGGTCGCGCAGGCCAAGGGGCAGAGCGAACAAGCGGTCTTGGACATGCACCAAGCATCGCATTTTAAGGTCTATATGTTGGGCTTTATGCCAGGCGCGCCCTACCTGGGGGGCTTGGACCCTGCGCTGAGCTTGCCCCGCCGTTCAACCCCCCGCGCTGTCGTGCCTGCGGGTTCGGTTGCCATTGCCAGCACCATGGGGGTCATTTACCCCAAGCAGTCGCCGGGCGGCTGGCATGTTTTGGGCCGTTGTCCTTTGACCTTCTTTGATCCCAGCAACCAAGAGGCGCCTTGTCTGTTGGCGCCGGGCGACTTCATTCGTTTCCAGGCCATTTCGCGTGCTGATTATGATGCCTTGTTGGCGGATTCCAGCGGCTACAAGGTTGAAGTGCAACAGGCGGTGGGTGAGGCGGTATGATTGAAATCATTGAGCCTGGCCCGTTGACCAGCGTGCAAGACCGTGGGCGCTGGGGCCATCAGGCGCAAGGCATCGGGCCGTCTGGTGTCATGGATGCAAGGCTTGCCCAAATCGCCAATGCCTTGGTCAGCGCGCCCGGCGATCAAGCCGTCATTGAGTTTTGGGGAATGGGGCCAAGCCTAGAGGCAACAGAGCGTCCAGTGACCCTTGCGATTGCCGGAAACGCGCAGCCGAGTTCAGGGCATCCGGCCTGGCAAACCCTGACGCTACATCCCGGAGAGCGGTTGAGCATTGGGCCTTTGCGGGGGCACGCGGTGGGCTATCTTGCTTTTGCCAATCCTTTGCAGGTGCCAACCTGGCTTGGCTCGCAAGCAACGCACATCCGGGCGGGCTTGGGCGGCATCGACGGGCGGTGCTTGCGGCCTGGCGATCGAATCGGCTTGCAGCAGACCAGCAGCGGGGCCTTGCTCACGCGCTACGTCGATCCCGAGCGCGCCTTGCAGAGCCAAAGTGCCAGCCAACCTATTCGCTTGGTGGCGGGGCCCCAGGATCAAGATTTTGAGGCCGCTGCATTGCAGGTTCTTGCAAGCCAACCTTACCGCCTCACCAGCTTGTGTGATCGCATGGGCTATCGTTTGGAAGGCCCGGCGCTCAAGCACAAAGTTTCCGCGGACATTGCGTCGGACGGCATCGCCATGGGCAGCGTGCAGGTGCCAGCCAACGGCCAGCCCATTGTCCTTTTGGCAGAACGGCAGACAACGGGCGGCTATACGAAAATCGCCACCGTCGTGAGCTGTGATCTTCCGCGGTTGGTGCAAAAGGTGCCGGGTAGTGAAGTGAGGTTCTCATGGGTCAGTGTTGAGGAGGCCCAAGCGGCGGCTTTGGCAGACGCTCAAGCGCTGGAGCAGCTTTGCGCCCAATTGCCCTTGCGCATGGACATGACCACCGCTAGCCTGCTGGCGGCCAATCTTATTAGCGGCGTGGTGAGTGGCGAATGACGGGTCTACGCTTCGTTCATTGTGCAGATTTGCACTTGGATAGCCCGCCACCCGGTGTGGCAGGCCAGGTGGTCCCCTTCCGGGATGCATCGCGCCAAGCTCTAATCAGTATTGTTGATACCTGTTTGGAGCAAGAAGTGCATTGTTTGCTCATTGCGGGCGATCTCTACGACCGTGATTTGCAGGACAGCGCGCCGTTGGTCTTCTTTAACCAGCAGATGCAGCGCCTGGCGGATGCCGATATTCCTGTGTTTCTGATTAAGGGCAATCACGACGCGGCCAACCGGGCTATTGGAGGGTTGCTTGCGCCAAATGTGCACGCCTTCTTGCCGGGAGCGCCGCAAACGGAGCTCCGGCAATTGGGCGGGCTATCGGTGGCGATTCACGGCTGGTCATACGCCCAAGGAAACGAAGCCGGCTTTCAAATTTCTGATTATCCTAGGGCAGTGGCCGACGCCATCAATCTTGGCCTATTGCATACCGCCTTGGAGCCCGGTGGTCCCTATGCCCCTTGTACGCCGGCTGATTTGTTCGCCAAGGGTTATGATTACTGGGCGTTGGGTCATGCGCACGTATTCAAAGAATTTCGCCAGGACGGGTGTTTGATCATCAATCCGGGCATGCCCCAGGGCCGAAAGATCACAGAAGGCGGTACCAAAGGCGCTTACCTGGTTGAGATGGTGCCAGGTCAAGCGCCTCAAGGTCGTTTTTTTCAGACGTCTAGCATTGAATGGGCGCGTGTAGAAGTCGATGCGCAGGGACTTGTCACCGATAGTGATTTGGAGCGCCTGATTCGCCGCCGCCTAGAAGCGTTGGTTAATGAAGGCAATTCCCAACGATTTGCATGTCGTCTTCAGCTGGTGAGCGTTGAGCCCGAGATCTATGCCCAACGCTATGCTGTAAAAGAGCAGTTTGAGCGCCTCTTTGATGGGGCTTTGGATGGCCGTGTCTTTGTTGAGTCGGTCCGGTTTGAGATGCGAAGTGGCGCTGCTGATACTGCCTTTGAGGAGAGTGCAAGCGCATTGGCTCCCTTGACGAAGGGCGAGGACTTGAACCAAATTTTGAAGGATCTCAGCGAGCCGCTGGCAAAATCACTGGGCACATATGGCACAGAGATTGGCCTGACCGATATATCCGCCTCGCTTGGCGAGCAAGACCCCGAACAGGTTCTGCTTCAAGCTCTGGGCTATGGTCGCCAGCCTGGCCAGGGGGGCTAGGCATGCACATTCATTCTCTGCGCCTGCACAACTATGGCCGCTTCCAAGACAAGCATTTCAGTTTCGCGGAGCCCGGCAAGCTTAGCTTGGTCTATGGCCCCAACGAGGCGGGAAAATCGACCGCTTTGTTCGCGTTGGAAGCCTTTTTGTTTGGCTTTATGCACCAGACCACCGCTGTCAGCTATGAAAAGGCTTGGGCCAAGTCGCAGCTAAAAGTTACAGGCTGGCTTTCGGCTAGTGGCGTCCCAGATGACGTCGCCGAACTCTTGCGATCTTTTCGCGGTCCATCGGACCGAACTAAGCTTGGCCGCGAAGACTGGCTGCCAAGCAAGGGTCAGCGCGACATGTTTAGGGAGCTGTTCGCGCTGGATGGCGAGCGCTTGCGCAAGCAGGCGGAGCGCGTATTGGCTGCCGATTCCGATGTCGGGCAAGCCTTGGGCGCGGCTCTGCTGGGTGAGCAGGTCGAAAAACAGTGCAAGCTTCTGGAAGGTGACAGCAATACTCTGTTCACAAAGCAAGGTAGGATCCAAGTCATTCCAACCTTGCGCAAGGAACTTGCCGACTTGGACGACAAGATCCGTGAGCAAGCATTGCGCGGCCCGGTTTGGGAGGCCCAAGAACGCGCCAGCAAGCAGGCGGCACAGCGGGCTGAAGACCTGACGCAGGAACGGCAAGCGACTTTGAATGAGCAAGCCATCTTAGAACGCGATGCCAAACGGCTTGAAGAGCGCGCCGAGCTGGAAGCGCTGCATGCACAGTTGTTTGACCTTCAGGCCCAACATGCCGGCCTACCGCTGCTCACCAGCGAAGCGCTGGCGACAGTAGAACAGTTGGACAAGGATCTGACCGCGCTTGACGGCGAGATAAAGCAGCAGCGTGCCAACCACCAGCAGCACCAAGAGGACCGAGAGAAACTCAGTTTAAATGACGACTTATGGCGCCTTCATCAGCGCTTGTTCGATGTAGACGGTGAGGGTCTGAACCAGATTGGGCAGAAGCTAAGTGACTGGCGCGCTCTGCAAAAGACGCGACCGTCAGAAGCGGGGCAGCCTGGCGATAAGGCGGAGCAGCAACAAACCAACTTGCGCGCCCAGGAAGCAGGCCTAGCGCGTCTGCAAGCGGCCTTGGAGGCGCTAAGCGACTTGCCGCAAGAACCGAGCCGCCCGAGCCTGCCACCGACGCTTGCGAGCCTATCTTTTCAGCAAGTATCTGCGCTGTTGCAGCCCGATGTGGCCTTGAGCGAGCGCCTCAAATCCTGGCGGTCCCAGCGCGGGCACCAGACCCAAGAGGCGATGGAAATTGACACGCAATTGCGTGCCGCCAAACAAGCTCTAGAAGCCGCTGAGATCGTCTGTCAACAGCTTCAAGACCAGGGGGCTGGCCTGGATAGTGAGCAGCTGACCGAGGCGCGCCGCCAACGCGAACAGCTGTGGGACGATCTCAAGCGCGATCTGGGCAATGCTGCGATACAGCGCGCCTTCGAACAGGCACAGATGGACGCCGACCGGCAAGCCGATGCCTTTGCCCGCTCCGAAAAGCATGCCGGTGCGTGGCAAAGCGCCCTTGACCGACAAAGCGCCGCCCAGCTCCAAGTGACAGCCTGCGAGAAACGACACGTCGATCTGTTGCGCCAGGAAGCGGCGCTGTTGGCGGAGCTTGAAGCACTGCTGCAAGAGAGTCAAACCGCTGCCGACGATCACCAACAGCTCGCGCAATCATTGGATCATGGCCTGAACTTGTTGGCCGAAGTCCTTGCCTTTGCGCCGCAGCTGCGGGCCTGGCAGCAAAAACATCAGGACTGGCGGTCTCAGGCGCATAGCTGGCAATCTTTGGCTCACGATGCGGCGAACCTGGGCTTTGATTTGGCCGCGGGCGCGGGGCAGCTGAGGGCTTGGCACAAAAAACAGCAGCAGGCGCTGCAAGACCTGAAGCAGGCCGAAGCAGCCCGCCAGCGCTGGCAGCAGTATCAGCAGCGTCTAGAAGCTCACGAGAAAACCCTGAAGGCCCTGGCCGCGCACGCCGCAGAGATCAACATCGGCCTTGGCCTGGAACCCGCCGCGGCGCTTGACATATTGCAAGAGGTCTTCCTGGAGGAAAAGCAGGCGCGCGATCAGCGCGCGCGCTTGCAGCTGGCGATTGAGCGGGTGGAACGCGATCTTGCGACACAGACGGACCGGCAAGAACAACTTTCGGAAAAGCGTAGCGCTGTGTTGGCCAAGGATTGGCGGGATTTGGGATTGCTGCGCGGGGCCAGCCAGCTCCAGGCCCGCATTCTTGAAAAGCAAGCAAAGCTCGCCGCGCTAGGCGCACACGAGAAGTGGCACGAAGCAGAGGCCATCGCAGACGCACGCGAGCGGCTTGGCCAGCGCTATCAGCAGCAGGATCAAGCCCTGCGTGAGGCCCACACCGCCGCTGGTGTGGAAAGTCAGGCGCTTAAGACGCTAAAGCAGGATCGCGGCGCGCGGGATTTGCGCTTTGAACGAGCCGCCAAACTGGCAGCCTTGCGCCAGGCGGTAGAGCAGTATTTGGATTTGGGGCTGCAAGCACGGGTTTTGCGAACGGCCCTCAATCGTTTTTTGGAGCAGCAGCAAGATGCCTTGCTGGTGGCGGCTTCAAGGACATTTACCTCTCTAACCGATGGGGCTTATCACGAGATCAACCAGCGACGAGACGACGATGGCAAAGTCCATTTTTGGACCATCGACAACCTGGGGGATGACAAGGATCTTGGCGCGCTGAGTGAAGGCACTAAGGACCAGCTCTTTTTAAGCCTGCGATTGGCGGCCCTGGATCAATACGGGCTGGATCAATTGCGCACGCCTGCCGGTGCCCTGCCATTGATCTGTGATGATCTGCTGGTCCAGTACGATGACACGCGCGCCGCCCGGGCGCTGGCGGTTTTGGCCGATCGCCGCCAGCGTCAACAGGTGATTTACTTTACTCACCACCGTCATTTGCTCGAGTTGGCCGAGCAGCATCTAACTCCGGAGAGCTATGAGGTGCTCGACCTCACTTTGGCTGCGTAGGCTCTCCTTAATAGACCGAAGATTCGCCCACTTGGCCCTGGCGGAAACTCGCGACGGTTTGTGTGGCGGTGTTCTTGAGCGCGACGCCGTCTGCCCAGCCGGTCACGAAGTCATAGCCCAGATCGCGCATCTTTTGCGCGTATTCGACCGTGCCGCAGTGAATACCCGCGCGCTTGCCCAAACGATGCGCAAGCTCCATCGTTGCGACGATGATATCGTACAGCTCACCATCTTGGTGATCCAGTTTGGCGGGATAGCCATAGGAGCGCGCAAGGTCAGATGGGCCCAAATAGTAGGCATCGATGCCCGGCGTTGACAAGATGGCTTCGGCGTTGGTAATGGCCTCGCGGGTCTCCAGCATGGCAAAGCGGGTAATCATTTCGTTGGCCTGGTTGCCGTAATCGCCCTCGCAGACCAAAGAGGCACGAATGGGGCCGTTTGAGCGCACGCCTTCAGGCGGGTAGAGGGCATAGGAGGCGAACTCCGTGGCTTGTTCTGGTGTGTTGATCATCGGGCAAATGATGCCCAAAGCCCCCATGTCCAAGCAGCGCATAATGTCGCCTGCTTCCAACCACGGCACCCGCACAACCGGGGTAACGCCGCTAGCTTTTATGCCCGCCAGCAAGGAGGGTAAATCGCTGATATCGGCCAAGCCGTGCTGAAGATCGACGGTCACCGCGTCAAAGCCGGTATGGGTAGCAATTTCCGCTGAAAATACGCTGGGAAGCGAGACCCAAGCGTTCAGCGCGCTTTGATTGGACTGCCAGAGGCTTTGAAGGGAATTTGAGACCACCGTTATCTCCATGAATGGCTTGGATTGTTGGCCGTTAGGGACCAGGCGGAACTCTAGGCCAAGCCTCAAGATGGAGCAAGCGGCAGTGGGACAGGAGGTCAAAGTTTTATTGGTCACGAGCACCACCAGCGCGATGCCTGATCCGGGTGGACCACTAATTGAATCCTTGGGCGGGTTGTGGCGGCTGCTTTTGCATTCCTCAATCAGAAAAATCCGGCGGGCAGCGAACCAGATGCCTTGACCCCAGGCGACGAGGGCGCAAGAACAGCGCTCTTCCATCCCAACTTATCCGATGGCCCAACTTATCCGATGGCCCAACTTATCCGATGGCCCAACTTATCCGATGGCCCAACATATCCGACGGCCCAACAGATCTGATGTAAGGGGTTCCAAGTGACCTTTCTGACCTTTTTCGCCGCCGTGGCTAACATCCTGACGCCGGTGGTCGCCACAGCGAGCATCGGTTTTGTTTGGCAAAAATGGCGTGGCGATTTCGATCGCTCGTTCGTTGGCAACCTGGCCCTGAACGTTGCCGCGCCCTGCCTCATTCTTTCTGCGTTTTCGGCGCCCAACCTGACGCTTGCCAGCGTAGGGCAGGTGGTGGCGGCGGCAACAGTGATGGTTTTCTTGGTCGCCGCGGTCGTAATCCCCTTGCTGGCGTGGCTTCGTCTGCGTTACCGCGATTTCCTGCAAGCCCTGCTGTTTCCCAACACGGGCAATTTGGGCCTGCCCCTGGTCTTCTTTGCGTTGGGGGGAACGGGCCTGGTCTATGGCCTGATCTTCTCGAATGCCATTATGGCCTTCCATGCGCTGATTGGTGTGCCGGTGACATCGGGCAGCTTTTCGCTGCGGCGTCTGGCTAAAAACCCCATGTTCGTGACCTTTGTGTTTGCCGTGCTGCTCAAAGCTCTGGATCTGTCTCTACCGGCTGCGGTGCTGGAGTTTTGCAAGATGATCGGGGCTCTGGTGGTGCCTTTGATGCTTATGGCTCTGGGGTCTAGCCTGGCCAGCTTCGTACCCAGCTCATCGCGGGTCATCCTGGGATTGTCGGCTTTGCGCGTGGGTCTGGGCAGCCTTGTCGGATTTGCCGTCGCCGAGGGTTTGGCGCTGCCGGACCCGCTGTACGGTGCTTTCGTTATTCAGTCGGGCATGCCGGTCGCGGTCTTGTCCTATATGATGGCCGACCGCCACGAGCGGCGTGCGGGCGACGTTGCCGCCATGGTGCTCAGCTCAACAGCAATGGCGATCGTGATGTTTCCGGTGATCTTTGCACTGCTGCGCTGGGGCGGGCACATTTGACCAAGCGCGCCGGTTGTCTCGTCGCTAGTCGCGGCGGTTGCTGGAAGGCATGACCGAGCGGCGGCGGTGGGGTTTGGGCGCCGCTTGGTCGTCTGGGGCGGTTTTTGAACCCGGATCGGCGGGTTCGGCTGGCCCCCAAGGTTGCGGGGCAGAGCCGGGCACATGCGTCGGTCTGCCTAGGCTGATCGACCCTTCACCCCACCTGGCTTCAAATTCCTGCCGACTCAAAAGCGAGTCCAAATAGGCACGATAGTCCGCTTTGAACGCAGCCTGCTCAGGCGATAAGGGCGGCCGCTTCGTGACCCGCATCCGCGTGACATTATTCGCGCGTTCGGCAATTTCACGGGCCTTGTGAGATTGTCGCTTATAGCGCTGCCAGCGTTTCTGTGTTGGCGTGCGGTGCAGCACGTCGGCCCAAGCGAACATGGGGTCAAAGGGGATGCTTTTGTGTTTCAGCAGCGGCGTAAGCAGGAAGCCCGCGGCAAAGCCGCCCAAATGAGCCCACCAGGCAACGTTCGAGCCGGTTGGGCCGATGATGCCAAAGACTTGTTGGGCGAACCAGATACCAAAAAAAGCGATAGCGGGCACGGTGATAGGGAAGAACAAAAACAGCAGCACAAAGCGCGCAAAGGGGTGCATCAATAGGTAGGCAGCAAACAGCGCAGAGATGGAGCCCGAAGCGCCGATCATGGGCGTAAAGGGAGCGCCCGCAAAATAGACCTGCCCCAAGGCGGCGACGATACCACCTAACAGGTAAAAGGCGAGATAGCGTGCGTGCCCCAAAGCGTCCTCGACATTATCGCCCACAACCCACAGGGCCAGCATGTTCCCCGCTAGGTGCCAAATATCGCCGTGTAAGAATTGGTAGCTGACCAGGCGAAGATAAGGGAAAACCTCGCCAACCGGCACGGCGGCCTCGTTGGTGAACAGCGCCGGGTAGACCGCAAAGTTATAGATATTTTGCTGGCTAAAGCGCGAGCCAAACACCGCTTCCAACACGAAAATGCCAATACAGGCGATCATCAAGCCATAGGTAACATAGGGCTTCTTGATGTGTTGGGTCGGGTTGTTGTCGCCAATCGGCAGCATGACTCAGCGCTCCAAGCGCGCGATGATGGGGGTATGGTCTGAGGCTTTTTCTCGCCCGCGTGGCTCGCGATCAACCTGGCAGTCGATCAGCCGATCAGTGGCTTGTGGTGACAAAAGCAAATGGTCGATGCGAATACCATTGTCTTTGGCGTAGGCACCGCCGGTGTAGTCCCAATAGGTGTAAAGATGGGCCTGATGGGTCAGACAGCGCAGAGCATCATAGTAGCCCAAATTGAGCAGGGCTTGAAATTCTTGACGGCTGGCCAGCGAGAACAGGGCGTCATCGCGCCAGGCGGCCGGATCATAGCAGTCGCGATCTTCGGGGATTATGTTGTAATCACCCGCGAAGACAGCGGGGCGTTCTTCTTGCAGGACCTCGGCCATGCGGGCGCCTAGGCGGCGCATCCAAGCGTGTTTATAGCTGTATTTTTCACTGCCCATGGGGTTGCCGTTTGGCAGATAGAGGCAAGCGACTATGTAGTCGCCCAGTTCGGCTTCAATGTAGCGCGCTTGCGGATCGTCTGGGTCGCCTGGCAGCTCGGTCAGGCGGATATCAAGCGGCACTTTCGACAGCAGCGCGACGCCGTTGTAGGATTTTTGCCCCACAATATGAGCACGATAGCCCGCGGCTTCGATCGCTTCATAGGGGAAGGTCTCTTCGGTCGCTTTGATTTCCTGCAAGCACACGACGTCGGGCGCAGCGCTGGTCAGCCAATCAGTAACGTTGGTCAGACGTGCGCGGATCGAATTGACGTTCCAGCTCGCGATCGTAAGGCTGTCGGTGGTCTCGCTCATGCAGCCTAGCCGATCGAAAAGGAAGTGCCGCAGCCGCAGGACGAAGCAGCGTTGGGGTTATCAATTTGGAAGGAGGCGCCGACGAGGCTCACCACATAGTCAATCGTCGAACCTGCCAACAGAGGCAAGGAAATGGGATCTACCACCAGGCGCACGCCATCGGTCTCAAAAACCAGGTCGTCGTCGCCGGGGGCGTCAACCAGCTCAAAAATGTATTGGAAACCGGAACAACCGCCGCCTTCGACCATGACGCGAAGGATCTTGTTCGCCCGCTCTTCTTTTTCGCACAGCTTGGCAACTTGAGCCGCTGCTGCGGGGCTCAAGGAGACTTCAAGGCCTGCAATATCGCCGTTTAGTGCTAAATCATCCATAATCGACACCCTGTCGTGACGCCACACGCCGCAAAACAATTGCGCTGCCAAACGCTCATTGTGCTAGGTCAAGGGGTAGGGCAGTGCTCCTTGCTTGGCAAGCCCTGATCGCCGCCCGGCTCGGCTGCTGCGTTATGAAGGTATAGATTTTATGAGCGCGTTAGGAAATCAAGACCCCAAGGGGAAAAGCAGTGCAGAAACCCCGGCATCTAGGTCGCAAACGCCGGTTGATCCGCAAGGGTTTTCCAAGCCGACCGCCATGTCAAAAACGGTGCAAAGACGGGGCCAACGCTCGGGCCTGGCGCCGTATGCGTGCTTTCCTAGCCGCAATCCAGTGCGTCGCTTTGAGACCAACTCAGAGAGCGTGCGTTCCGAGTTTCAACGCGATCGTGATCGCATTATTCACTCGTCTGCCTTCCGAAAGCTGCAACACAAGACGCAGGTCTTTGTGGCGCACGAAGGGGACAACTACCGCACGCGCCTGACCCATTCGCTGGAAGTGGCCCAGATCGCCCGTTCGATTTCGGTTGCTCTGCGCTTGGACGAGGACTTGGCCGAAGCCGTGGCGTTGGCGCATGACTTGGGGCACACGCCCTTTGGTCATGCGGGCGAGGATGCCGTGTCCGATTGTCTGCGCTCGCGCGGCTACGGCCCTTTCGATCACAACGACCAGGCCATTCGCATTGTCACCCAGCTAGAGCGCCACTATGCCAGCTTCCAAGGGCTCAACTTGACGTGGGACACGCTGGAAGGCATCGCCAAGCACAACGGGCCGCTGCAAGGCGATTTGCCGGAATCCATTGCGGCCGAGCAAGCCGCATGGGACTTGCAACCGCGCGGCTTTGCGAGCGCGGAAGCGCAGGTTGCCGCCCTGTCCGACGATATCGCCTACAACAATCATGATATCGACGACGGTGTACGGGTCGGCCTGTTGGCGCTAGAAGATTTTCGGCATTTGCCCTTGTTGGACGAGACCATTGCGCGCGTCGGGCGCTTGCATGCCTCGGCCAGCCCCGAACAGCGGCGCCATGAAGTCCTGCGACGCACCATTGATGCCATGGTCAAAGACGTGCTGGCCACCAGCCAGGCCCGGCTTGATGCCTTGCGCGAACCCAGTGTTGATGCGGTGAGGGGCGCGGGCGATCCGGTGATCGGCTTTTCCGAGCCCATGCATGACGCCATACAGCAACTACGACGTTTCTTGTTCGACAACTTGTATCGCCATTTTCAGGTCAATCGCATGCGCGTTAAAGCCATGCGAGTTGTGCGCGAGCTGTTCGACTACTACCACGACCACCCGGAGAGCCTGCCCGAGCCCTGGCGCACACAGGCTCTGGCTAGCAGTGACGGGCAACTAACGCGCCTGATCGTGGACTATATAGCGGGCATGACAGATTCGCTGGCGGTCAAGGAACACTCCGCGTTGTTCGACACCTATAGCATGTTCAGCGTTTGATCGTAGGATCATGACTTTGGCAGGGTAATCGCGGCTTGCGCTGCGGCGCAAAGCGCCTAGTATGCAGCGCCCGACCCGCAACGTCTGGCCCGCAGTGTCCGAGCAATCTGCTTGCAAGGACCGCAGCTTTGAGCCGATTGTTGGGCTCAAACCTCCTCTTCTCTTAAGACCTAATCATACCAAGAAGCCATGAACCATTTTCGTCATTTCCGCGCGCAAATCCTAGCCCAACTCAACGAAGTCGAAGCCTTGCGAGGCCAGTCCTTCGATCGCGTGGTTGTTGAGCTGCCGCGCGATGCCAAGCATGGCGATTTGGCCTGCAACGCTGCTATGGTTTTGGCCAAAGCGGCCGGCATGAAGCCACGTGACTTGGCCGACGCCCTGGTGGCTCCAATCCAAGCCATCGACGGGATCGCATCGGTTGAGATTGCCGGGCCTGGCTTTTTGAATTTGCGCCTAGGCAGCGATTTTTGGGCAAGCCAGATCCAGCGCATTTTGCAGCAAGGCAGAGAGTTCGGCGACAGCCAGCTCGCGGGCGGGGAAAAGTTGAACGTCGAATACGTGTCGGCCAATCCTACCGGCCCCTTGCACCTGGCGCACGCCAGAGGCGCGGTGATTGGCGATGTCATGGCCAAGCTGTGTGAAAAGGTCGGCTATGACGTAACCCGCGAATACTACATTAACGATGCAGGCGGGCAGGTTGATACCCTGGCGCGCTCCGCTTATCTGCGCTACCGCGAAGCCTTTGGTGAGAGGGTCACGATCCCGGAAGGCCTGTATCCTGGCGAGTATCTGATCGCTGTGGGGCAGGGCTTGAAGGAACGCGATGGCGACAAGTGGCTAGAGGCCGAAGAGGCCGACTGGCTGCCTGCGGCGCGTGACTACGCATTGGGCAAGATGTTGGCCATGATAAAAGATACGCTTGGCCAAATGGGCATCGAACAGCACTTCACGTCCGAGGCGGCCTTGGTCGCGGCCGACAAAGTTAGCGAGGCTGTTTCAGCGCTGAGTGACATGGGACTTATGTATCGCGGCATTTTGGAGCCGCCAAAGGGGCAGAAACCTGAAGACTGGGAAGCGCGTGAACAGCTCTTGTTCAAAAGCTCAGATTTTGGCGATGATGTGGACCGTCCCATCCAAAAGTCGGATGGCTCTTGGACCTATTTTGCCAACGATATCGCCTACCACTACGACAAGTATCAGCGCGGCTTTGCCAAGATGATTAACGTCTTTGGCGTCGATCACGCGGGCTATGTCAAGCGACTGCGGGCGTCGGTCAAAGCCATGACCCAAGGCGAAGGCGATTTGACCGTCCTGACCTGCAACCTGGTGAAGCTCTATCGCGATGGCGAGCTGGTCAAGATGTCCAAGCGGTCGGGCAATTTCATTACGTTGCGCGACGTCTTGGACGAAATCGGCTCTAACGTGCTGCGATTCGTGATCCTGACGCGCCGTTCCGATATGCCCTTAGACATTGATTATGCTAAGGTTTTGGAAGCCAGCAAGGACAATCCTGTCTGGGCGATCAACTATGCCTACGCGCGGATCAATTCGGTCTTCCGCAAAGCTGAAGACATGTTCGAAGGCCAAGATATGACCGCTGAGGGTCTAGTCAACGCCGCCACGCACCGCCTGACCAGCGCCGAAGAGCTGGCGGTCCTGAACCTATTGAGCCAATGGCCGCAGACGGTCGAGAGCGCTGCTTTCAATGCTGAACCGCACCGCGTTGCGTTTTATTTGCAAGAGCTGGCTGCGGCCTTCAATGCGCTGTGGTCGGCGGGCCACGGCGATGTCACGTTGCGCTTCTTGCAAGAGGACGACGTAGAGCTTTCGGTCGCGAGATTGGCGCTTTTGCGTGCCACCTCCAACATCATTTTGTCAGGTTTCGATGTCATGGGGGTAGTACCGCAAGAGGTTATGTAATGAACGAATTTGACCCAAATCATTTGAACAAAGACTTTTCAGACCAACCAATTACCAGCCTGTCAGATCTGGCCAAACGCATGCGGGGACCGCAATATCGCTCCTCGCTAGCCAGCCAAGACGCCCGCGGGTTTTCTGGAGCGGCTTCAAGCTTGGCAGGCTTGCATACCGATAGTCAGATGGCGCTGGCCAGTGGCACCGACGTCGCGGGCTCTACCCCAGGGCAAGGCGCGCGCGCGTGGGAACAATGCGCGCCTGTGCCAAGCAGTTCTGAGGCTATGGAAACGGTTGAGGCCGGCAAGTTTGAGCCGCAGTCACTCGCTGACACCCAGGCATCGGCCGCAGGCAACTTGTTTGAAGACCCCGCCTTGCAAGAAGACAGCTATGCTTGGCAGCAGAACCCCGACCACTCAACCTACCCGGACGAGGTGGGGGCAATGGAAAATATGGGTTTTCCCGAGACGGTCGCAGATGCAGGCCAAGCCGCTTATAGAAATCAGGCTGACTTTGCAGCTCAAGCAAGGCCAGCGCATCAACAGGGCGTTGAGACCAACGTGCAATGGGACGCCCGCGCCATAGACCAAGAATTTGCCGACCTGTCGCCGGACAGTCGCGAGTGGCAAGCGGTTGCCTGGCACCAAGAAGGGCCGGTTGCGGGTCATCTGGTCAACGGGCAATTGCGGGGCTCCAAGCGCGCGGATCTAAGAGCGGCGCTTAGCTTTGATTATGCGGCCGAGGACGACGATCACGCAGACGGCTATCCACCTCGTTATCGTCCTGCGGCGCCCATTCCGGGGTTCGCGCGCACGCAAGGCGACGACGGCCAGGCCGCGCATCCCCACGAGCCTCTCGATCAGGTACAGCCGGACTTGCGAGCGGCGGGCGAAGCCTTGGCCGCTGAACGGCACTCGCAAAAGAGTGCCAGCCTTGGCTACCGGTTGCACGCGCTAGGAGGTGGTGCTTGGCGCGCTTGCCGTGCGGCTTCCTTGCCGCAAATGGCGCTGATTACCGGCGGCGTCGCGGCCTCAGTTGTTTTGGGGTTGGCGATCTGGGCGCTTGTCAGCGAACCGAGCTTGCGCGATCCGGTCTACATCGCAGCTCAGCAGGGACCGGAGAAAACCGTCCCGGATGATCCCGGCGGCATGCAGATCGCAAATCTGGACGTAAGCTTGCTGAACGATGACGCTCATGAGGGGCGCGAGATTCAAATTCTCAACGACGGCCGTTCTTCGGCCATCTCGTTGACCCTGGATCGTGGGAGCCAAAGGCAGGGTTTTGCCAGCTTGGAGTCCATCGACGATTTGATTCAGGTCGAACAAGACCAAGTGGTGCAGGTGCCCGGCGTTCTTGTGCCCAGCCAAGAAGCTGCCAGCATCGACCAGTTGATTGAACTGGCGTCGCTGGAGACATCGCAGAGCGTAACGGCAAATGCTGGCTCTGGGCTTTCTGTACAGCCGAAAAGTGCCGTATTCGACGGGCCGCCCTTGCCTCGACGCAAAGAAGCGGGCCACGGGTTAGATCAAGCGTCGTCCGCAGCGCTCACACCACCGGCAAGCTTGGGGCCTGTGCCGCAGACCGCGCCCTCGCAGATGCCATCAGCCCAGGCCCCCGCTGTTTCCGGTCTGGCAATGCCCGCGCCGTTGCAGGCCCCAGCGCCAGGCACGGTTTCCGCCGCGGCCCCGCTGTCCAAACAAGATGATTTGGGCGCCCTGGTCGAGGAAATGGAATCAGACCCAATCTGGCAGCTCATGCTGCAAGAAGAGGAGTCGCGATCTGATGGCCCCAGTGGGGCCCTGGGAGAGGCTGAGACACCCGGTTTGCGCCACCCTGAAGAGACGCCAGCGGCAATCCTATCCGGGCATATAGACCCTCAAGATCTGCAAGAAGCCCGCGTTGATCTGGAGCCCCTCTGGGCTCTGGATGGCGGGCGCCATAGCCAAGCCAGTATGCTGGGCGACTTTGCCAACTGGATCGTACCCAGTGCCCAAAAGGTGGGCGAACAGTTGGCACAGTTGCGCGCAGACGGGCAGGGTGGATTGGTCGCCGCGCCCGAGCTGGCACCACAACCCGAAGAGCTGAGTGCCACAGCTGCAGATGATGTGATCGTGCCCGATGGGCCCTGGGCACCTCCCTTGTTGCCCGGTGAGGCCATAAAGCCCTACGGCTTGCAACTTGCTTCTTACCGTTCGCTGAATTCTGCGCGCCGGTCTTGGGAAAAATTCAAGCAAAAGCATCCCAGCTTGTTGCAGGATCTGGTGCTTCGCGTGCAGCAAGTTCAAATTGCCGGGCGTGGCACCTTCTACCGGTTGCAGGTTGGGCCCTTCCCGAACGAAATCACGGCTTTGGATGTTTGCCAGCAACTGCGCGAGCGTGGGCACAGGTCTTGTCTGGTGGTAAAATAGCGCCGTGGCTCGGGGTGGAGCAGCGCGGTAGCGTCTAAACCCCCGGTAGAATTTGTGGCGTTTGTTGTGGGGGACTGGCGCCTCGCCCTTGCCTTGCCGGTCAAAATCGCGGCATGGCTAGCCTATGTCCGAAGACCTTCTTCATCTCGACCCCGACCGCGACCCTGCCGATGTCTTGGTATTGAACCTTGATGCCTGGGAAGGTCCGCTTGATGTGCTGTTGCATCTGGCGCGTGAACAGAAAGTCGATTTGGCCAATATTTCAATTCTGGAGCTGGTCGATCAGTACATTACCTTTATCAAGGCTGCAAAGCGCTTGCGGATTGAACTAGCGGCTGACTACCTGGTCATGGCCGCTTGGCTCGCCTACCTCAAATCAAAAATCTTGCTGCCCAAGCCGAAGCCCGATGAAGAGGCCGATGGCCAACAGGTGGTGCGCGATCTGACCTTCCATCTGCGCCGTTTGGCAGCTGTGCGCGATGCTGGTGAAGCCTTGATGGCCCGCCCGCGCCTGGGACAATGGCGCTTTGTGCGCGGCTATGAAGAGAGCCAGCCTGTCATTGAGAAGGTCAATTGGACCGCCAGTCTGCACGATTTGCTGACCGCTTACGGGCGTATCAAGACCGCGCAAGAAAAGCCGGAATTCCACTTTGAGCGCCCGCACATCGTCAGCATTGAGGAGTCGTTGCAGCGGCTGCGCGGCATTATCTCAAAGCCCATCCCGCTGTGGACCGAGCTTGCAACTTTTCTGCCGCCTGGCCTGGTTGAGCCCGAAGAACGGCGCTCTGGTATGGCTTCGACCTTGGTTGCTGCGCTTGAGCTGGCGCGCGCTGGACGTTTGGATATCAGCCAGGATGAAGCCTTTGGTCCGATATTGTTAAGGTCGCCAGACGAGGCACGGGGAGATCTGCTGTGAGCGATTCGGTCATACACGCCCAATTCGGCGATGCGGCCCACCAGCAAGGCGAAGGCGCGACGGCGCTTGTGCGTGCGCTTGAGGCACTGCTGTTTACCGCCCGCGCGCCGATCAGTGAGAGCGAACTTGCCCATCGCTTGCAGGTCACGGAGTTAGAGTTAGCGGGCCTTTTGTCCAGCTTGCAGGCCCTCTACCAAAGCCGCGGCGTGGTGCTGGAGCGGCAGGGCGCGCAGTGGGCCTTTCGCACGGCCAGCGATGTTGCCGACTACCTGGCCAGTGAACGCGAAGTGGAAAAGAAGCTGTCGCGCGCGGCGATCGAGACCCTGTCGATTGTGGCCTATCACCAGCCCGTCACCCGCGCCGAGATCGAAGAAATTCGCGGCGTGGCGGTGTCCAAGGGCACGTTGGATTTGTTGTTAGAGCTGGAGTGGATTCAACCAGCCGGGCGCCGGGAAACGCTGGGGCGGCCCCTGCAATGGGCGACTTCAGCGCACTTTTTGGACCACTTTAACCTGACCTCCATCAGCGATTTGCCGGGCCTTGAGGAGCTGCGCGCGGCCGGGCTTTTGTCGAAACGCTCGACCCTCAATTCAGAGACCCTGGGCAAGATGGGCGAAGAGATCGAAGAAGAAGGCGTTCTTGATAGTCAGGAAAGCGACGGCGCAGAACTTTTTGACGCGCCAGCGCCAGGCCAGGAACATGACGATGGCCAGGAACTCGGCGACGGCCAGCAGCATGACTTGGCGTCGCAAGATCCGGGCGATGCGCCAAACGGTGATGTGAGCGACCAACAAATCCGCGATTAGGCAGCGGCCCGCCGCCTTTTGCCTGGAAAAGCCGGGGCAGGCGTCCTAAATCTAGTCTTCGCTGCTTTGTTGGAGACCGCTTTGCTCGACAGTGACTTCTTTTCAAACAATCCCGCGCACTGCGCACCCGACGGCGAAGCTGCGTCTTTGCTGAGCGTGCAAGGCCTGAGCCATACTTGGGGCAGCGAGCAGGTGCTTGACGGGCTGTCTTTCAATGTGGCCGCGGGCAAGATCGCTTGCTTGCTGGGGGCTTCGGGCAGTGGCAAATCAACCACGCTGAGACTGATCGCAGGCCTTGAGCGCTTGCAAGCGGGGCGAATCGATATCGGCGGGCGCAACGTTGCTAGCCCTGGCATGCAGGTTCCGGCCCAGGACCGTTCGGTTGGGCTGATGTTCCAAGACTACGCCCTGTTTCCCCATATGCGGGCCTGGCAAAACGTGGCCTACGGCTTGCACAGATTGCCGCGTACCTTGCGCAAGAAGCGGGCTATGGAGCTGTTGGACGAGGTGTCCATGGCCGATCTGGCGGACGCTTTCCCTCAGCAATTATCCGGCGGCCAGCAACAAAGGGTCGCTTTGGCGCGTGCTTTGGCGCCGGAGCCCAAGGTCTTGCTGCTGGACGAACCCTTTTCGGGCCTTGATGGCGGTCTACGCTCTCGCCTGCGCGACATGACTTTGCACGTCGTGAAGGAGCGCAATATCGCGGCCATTGTTGTCACGCACGATGCCGACGAAGCCCTGTTCATGGCCGATTGGATTGTGTTGATCGAGAAGGGCCACCTGTTGCAACAGGGGCTGCCCAGCCAGATCTATTATGAGCCACGTTCGCCCGAAGTTGTGAAATTCTTTGGTGATGTCAATCGCTTAGACGGTTGGGTGGAAGCTGGTCGTATTCAAACTTTGTTGGGCCCGGTGAGCGAGACAAAGCTGCCCGCGGGCACTCAGGTTGATGTTTATGCCCGGCCCGAGGCTATTCGAATCTGTCCGGTAGCCATGCAGCCCGGGGAGACCCTGGTGGAGATCCGAGCCGCACGCGCTTTGGGGCGCCAATCGGTTTTGCACATGGACGTTGTCGATGTTCCGCAACAGCACATCCACGCGCGCATCGCCGGGCAATTTTTGCCCAAAGAAGGCAGTCAATTTGGCGTTGGCTTGGATGCCAGCATGACGTATGTATTCCCGCGCGATGCTTGATGTCGCTGTTTGGCCCTTTTTTCGGGCCAAAGATTGATTATCTACTCGCAATCTGCAATCAGAGTTGGAATAGAACTCAAAACATCTTCGAGGCGGAAATCTTATGTTCTCAATGGGTCCCTGGCAGCTCCTTATAATCTTGGCCATCATCCTGCTGCTGTTCGGTGGCCGCGGGCGCATTCCTCAGTTGATGAAGGACATGGGCACCGGTATTACTGCGTTCCGCAAAGGTCTGAAAGACGACGACAAGGACCAGGACGGCGAAAAGAAAGCCGACGAGCTGGAAGCCAACGCGGACAATGCTGCTGCGCGTAGCGACGAGGAAAAAGACAAGACCGCTTAGGTCTTGTTGGATTTGGTCGTACAAAATGGTGGCATAGAGCGGTAGGCAAGCATGTTAAATATGGGCTCCGCCGAGATAATGGTGGTGGTCGCGGTGGTGATTATCTTCATCGGACCAAAAGGCATACCTAAGCTTGTCAAAGATATCCGTGGCTGGATCAAATCCTTGCGGCAGATGGTGGGTGAGCTGACGTCGACTTTCGACGACATGGTCAAGGACACCGATTTCAAAGAGACGGCCGACTTGTTAAAGGAAGCCCGCAGCTTTAATCCGCGCAAGCAACTCAGCTCCTGGATTGACCCCGACGGTGAGACCGAAAAGTCGTTGCAGAGCCTCAACAAGGAAGTCAAGAGCGCGACCAGCGCCTCGTCTGAGCTGTCGTCGCCCAGCTTTAGCTCTAGCCAGTCGGCCAAAACTGCAAGCACGAGTACCGCAAGCACGGGCACCGCTAGCGCTTCGCCCGCCAGCAGCAGCACAAACAGCGCTGCCGAACCACCAAAGCGTCCCAATGCTCTGTTGGAAGAAGCCAGCAGCCACTTGGATTCTCTCAAAGATAAAGATTCTCTCTGATGAGCCCTACCAGCGATCAAAGCGGCGACGAATCTGCTCTAGACGAAGCCCGCATGGGCCTGATGGAACACCTTGTCGAGCTGCGCAACCGCCTCATGTGGGTTGGTTTGGTCTTGCTCAGCGTTTCCATTGTCGCCTTTATTTTCAGCGATGAAATTTTCGGGTTCTTGTCTGCGCCTTTGATGGACAAGATGCAGTCAAAGGGCGTGGAGCTGTTCGGGCCGGACTTCGAAGCCCAGATGATCGCCACGAACCCGACCGAGATCTTTTGGAACTACATCAAGGTCTCGGTTTACACAGGCCTGCTGATTACCATGCCCTGGACCTTGTTTCAGATCTGGCGGTTTGTGGCGCCGGGCCTGTATGCCAACGAAAAATCGGTTGTCTGGCCTTTCTTGGTGGCAACGCCAGTTTTGTTCTGGACCGGTTGCATGCTGGTCTATTTCGTCATGGCACCGCTGGCATTTAATTTCTTGCTGGGTTTTCAAGATGAAACAACCCGCTTGCTGCCGACCGTGGGGCAGTATGTGCCGCTGCTGATGTGGTTGATGCTCGCCACTGGCGTTGGCTTTCAATTGCCGGTCTTGCTGAACTTGCTGGCGCGTGCCGGGCTGGTAACGGCCAAGCAGCTTATGAGCTTTTGGAAGTATTCGTTGGTCGGTATCGCCATTATGGCCGCCATCTTTACCCCGCCGGACCCCGTGAGCCAGCTCAGCCTAGGCCTGCCCATGGTGGGGCTCTATTTCGGTTCGATCTGGACCATCTGGCTCATGGAAAAGGCGAGCGGTCGCGATTCCTTCAAGCAAGAAGAGTTCGATTATTCGGAATATGAAGACGCCTTCGCCGATGAGTTTGAAAAAGACGCTGAAGACGACGACGAAACCGCAGGCTCAAAGCCCTAATTGCTTGAAAATATGAAGCCGACGAGCCCGATGCATAGGGGCCTTTTGCAACCCGCTATGCATCGCTGGCCGTTAGTTGACTTTGAGGTAATAGTAGAGCGAGACATTGCGCGGGCGCGTTTCGTCTGCGCCGTCATTCTCCAGGGTTTCTAGATCTGGCGCCTCTTGGTCGACCCCTGTCGCAACGTGTGACTTTCCAATGTTGCCATGCCTTGTAGCGATGGGGTGGGTGTGCCGCTTGAGCGCATCCGCCTGGTAACTCC
Organism: Alphaproteobacteria bacterium; assembly: GCA_030432195.1. Taxonomy (GTDB): domain Bacteria; phylum Pseudomonadota; class Alphaproteobacteria; order UBA7985; family JAUIBT01; genus JAUIBT01. The sequence goes on from JAUIHE010000026.1 coordinate 27,418, forward strand.
CTGCTTCAAACAAATGATTGCTTGCATCGTAGGTCTCTGGGTTTCCAGTGCTTGGCGCGATGGTGCCGCCTGGTGAGTCGAAATCGTTGAGGCCTCGTTGAAAGCGACCTCGCAGGTCGGGTGCCCGGACCTGCTCGACCGTGTTCTTCATTAGTTTGTGATAGGCCGTATCCTGGGCAATTAAGCTTCCGTCTGCTGGTATCCAATCCTCGGCGCTTTTGCCCAACATGTCCCGGAAACGCGGCCATGGAAACATGGAAGCGATGACGCTGCCGACAGGTAAATTTGATTTATGCATAAGAATCTCCAGGTTCTGGTGTAATGCCAAGTATAACATATCGAATGCAAATTGCATTTGGGAAATGTTTGCGAGTTGGGGGGCTCGATACACGTTCTGGCTCAAGTGATTTTTTGA
>JAUIHE010000195.1 GCA_030432195.1 Alphaproteobacteria bacterium
CAGAGCACGCTCTACGCGCAGCGTAAAATCGAACGCTAGCGACAACTACCTTGACAAACACCGACAGAATGCGGCTATCAATGTTGTCTTTGATGGGACCGACGATCTCGTCGGCATTGGTCGTATGCAACCTAACGCTTGAACGTTCTGTTACGTTCAAAAATGTACTTATTCAACGGGCTGATATAACAACTCTGAAAGACGGGACTGAAGATGCTTCAACGGTGAAAATGGAGCTTTTATAATTCTTACACCGCCGCTCTTTTTCGCGATTTTGAATTTTGTATATTTTTTTTCTGACGGGGTAACATATATAATTGATGTAATGGCACTTAATTTATAGCCTAATAACTTAGCCAGATCTCTTCTGCTCGAAGCTGCTTTTAATTGCTCTAGTTTTGTCATGTATGACTGGTCTCCAGGGCTTGCAAGCACTCCTACGCGGTGATGGTCGTTGGTAAAACACTATTTAACCAGCGAACAAAGGGATCAAGAAAGCACAGACGCGTCCTTGAATTGGGACATATGCTCCGAATCAAAGCAACAATTCTGCCTGCAAGCCCTTGGTATCATGAGGCCCTGCTATCCGCTCTCTGTCAAGTAGTTTTAGATATTTCCATGCCAACAAGTTAGCAACCGTCAGCCCCTAGTCCAAATCGAAGATCTTGCCCGGATTGAGGATGTTGTTGGGGTCGAGCGCCCGCTTGATGCTGGCCATAACCGGCAGCGCGGTCGGCATTTCTTTCAGCAAATACTTCTTCTTGCCATAGCCGACGCCGTGCTCACCGGTACAGGTGCCGCCCAGGTCGATGGCCTGTTCCACCATGCGCTGGTTCAGCTTGGCGGCAGCCTCCCACTCTTCAGGCTTGTTTTCGTCCAACAGGATCAGCAGGTGATAGTTGCCATCACCCACATGACCCGCCATGGTCGCCACCAACCCCAGCTCCGTCGTCGCCTTGCGAGTCGCCAGCAGGCTCTCGGACAGGCGTGAAATGGGCACGCAAATATCGGTCGCCAGGCCTTTGCAGCCGGGGCGCAGGGCCAACGACGCCCAATAGGCGTCATGGCGTGCCCGCCACAGCTTGTTGCGGGTCTCTGCATCTTTGGCCCACTGGAAGCCCTTGCCACCAAAGTCGTTGCAGATTTCTCCCACCATGGCCGCTTGCTCCTCGACGCCAGTGTTGGTGCCGTGGAATTCGAAGAACAAATGCGGTTCTTCAGCATAGCTGGTCTTGGAGTAGGCATTGACCGCCTTGATCTGCATAGCGTCCAGGAACTCGACGCGGGCCACCGGGATGCCCATCTGCATGATAAGCTGCACGGCTTCAACCGCACCTTCGATGGTCTCAAAGGCGCAAATGGCCGCCGACATAGCCTCGGGAATGCCATAGAGCCGCAGTTGGATTTCGGTGATCAGGCCCAAGGTGCCCTCCGATCCGACCAGCAGGCGCGTCAGGTCATAGCCTGCCGCCGATTTGCGCGCGCGCGTCCCACAGCGCAGCAGGCTGCCGTCCGCCATAATCGCGGTCAGGCCCAGCACATTCTCACGCATGGTGCCATAGCGTACGGCGTTGGTGCCCGAAGCACGCGTTGCGGTCATGCCGCCAATCGATGCGTCGGCACCCGGATCAATGGGGAAAAACAAGCCCGTATCGCGCAGGTGCTCGTTGAGCTGCTTGCGGGTCACACCCGCCTGCACCCGGCAATCCAGATCGCTCTGATTGACCTCCAAGATGGCGTTCATGGCGTTCATATCCAGCGACACGCCACCCTTGAGCGCCGCGATGTGACCCTCAAGGCTTGAGCCCTGGGCGCGGGCGACAATCGGCACCCGGTGTTGGTTACAGAGCTCAGCGGTAATTTGCACGTCATCGTGTTCATGGGCGAAGACCACGGCGTCCGGCAGATGCGGCTTGTGGTGGGTCACTTCTTGAGCCGCCTGCTCGCGTGCGCCCAGCGCGAAGGAAACCTTGTTGCCCAGCGCTTGGGTCAGAGCGTCACGAAAAGCGCGTGGCAAGGCTGAATCGTCGTAGTGAGACATGGGGCAGGCTCCGCTTGCAGGGTAGACGCCGCCATTTAGGCGCAAAGCGCGCGGTCTCGCAAGTTACCTGCGGCGCTCAGACGATTTTCAGCACGAAATCGCCCGGCTGGCCTTCGTTGCCGATACAGGGAATTTCCATCATTTCCTGCCACCAGGTCAAAAGCTCGGTCTCCAACTGGTCGCCTTCGTCAAGCGGGGCAAACATGACGTAGTGCGCGCCATCCTCGGCGGCAGTCATGGCGGCATGCCGATCTTCCGCGCGGACCCCAATGATGTAATCATCGCCCAGCGCGGCGCGCGCCTGCGCCACGTTTTGCACCCGGCTCAAATGAATGCCGTCCAATCCCAGCTCGACCACACTGTCCACGGCATCGCGGATCAAGACCGCGCAATCGCGCTCTTGCGCAAAGGCGGCAAGCGCGGGAAATTGCTTATCGCTCGGCTCGCCCAACCACAACAAGGCTGAGGCAGGCTCGACCTCGAACGCGGCCTGCAACCGAGCCATGGCACTGCGTCCAGGCTTGAGTGCAACATAGAGGGGGAGGCTCTCAGCCGTCATGGGTCGCTCATTCTCGTTGGAGGTTTGACTGCGCCTTCTATGCCCAGTCACGAAGCGAACCAAACTCGCTCCTCGCATTTGTTAGCCGCACACAATTCATGACATGCACTGCTTTGGTCAGGTTAGCAGAGCGCAGGGAGCGACTATAGCCCGCTTCAGACATTATTTGACCGAACAATGACTTATGCACACCAAGTAACTCAAGAGGCACCTTTACGCCATATTGTCTAGACCATTGACGGCAACTTAGGGCAGTCATTCCTGCCTGGTGTCTGCGGTGTGATAGAGACTCCAGCGCCAGCTTGCCTCCAACACAGCGGAGCAGCGCCGATTTTTGGGTGGGGCTGCGCTCAGCGAAACCACCAAGGCCTGCTGGTCAAGCAGCAGGGCCTAGAGCCTGAGCCAGGCGGCCGTCGGCCAGAAGGTATCTTCCCGTGGCCTGCCCTTAGACAGGTGGGCGCCGTGTACCAAGACCACGGTCTTGACAGGGACAGCTCCCTAGGAATGCGGTATCGGCCCCGGAGATGAAAAAGGCCTAACGAACGGCCCAGCTCAGGCTATTGAAGATGGGCGCAGTGCCGCTTGGGCGCAAGAGCAAAAACTGCTAAGAGGCAAAAAGAGCGGGCCAAAATCACGGCCGAGCGCCACGCACACGCCTGTTCGTATCGACAGAAACATAAGGAGAAGCAACGCTATGGTCATGGCCAAAGTCATCGCGCATCGCGGCGGCGCCTCATGGGTGCCCGAAAACACCTTGGCCGCCTTCCGCTGGGCTGCCGAGCACGGCTGCCGCTGGGTCGAGTTGGACATCTCCTTGTTGGGCGACGGCACCCCGGTCATCATCCACGACCAGACGCTGGAGCGCACCACCGATAGCCAGGGTGCGCTGGCCGACCTCTGCTTGGCCGACCTGGAGCGCATCGACGCCGGCGCCTGGTTCGCGCCTGCCTTTGCCGGTGAGCGCATCCCGACCCTAGGCCAACTTCTTCAGCTCTGCGCAGAGCTGGGCTTGGGCGCAAACCTGGAACTGAAGCCCGACGCCAACAATGTTGAGGCTCTGGTCGAGGCAACGGCGCAGGTGCTGGAAGACGCGCAGGCGGTCGGCGGGCCGTGGCTCTTTTCGTCCTTCGAGCACGAGGCGCTCGAGCTGATGGCCAAACGCCTACCCAGTATCCCGCGCGGCCTGCTCTACGAAGGCATTGAGGACAGGTGGCGCGATAAGGCCGCGGCACTGGGCGCGGTCAGTCTGCACCTGGATCAAGAGCTGATCGACCCGGCTCTGATCGGCCAGGCCAAGGCTGAAGGGCTGGAGGTCTTCGTCTACACCCTCAACGATGCCGCGCGGGCCCAATCGCTGTTCGCAGCCGGGCTCAGCGGGCTGTTTACTGACGATCCCTTGCTGTTCGACCCTGCCTGGCGCGCAGGATCCTAACCGCCTGACAAGGCCAAGTCCAAGACCGAGCTAGCCCGTTTGCGTGTTACCATTTGACCCGCAGACGGCTAAGACGTTGCCAAGCGAGCAAGGGAGCCTAAACTGCGCCCGATTCCCAGGCACAAGCGGCAAGGCGCAACGGCAGTGAGTCTGTTTGGTTCGAAAATTCCCCGTGGCTTTGCCCCTTTCAGTTTCTTGAAACGCGGCAAATCGAACACAAATGTGGACGCGCAACAGAGCGATGCTGACCCAGCGTCGCAATCGCAGCAGCACGCGACCAAGCGTGACCAAAGCCAGGCGCCAGCGACCAGAGATCCGCACGACCCTAACAGCGACAAAACCGAAACGAAGAGACAAGAACCCATGGCAAAGCAATACGACTTGGTAGTAATCGGCGGCGGCCCCGGCGGCTATGTAGCGGCAATCCGCGCGGCTCAGTTGGGCCTGGCCGTTGCCTGCGTTGAAAAGCGCGGCACTCTGGGCGGCACCTGCCTGAATGTTGGCTGCATCCCCTCCAAAGCGCTGCTGCACTCCTCAGAGCTATTCGAGACCGCTAAGCACGATTTTGCTGGCCACGGCATCGAGATTGGCACCCCCAGCGTCAACCTGGAGACCATGATGGCGCGCAAGACCAAGGTGGTCGATGACCTGACCAAGGGCATCGAATTCCTGTTCAAAAAGAACAAGGTCGATTACGTGGTCGGCGAAGGCCGCATCACCGGCGCCAACCAAGTCGCCATTGCAGGCGGTGAGCTGGACGGCCAGACCTTGGAGACCAAGCGCATTTTGATCGCCACCGGCTCGGAGGTCACGCCGCTGCCGGGTGT
>JAUIHE010000027.1 GCA_030432195.1 Alphaproteobacteria bacterium
GTCCGCTGAAGGGACCACCGGTACTCCGTCGACCAGAGTGTAGGCCTGCATGGACTGCAAAATGCCTTGGTCGTCGAAGGCCAGCTCTAGAACCACTTGTTGTGACTTTTTTGATCGAAATTTGATTGTTTCGTCGCGTGTTTGGCTGACGTAGTACCAATGGCTATCGTTAAAGTTGCTGAGGTGGGAGGGCGTTCCTAGAATGCGAACCACATCGCCACGATTGTGTTCCTGCGGGCGCAGCTGTGCGACCTCTTCAGCCGTCGGAAATTGGCCGTAGACATTCATGTTTTTTTGGCAGGCCGACAGCAATCCGATCGCGATGAAAAGAACGGCAAGTTGGCGCAGGACGGGCAAAGCTAGTGACATGTGGCTTGGGCCTACTTAGATCGAGGACGACGAGCAAAAAAGGTTTGAGGGCATGTTTGGCATTGCAAAGGCGTTAACTCAAGGGCGCCGTGATCGCAAGGCGGTAAAAGTCTTGTATGAAATCGTGACAGTCCAGGCGCTAGATCCCTGGTTTTACAACGAAATTGGCATAGATAGCGGCTTTACGGGGCGTTTTGATCTAACCGCACTGCACGCTCACATTTTGTTTGATCGGTTGCGAAACGATGCAAATATCCCCAAACGCTTCTCTCAGAAGTTGTTTGAGTGCTTTCTGGGCAATTGGGACTTTGCCCTGCGCGAAAGTGGGGTCGGGGACATGTCAATGTCCAAACACATCAAACGGGTCACGCAAGGATTTTTTGGGCGCGCGAATGCCTATGCTAAAGCGCTCGCGGTTCCGGGGGCCGAAGACGGGCAGGCGGCTTTGAGTGAGGCCCTAAAACGCAATTTGAATCTTGGCCAAATGCAAGACGCTCAATTGAGGCGACTGGTATCTTACGTTGTGGGACTACAGGTCAGTTTTCGCCAATTTTCCGCCGAAGACCTGCGCGCCGGTCGCCTGGATCTTGGCAAGCCTAGCCAAATTGCCCACATTGGGGCACGTAAACTAGGCCTCCCAGAGGGACAAGAATGATGAGCAATCAATTTAGCGACCCGGCAGCTCTGCGGTATGATCCGCAAGAGCTGGAGGATGCGCAGCAGTTCGTGCTTGAAATCAATGACGCGAAGATCCGCCAGGCTCTGATCGAGCGCTTCGGTCTGAGCGACCTGAAGCACCTGAGGGTCGAGGGCGCTTTGGAGCTGCGCCACGGCATGCCATTTGCCCGCGCAAATCTGACAGCAGAGGTGGAGATGGTGTGCTCGGTGAGCCTGGAGCCCTTCGTGCTGACCATCGAAGATGATTTAGAGACCTACTTTGTACCCGAGGCCGAGCTGCCGCAGCTTCAAGATGACGAAAATCTAAATGAGCCCCTATCTGAAGACGGGCAGGCGGACGTCGGTGAGTTCTTGATGCAATCCTTTAGCCTGATGTTGCCGGACATTCCCCGAAAGCCCGGCCTGGAGCCCTTGGTTCAGTCATTCGGTCCTGCTTGGGAGCCCGAAGAAAAGCCCAACCCCTTCGCAGCGTTGGCGGGGATCAAGACAAAAGAAGGGGGCCAATAGGGCTGAGCGAAACTCGCGGTGTCGGCCAGAGCCGCCTAGCGTACTGGGCACGCGGCGATTGGGCTGCTCCCTTTGGCGGGTTGCCTGTGGCAATGATAGGGGGCCGCAGCGACCCGTTGGAACAATTCCCATGGCGCCCAGCGGCAAGCTCGCGTATTCTGCTTTGGAAGCTGCGTTTGCTGTCGTAGTACAGGGTGATCGACTGAGCGCCGGGACAGTCGCAAGCAGGGCCTTTGCCACGCGGAGGGCTGTTTGCTCAATCGCCTTGTGCACGGGGAAAGTCGGCCGGTTTTTTTACGGACGAAAAATAACAAAGCATCCAGCCCGCGGTTGGAGCATGAAATAAAGATATCGAGACTAGGACATATGACTCAAAGCCTAACGATTGCCTTGGACGCCATGGGCGGCGACAAAGCGCCGGATTTGGTCATCGAAGGCGCAGCGCGCTTTGCGCGACGCAATCGGGACGTTCAATTCTTGATTTTTGGCGACGAGACCGCCGTCAAGCCGCTGATGGATCGCTTCCCAGGGCTGGCGGACCGCTGGCAGTTTGAGCACACCGACGTCAAAATTGACAGTGGCGCACGCGCGCGCGACGCCTTTCGGGCGCGAAACAAGCGTTCCTCTATGCGGTTGGCGCTGGAGGCGGTGGCGGACGGGCGCGCACAAGCCAGCGTGTCGGCAGGCAATACCGGCGCTTTGATGGGGCTATCCAAGTTTATTCTGGGGATGGTTCCCGGCATTGACCGCCCGGCGATTGTCTCTGCGATGCCGACGCTGAACCGGGGCCGGTCTGTGCTGTTGGACCTTGGCGCCAACGTGACCTGTTCAGCCGAAAACCTTAGCCAATTTGCGGTGATGGGCGCGGCCTACGCCTCTACGGCACTGGATATTGAGGAGCCGACCGTCGGCTTGCTCAACGTGGGTTCTGAAGACCTGAAGGGCAACGATATCGTTCAAGAAGCCCATAGAATCATGAAAGATCTGCCGCTAGGAAGCGGGGAATACATCGGCTTTGTCGAAGGCGATGATATACAAAAGGGCTCATGCGATGTGATCGTGACCGATGGCTTTACGGGCAACGTCGCGCTGAAGACCACCGAGGGTCTGGCGCGATTGATCCAAGAATACATCCGCCGGGCCTTTAGGGGGTCCATTTTTGGCATGGCAGCCTATGCCATCGGATTCAATCGCCTTCGCATGCTGCGCAAGCAGCTTGATCCGCGTTTGTATAACGGGGCTGTACTGGTTGGATTGAACGCCATTTCCGTTAAAAGTCACGGCGGAACAGACGCTTTGGGCTTTGCAAACGCTATTGGCGTGGCGATGAATTTGTATCGACATCACTTCATTGATACGATAAGCCAGAGACTAGAAGTAGCAAATGCTCAGATTATTAAGACCCAGGAGCAAGTTTCTGAGGTCGCGGAGGGGATGGGAGATGACGGAACAGACGCTGACACGCGCTGATCTCGCAGAAGCCGTTTGCAATAAGATCGGACTGTCGAGGCAAGAGTCGGCTGACTTGATTGAGCAAGTTTTAGAAGAAATCTGCCAAGCGCTCATTGAAGACGAGAGCGTGAAGATTTCCTCTTTTGGCAGCCTGACGGTGCGTGCCAAGGCAGAGCGCGTCGGTCGCAATCCGAAGACCGGAGTTGAGGCGGCCATTTCGCCCCGCAAGGTTCTCAGCTTCAAGGCCAGTCAACTGCTCAAAGATAAGATCAACGGCGACAAAGCCAGCTAGACCGACCAATTGCGGTCCAGAAAAGCGCGCCCTCCAAAACTGTGGGTGTGGCTAGCGCCTAGACTGCAAGCCTGCCTACCTGGTCCGCCCACATGAGCAAGAAGGAGCGCTTGTGGCTCGGCGAACCAAAGACCCCCAGGCCTATCGCACGATCTCGGAGATCTCCGAAGAACTCGACGTGCCTCAGCATGTGCTGCGCTTTTGGGAGTCGAAATTTCCACAAATTCAACCGCTCAAACGCAATGGGCGGCGGCGATACTACCGGCCAGAAGACAAGGCGCTTTTGATCGGTATTCGTGATTTGCTCTATGTCGAAGGCTACACCATCCGCGGCGTGCAAAAGCTGCTAAGCGATGGCGTGAACAGTCCTGAGGAGCTACAAGCGCGCGTGTTGGCGGAAAAGCCAGCGCCTGCGTCAAGCGCCACCTTGACCGGACCAGAACTGCCAGAACTGGACCTGCCCGACCCTGAAGCGGGCCTTGCTGCCTCTAAAGCCGCGCATTTTCGACTAAAGACCGCCAGAGCGGCCTTGCAGCATTTGATTAAAGAGCTGTCTCCTTTATAAGAGCGGCTGGTCGCGGCCGCTGTTGGCGGCCCTATCCCTAAATTTCTGGCTCAAAGCAAAGGCCCCATGTCTTCTGGCTATATCCATCTGTTCGACACAACCTTGCGCGACGGGCAGCAGACCCGCGGCATCGATTTCACCGTCAACGATAAGCGCGCCATAGCGGACGCGCTTGATGGCTTGGGGCTGGACTACATCGAAGGCGGTTGGCCCGGCGCCAACGCGACCGACGAGGAATTCTTTGGCGAGCCGCCCGCCTTGCAAACAGCCAAGTTCGTTGCTTTTGGCATGACGCGCCGGCCTGGCTACAGCGCTGCCAATGATCCCGTGCTGGCTGGTCTGCGCCAAGCGCGCTGCGATGCTTATTGTGTGGTTGGCAAGGCCTGGGACTTTCACGTCACCGAAGCGCTGAATACCACGCTGGACGAAAACCTGTCGATGATCGAAGACAGCCTTCGTCATTTGGGCCAACATGCTGATGAAGTGCTGTACGACGCTGAACACTTCTTTGATGGCTATAAGAATAATCGCGACTACGCCTTGGCTTGCCTGGAAGCGGCGATGAAGGCGGGCGCTCGCTGGATCGTTCTTTGCGATACCAACGGTGGCACGCTTCCACACGAAGTTCATCGGATCGTTCGCGAGGTCGAGCAGATCATTCCGGGCAATCAATTGGGCATCCATTGTCACGATGATACCGGCAACGCCGTCGCCAACTCCTTGGCTGCGATTGAAGCGGGGGCACGCCAAATCCAGGGCACGCTGAACGGCATTGGCGAGCGCTGCGGAAACGCCGATCTGGTCTCCTTGATCCCTACGCTGAAGCTCAAGACTGATTTTGAGATCGGGGTATCGGATGAGGCGCTTACAGGCCTCACGCTGACGTCGCGCTTGCTGGACGAGATTGTCGGCCGGGCGCCGCGCGCCAACGCCCCGTATGTGGGCGCCAGTGCCTTTGCTCATAAAGCGGGCTTGCACGTCTCGGGCATCGCCCGCAATCCTGCTAGCTATGAGCATGTGGACCCGCAGACCGTCGGCAACGATCGCCAAGTCGTTGTGTCTGATCAGTCCGGCCGTGCGAACATCAAAATGATGCTGTCAAAGACCAAGCTGGGCATGGATTTCAGCGACGCGCAGGTCGGCGAGTTGTTGCGGCGCGTGAAAGACAAAGAAGCCGACGGCCTGACCTATGACGGGGCTGAAGCCTCGTTTGAGCTCTTGGCGCGTGAAATAGCGCTTCCCTTCAAGCCCTTCTATGATCTGGACCGCTTCCGGGTAATTGATGAGCGGCGCCACAACGCGCGCGGTGACATTGTGGTAGAGGCAGTGGCACTGGTGACCTTGTGGGTAGGCGCGCGCTCGCACATGGAAGCGGCATCCGGCAACGGTCCGGTGAATGCGCTCGATCGCGCCATGCGCAAAGCTTTGCTCAACCATTACCCTTGCTTGGAAGATATGACCTTGTCGGATTACAAGGTGCGGATACTCGATTCCAAAGCCGGAACCCAAGCGGTTACCCGCGTTATGATCGAAAGCCACGACAAGCAAGGGCGAACCTGGCACACAGTTGGTATCTCGTCCAACATCATCGACGCGTCTTATACGGCGTTGCACGACGCCGTGACCTGGAAACTAATTCAGGAAGGCGCTCGCGCGATTGTCTAACACGCCGTCTCCTGCGCCCCTACCTCTGTCCGGCAATTTGGCGGTGGTTTTGGTGCGCCCTCAGTTGGCCCAGAATATTGGCTTTTGCGCGCGGGCCATGGGCAACTTTGCGCTTGAAGATTTGCGGATCGTTGCGCCGCGTGACGGCTGGCCCAACGCCGAAGCGGAGGCACCTGCCTCGGGAGCAACCTGGATTCTGGAGCGCGCGCGCCTGTTCGATACGGTGCAAGAGGCGGTGGCGGACTGCCAACTCGTAGCAGCAACGACCGCGCGCGAACGCAGCCTTAGTTTGCCCGTCTTCAGCCCTGCGGAGCTGCCAACCGCGGCGAGCCAGCGGGGTTCGGTGCAAACCGCGGTTCTATTTGGTCCTGAGGCATCGGGTCTCAGCAACGAGGATTTGGCGGTTGCGAACGCCTTGATTTCCGTGCCGCTGAACCCTGCTTTCAGTTCCCTGAACTTGGCGCAAGCGGTGCTGTTGATTGCCTATGAGTGGTTCCAAGGCGAGACCATGCCGACTTTGCCGGACGCTCAAAAGGCCTTGGCCGAGCGTGAGGCGGTGGACAATCTGCTCCGTCGATTGGTCGAGTCCCTGGATCAGCGCCAGTTTTTTGGGGTTACCGAAAAGCGACCGACCGTCGAAGCCAATCTTTATGCCCTCTTTGGCAAGGCTCAGCTCACCAAGGGCGAAGTTGGCATGCTGCACGGCATTTTTCGCGCGCTGCAAGATCGCTAGCGCGTAGAGCGACAACCGTGCGCGGCCCCATGGCGCGGCAAAGGGCTTTACAAGCGGCTTCAGCTTGGTTAAACAAGCGCTCCATTTCCGGTCGTAAGGCGCTTTGCGTCTTGGCTCTGCCGTGGGCGAATCTCGAAAGACCTAACCCTTGCTCAGATGTCCAGCCGGGACAACAACAGCTTAATCGAAAGAACACGATGTCAAAGCGTATTGCGTCGAAGTATAAGATCGACCGCCGTCTGGGCGTAAACCTGTGGGGTCGCCCCAAGTCTCCTTTCAACCGTCGGAGCTATGGCCCCGGTCAACACGGCCAAAACCGCCGCAAAAAGCCGACCGATTTCGGCATTCAGTTGATGGCCAAGCAGAAGCTCAAAGGCTACTACGGCAACATCACCGAAAAGCAATTCTTGCGCTACTTCAAAGAAGCCGTTCGTCGCAAAGGCGATACGTCTCAAAACCTGATTGAAATTCTAGAGCGCCGCCTGGACGCTGTGGTTTACCGCTCAAAGCTGGTACCCACTGTCTTTGCTGCTCGCCAATTCGTTAGCCACGGTCACGTGTTGGTCAACGGCCGCCGCGTGAACGTTCCTTCATACATGGTCAAAGATGGCGATGTGATCGAAGTGCGCCAGCGTAGCCGTGAAATGGGTATGGTTTTGGAAGCCCTGGTTTCGCCAGAGCGCGACGTGCCTGACTACATTGAATTGGACCCCAAGAAGCTGAAGGCGACCTTCGTGCGTGGTCCTAAGCTGGAAGACGTGCCTTATCCGGTTCAAATGGAACCCAACCTGGTGATCGAATTCTATAGCCGTTAATCGCTACGGCTTGAACATAGACAAGAGCGGCTCCGAAGCATCGGGGCCGCTTTTTTTGTGCCTTGGCGCCAGCCTAGGGACCTGAACAGCAAGTCGCGGCCTGCAATTGCATCTTGGTTTCCCGGCGTGGATTTGCGTATGATCGGGCGACGAGGTCGAGGCGGAGAAAGGTACTCGCGCAACCCGTCCCACCCTAACGCTCAGAGGCCAGCTTTCATGTCAGACTACATTTTTCAGCCCGTTGCACCGGCCAGCTTGCCGATTGAAGGTGTCCAACAGCGTTTTCCAGTTCATCGGGTCTTTTGCGTTGGCCGCAATTACGAAGCCCACGCCAAAGAGATGGGCAACGAAGTTGATCGCTCGGCGCCCTTCTACTTCATGAAGTCAGCTCATCATATTGCTTTGGCTGTTGGCGAACAGCCGATTGCTAGCCGCACAGACAACTACCACTACGAGGTGGAATTGGTCATGGCGATCGGGAAGGGCGGGCGTGACATCGACCAGGCCGCTGCTTTAGATCACGTCTACGCCTACGCGGTCGGGCTGGACATGACGCGCAGGGATTTGCAGGCGGCCGCCAAGGCCAAAGGGCGGCCCTGGGATACTGCGAAAAACGTTGAGAGTTCAGGGCTGGTCAGCGTGCTGCACCCTGCGGGCAAGGGCTTTGATCCCAATCGCGGCGAGATTGGCCTGAAGCAGAATGAGCAGGTCGTTCAAAGGGCCGATCTTAGCGAACAGGTCTGGCGCCCTGAAGAGATCATCGCCGATCTATCGCGGTACTATTGCTTGCAGCCTGGTGACCTGATTTTTACCGGGACACCGGCGGGCGTAGGCGCGGTCGCGAGCGGCGACCGGCTGGTCGGCTGGATCGAAGGCCTGGCAGATTTTGAGTTGGTAATGGTGTGAGGCGGCGGACGGCCGCTGCAAAAGCGTAGATTCGGGCCGCCTTTAGCGATTCTTGCGCCGTCTAGACCAATTTAGGACTGTAATGCTGACCTTTTTGGGGATTTTGGTGTTAACCATCTTCTGTCGCGATTTTTTTCTGTTCTGCGAAACACGGCCTAGGAGGAAGGCCTCAGGTCGATCAAGGTAATAATATTACTCAAATCCGTAACTTTATGAGTCTTAGGCGGCTACCTCGTGACAACAAGAGCTAGGTCTATTTCAGGCTTCGCGCATAGGTGGTGCAGAGCGCCTGAAACAGCGCCGAGCAGGGACACGTTCACGTCCATGAGCAGCCGACTTGTCGCAGGTCGGCCCGCGGCTTACCCTTATGGCAATCAACTATTCTAAGTCTCAGGGAGAGGCAGCATGGCGCCGTACGAAGGTCCGCTCGTTACCGAACTATCACTGAATGACAAGTACCAGCTTAAGCGTGGCACCGCAGTCATGAACGGCATGCAAGCATTGGTCCGTCTGATGATGGAGCAAATGGCCCTTGACGCTGAACAGGGACTGAAGACCCGTTCGCTGGTCTCTGGCTACCGGGGCTCGCCAGTGGGCGGCCTCGATCAGGCCTTTTGGCATGCAGGTGAAGCGGTCGAAGAGGCCGGCATCGTCTTCCAAGAAGGCCTGAATGAAGATCTGGCGATGACCGCGATGGGCGGCACCCAGCTGGTGCCGCTGTTGGACGACAGCGGCCTGGATGGTGTGGTTGGCATGTGGTACGGCAAAGGGCCCGGCGTCGATCGTTCGGTCGATGCCATTCGTCACGTGAGCCATCAAGGGACATCGCCCCACGGCGGCATCGTGATGATTGCGGGGGATGATGCCAGTGGTAAGTCGTCTACCTTGGCGCACCAGTCGGATCAAACCCTCATGGCGGCCATGGTGCCGGTGCTGTTTCCAGCCTCGATTCACGAGCTTGTTCCTTTGGGTCTGCATGCCATTGCTTTGTCGCGCTATGCCGGGGTGCCTGCCGCCATCAAGCTTGTCGCCGATGTCGCGGACAGCGCTGCAACGCTTGATCTCGACCAACTACGCCCGGAATTCGCGCCGCTAGACGACCCGCAGGCCAAGAACGGCTTGCATGCCAAGCCAGGCTTTGTGCCGCTTTTGGAGGCGGAGCACTGTTTAAATCATGAACGTATCCCCGCCGCGCTGGCCTACGCCAAAGCCAACAAGCTGAACCGGCCGGTTTGGGAGCCCATGACCAAGCGCCTGGGCATCGTTGTGGTGGGGCGCGCCTATCCTGATCTGATGGAGGCGTTGGAGGAACTGGCGCTGGATTCCGATTCTGGCGTTGGCATTTTCAAAGTGGCGATGGTTTGGCCGCTGGAGCCCAGCTCGTTGATCGAGTTTGCCCGCGGCTATGATGAAATTCTAATCCTTGAGGACAAGAAGGAGTTCGTCGAAACCCAGGCGGCGAAGGTGCTGTTTGATCTGCCAGATTGCGAGCGTCCGCGCCTGGTCGGCAAGTTCAACCCGGAAGGGCGACGGATCATGCCTTCTTTTGGTGAGCTTAGCCCTCACCTTATTGTGGATGCCTTGCTAGACCGGTTGACGGCGTTGGATATGGCCCCGCAAGGAAAGACAAGCGCAGCGATCGACAGCCATCCTTTGCGCAGTTTGAACGAGGCGCAGCCCGCTCAGCGGGTGCCGTGGTATTGCTCTGGCTGTCCGCACAACACATCGACCAAGTTGCCCGACGGTTCTATGGCGGTCTCAGGTATTGGATGCCATACGATTTCGGCAATCGTCAGTCCGCAGACGCACTACTGGTGCGCGCAAATGGGCGGCGAGGGCGGCACCTGGCTGGGGCGCGCGCCTTTTTCGGAAAAGAAGCACATGTTCCAGAACATGGGCGATGGCACCTACCAACACTCGGGCTTCCTGGCCATCCGGGCCTGCATCATGGCGGGCGTCAACATCACCTTTAAGATTCTATTCAACGATGCTGTGGCTATGACCGGCGGTCAGCCGCTGGAAAGCCACTCAAAGCCCTGGTCGATCGCGACCCAGCTCCTGGCTGAAGGCGCAAAAAAGGTCGTTGTCGTCGCCGATCCCGCTGAAATGAGTGGCCTTGCCGGGCGTTTGCCCGCTGGGGTGCCACTCTATGAGCGCAAGGATTTGGACGAAGTGCAGCGCGAGCTGCGAGAGATCGAGGGCACGACGGCGCTGATTTATGTACAGACCTGCGCGGCTGAGAAGCGCCGCCGGCGTAAGCGCGGCAAGTTCCCCAACCCTCACAAGCGCGTCATGATCGCCAGCCGAGTATGCGAGGGCTGCGGCGACTGTGGGGTTAAGTCCAATTGTGTGTCGATCAAGCCCAAGGACACGATCTTCGGTACCAAGCGAGAGATCGACCAGACCGCCTGCAACAAGGACTTTTCCTGCCTCAAAGGCTTCTGCCCCAGCTTTTTGACCATTGAGCACGACAAAGAGCCACTGCTGGGCTCGCGCAGCAACCTAATTCAGCCGCCAGAAATGGCGCAATTGCCGGAACCCAAGCGGCCGTCTGGTGCGCGCTTGATGGTCACCGGTGTCGGTGGCACAGGTGTGGTAACGGTTGGGGCGGTCTTGACCATGGCAGCACGCATGCAGGGCCAGCATGCTCTGACCCTGGACCAAGCCGGATTGGCCCAGAAAAACGGTGCCGTTGCCAGCCAAATCCAGCTATCAAGCGAGGCATTGGACAACAGGCCCGCGCGGCTGCCGGACGGCAGCGCAGACACCTTGATTGCCTGTGATTTGGTCACTGCGACCAGCGATGCCGTTTTGACAGCGCTGAGCCCTGACGCTCAAGTCATCGCCAATGCGCATGTCGAACCCTTGGCGGCGTTCGCGGTCAACCCATCTGCTCGGCCTCACACTCATGGCCTGTTGGAGCGGCTGGCACACATTGTTCCCGAAGCTCACATTCGAAGCGAAGATGTGGTCGCGCTCGCGCATGCCCTACTCGCAGATGGCATGGGGGTCAATTTCATGGTTGTGGGCATGGCCTATCAGGCTGGGCGGCTGCCGATGAGCGCAGCAGCCATTGAGCGTGCTTTGGAGCTCAACGGCGTGTCGGTCGCCATGAACGTTGCCGCCTTCCGCTGGGGACGCTGGCTTGTTGCCGATCGGGATGTCGCTATGCAGGCCTCTGGTCTGCACGAAGAGGCGCATCGTCCTGAAGAGCTGAGCTTGGCGGCTTTGAAACGGCGGTTTGCTGATGAGCTGACCGCTTATCAATCTAGCACCTACGCGCAGCGCTTCGTGAAGCAGATTGACGATCTATCCGCCAATCCCGCGCTTGGCGATGGCCAGGTAATGCAGGCAGCGCGTGCGCTCTATAAAGTCATGGCTTACAAGGATGAATATGAGGTTGCCCGCCTGCTCAGCCATCCCGACACCAAGGCGGAATTGGACCATCAATTCAAGCAAGGCGCCAAGATCAGTTTGAACTTGGCTCCGCCTAACTTGTCCGCCGTCGATCCGCGAACCGGCGAGCCTCGCAAGCGGACGTTCGGGCCTTGGATGTTGCGCGCGCTTGGCCTGCTCAAGCATGGCAAGATCGCACGCGGCACAGCGTTTGACCCGTTTGGGCGCACCGCCGAGCGCCGAATGGAGCGTGAGTTGATCGACCTGACCGAGCGCCTTGTCGCCAAGGCTGCAGCAAGCCAAGATAGCCCGGAGCTTTCAGACTTGCTGCTCGGCTTTGGCATGATCCTTGAGATCAAAGGATTTGGCCCGATCAAGCAACGCGCTTTTGACAAAGTGTCTGCGCGCCTTACGGCCTTAGCGGCCTAGCGCGGGCGCTAGGGCTGGGCCTGATGAGCTCGCTTGGCTAGCTTAGCCGTGGCGGCGGGCTAGCGCCTGGCGCACCCAACTTGAGCGCCGCCTCGCGGCCGCCGTAGCTTTCAATCATGTCGGCCTGGTCCGCGTGGGCCTGCGCGTCGGTGGCCTCAGGGTCACAGATCTTGCGAAGGTCCGCAATGAGCTCTGCAAGAACGGGCGCATGCGCGGCGGCCGGGGCCAGGTCGTTCAGTTCTTCGGGGTCCGCCTCAAGATCGAACAACTCGGGCTCAAAGCCAACGTAGTAGATCAGCTTCCAGCGGCCCTTGCGCAGCATGAAGGCACCAGACACCGCGCCTGCGGCGTGATATTCGCTGAAGACAGGGCGTTCAAAATCGTCCTTGCCTCTGGCAAGGTCATAGAGGCTTCGGCCGGGGCGGTCGTCGGCAAGGCGGGTGCCGAAATGGTCGGCGATGGTGGCGGACAAGTCGAGCAGGCTAACCGCGGTTTGGCAAGTTTTCCCGGCTTGAAAGCCTGGCCCGCGCGCAATCATGGGTACAGTGACGCTCTCCTCGTACATATTGGATTTGCCCCACAGGCCGCGTGCGCCAACGTTGTCGCCGTGATCGCTGGTGTAAATAACGCTGGTGGTGTCGGCCAACTGGCAGGCCTCCAGCGCGCCAAGGATGCGCCCAACATTGTGGTCCAGCCAGGTACAAAGGCCGTAGTAGCTGGCCATCGCTCGCAGCCGTTCTTCTGGGTCACGAAAGCGAGCCTCATTATCCATGAAGGCGTTTTGCCTTTCGACCCATGGGTGACGTTGATAGCCGCTTGAGGGGTGCAGTTTTGCGTCGGGTAGCGTGTCGAGGGGATAAAGGTCGAAGAATTCTTGGGGAACCACAAGGGGGAAGTGCGGGGCAACCAGGCCGACGTAGAGGCACCAGGGTTGGCCGCCTGCGCGCTGGGCGCGTTCGTGTAGCCAGTTGATTGTTCGTTCGACGACGGCGCTGTCATAGTCGGTATAGGCCGAGGTGCCGGGCCCGATATAATCGCCCAGCATCCGCTTGTTGGGGGTGACCCGTTCGTCCTCTTTGCGGATCGACGCCCAGACCATGCCTACACCACCGACAACCATCATCGGAATGTGCTCGGCATCAAAGCCGACAGGGTCCTCCTCAGCGCGATAGTGCAGCTTGCCAACCGACTCAACCGCTATGCCGCCGTCTTGCAGCGCATGGCCCCAACCGGGCTGCTTGCCTGTGTAGGGCATGGCATTATCCCACAGGCGGTTCTGGTGCGGATACAGGCCTGAGGCGAAGCTCGCGCGCGCGGGTACGCAGATGGGTGAGGGCGTGTAGGCGCGCGCAAAGCGCGTGCCACTTGCCGCCAGACGATCCAAGTTTGGCGTTTGCACAAAGTCGTGGCCTGCGCAGCCAAGCGCGCGTGCCTGATGTTCATCAGACATGATGACCAAAAGATTGTTTGTCATGATGATCTTGTGGGTCTCAATAAGGCGGTGAGCGACAATCGTGCCGAGGCTACATGTCTTCTTCGGCGACCAAACTAAGTTGGTCCAAGTAATCAGAAAAAAGCTGCATGTCTTGGGGTGGCAGGAAGCTGCGCATGCGTTGCTGGCGCAGCCGCATAGCGGGCAGAGCCTTGTCAAAAAGCGCTCGTCCTTGCCTGGTAATCGACAGCAGTTTGCGGCGATTGTCATCTTCAGACGGCCGCACGTTCAGGATCCCGCCATCGGCCATCGCCTTGATTTTTCGGCTGAGCAGCCCGGGATCAATGGCCGAGACCTCGTTGATTTGGGAGGCGGTGGACGGCCCCATCCGGTCGAGCAGAAACAGAATGCGCCACTGGATCAGGGTCAATCCGGCCTCGCGCGCCAAAATGGCCGACGCTTGCGCATTGAGCTTGGCCTGAATTCGGGGAAGCCGCACCGTCAGCAGTTCGCGAAACGCCTGCCCGGACTGGCTTTCACTGCTGTTGGCGCGTGGATCACTGGCCTCTCCGCTTGGGCCGCGCTCACCCGTAAGCCCGCCTGATTGCTGTGCGGCCAAGGTGTCCGATCGGTTTTTGTTGGGCGACGGGGTGTCACTCATACTAGTGTTTGTGCTGTTAGAGTTTCCAACATGTCTAGCAGACATTTGCGACGCGGGGTCAAAAATTTGCTCGTCCATACAAATAGCTTGACCGGTCAAATAACCCCTGTCAAGCTATAATCCATAGAAGTGAGGGAGGAATCACATGTCAAAATTAAGCAAAATTATCACAACGTCTTTGTTTGCGGCGGGGATGACGGTTGCAGGTCTTGGTAGCGCGCATGCGGACTGGACTCCAAGCGGGCCTATCAAGCTGATTATAGCGTTTGCTGCTGGCGGCGGTGCGGATACAATCGCACGCGCGACCGCAGAAGAGATCGAAAGCCGCAAAGGCTGGGCGATTTTGCCCGAACAGGTCACCGGCAAGGGCGGATTGAACGCGGCCGTGGCTTTGACGAAGGAACCGGCCGACGGCACTGCGATCGCGATGATCGTCACCGAAACCTTGGGCTATAACCGTGTCGCAGCGGGCGCGCCGGTCGCGCTTGGTGACTTCACGCCACTGACAACCGTAGCTGGCTTTCAAATGGGCATCGTTGCAAAGACAGAAAAGGGCTGGGCGAGCTTTGCGGATGTCATTCAAGCGGCAAAGGATGGGCAAGCGATCCGTTTTGGCACCATGTCCCCTAAGCTTTCCGATTTGGCCTACCTGTTGGGCAAAGCCAACGGAGTAGAATTCAACACCGTGCAGGTGCGTGGTGGTAAAGCGGTGATGAACGGGGTTCAAGCAGGCGATTTGGACCTGGGCTTTATGGCGGGTATCCAGGCCAAAGGGGTGGCTGCGGGCGATCTCGTTAACCTGGCATCGGCTCTCTCGGCGCCGCTGGCGCAATCCCCTGAAGCCGCGACGATGAGCGCCTACGGCGTCGATTTCAACGCTGATGGCTACTTCGCATTTGTGGCCCCCGGTGGTCTGTCCGAAGAAGCAAGACAGGCCCTATCCCAGGCCATAATTGAGGTCGTTTCGGACCCCAACACAAAGGCCGGTGGCATCATCGCAAAGGCTTTTGCCGGTGCGAAGACCATCAGCGGTGGCGATCTTGAAGCCCTGCTAGAAAACGCCTCCCAGGGCGCACAGGGGCTGCTTGACGCATCGTCGGAATAGTATTGAACGTCGGTCATGAGCGCGAGGCAAGAGACGCAGACGAACGGGAAGGCTAGGAACAATAGCGCGCTTGCTCTTGGGCTCGCCTTGTTCGTCCTGGCCTTGCTCATCTTGTGGGTCTGGGTGCCATTGGACACCGATAGCGGCCTGATCGAAAAGGTGCGTCGGCGCTGGGTGATCGGCGATGCGCTGGCGCCCAGCGTTGCGGCGGTCGTTTTGGGGCTCGGCGGGGCGTTCCTGGCTCTTGTGGCCTTGATGGGCCGGGCGGAGCCTTTGGATCTTAGCGTGTCGAATGTGGTGTTTGCCTTGGCCTACCTGGTGTTGTTGGTCGCTGCTTTTCACGTGATGCGATGGGTTGGGCCGGGCTTGGTCGCCTTGAGCGATCAGGCGCAAAGTTACCGCAGTTTGCGCGATACCGTACCCTGGAAATATCTGGGATTCGTATCCGGCGGGTTCTTGCTCGTCTTGGCCAGCATTGTCGCGGTGGAACGTCGGCTTAGTGCGCGCGCGGTGCTGGTGGCGCTGTTGGCACCGCTAGCAATCGCCTTGATCTATGACTTGCCGTTTGACGATTTGCTTTTGCCGCCAAACGGGGATCTGTAATGGGGTTTTGGGATCATCTTTGGCTGGGCGTCGCGGCAGTTTTCACCGCCAGTCCTGCCTTCGAGTTGCTGGGCCTTCCGGTCAGCACGACCGTGATTATGATCGCATCAGGCTTTGGGGTGGGCATTGTCGTTGGGGCAACGCCTGGCTTGGCCGGCCCCATGGCCATGGCGATTGCCCTGCCGATCTTGATATCGGTCTTTGGCGTGAGCGCGGATGCCTTACTGCCCGTGCTTGGCTTTTTAATCGGCATCATGAAGGGCGCTACGATTGGCGGGGCGGTGCCCGCCATTCTTTTCAATACGCCCGGAACGCCGGATGCCCTGCTTACGACCTTCGACGGCTATCCCATGGCCAAGAAAGGGCAGGCCCGTAAGGCTCTGAAGGCGGCCCACTTCGCGTCGGCCAGTGGCGATACCTTTTCCGACTTGGTGCTTTTCACCTCGGCGCCGTTCCTGGCTATTATGGTCGAGCGCTTTCTAGATTTGCCGGAAAAGACCGGCCTTATCATTCTCTCCCTCAGTTTTATTGCGGCGGTGGTTGGGAACTCGGCCGCCAAAGGTTTGATTTCTGCGGGCCTCGGCCTGCTGGCGGCCTATATTGGCAAGGGGGAAGACTTCTACCCTCGGCTTTCCCTGGGGCAAGACGCACTTGCCGACGGCTTTCCGGTCGTAACGGCGGTATTGGGCGTGCTAATCCTGGGCGAGGTCTTCAAAGGCATCGAGGATCTGGTGCGCAGCGGGCCACAATCCCCGACCCGAAGCCAAGCCGTTTCCAAGGCAGATAGTCGCTTTGGATGGAAAGAAGTTGTCTTGTGCTGGCCCTACATCCGCACATCGGCCCTTATCGGCACGGCTATCGGCGCGCTGCCGGGTATCGGGTCCACCTTGGCGGCCACCTTGGGCTATGCGTCTGGACGTCGGAGCCATGCCCGCAAATATCCGGACCAACCCAAGTTTGGCACGGGGCGCATCGAAGGTGTTGCCGCGACCGAGGCGGCGAACTCCGCGGTATCCGGCGCTAACCTCATTCCCGTACTGTCGCTTGGCATACCCGGCAACGCCGCTGCGGTCTTTTTGATTTTGGCAATGGATAGCATCGGCGGCTTCAATCCCGGCCCTTCGGTCTTCAAGCTGCAAGGCGGCGTTGTGGGTGAGGGCATCAATCCCGAACTGGTTGTGGTCTTTGGCATCTTTACAGCAATGATGGTCGCCAATGCCCTCAACTGGAGCCTTGGTGGGCTGTTTATGCGTTCGGTGGGCGTCATGGCGCACATCCCTAAACATTTGTTATTGCCCGTCATTTTGCTGCTGACGCTGACGGCAATCTATGTACAGCTCACGTCTATGGCGGGAGTGTATATGGCGATTGGCTTTGGACTGCTCGGCTATTTTATGCGCCGCGTTGGCGTGTCGGTCTTGCCCTTTGTCATCGCCTTTATCCTCGGGCGCAATCTGGAAGAAACGGCCAGGCAGGCTTTTGCGGCCACAGGCGGCGATGTCTGGTTCTTGTTCCACAGCCCAATCGCTTTTGCATTTGTCCTAGCCTCGGTTGTGGTCGTGACACTGGCCCTTTGGCGCCCTGGCGCGCGCAAGAAACCCAACTAATCCAGATAGCCAACCTCACCTTGCAAAGGAACCCAGCGGCATGACCAAGCGCCCCAATATCCTCTTGATCTCAGCGGACCAGCAGCGCGGTGATTGCTTGGGCCATATGGGGCGCAACGTAAAAACGCCCCACCTAGACGCTCTGGCGGCGCAGGGCACGCGCTTTGAAGCTTGCATCACACCTTGTGTCGTTTGCCAGCCTGCGCGCGCGTCAATCCTGACAGGTCAGCTGTGCCGGACCCATGGCGTTCATGACAACGGTATTGACCTTGCTCCAGAAATTGGCGAGCGGGGCTTTGCTGGCGCTTTGGCTGCCGCGGGCTATCAAACTGCGCTGTTTGGCAAGGCGCATTTTTCGACCTATCACACCTTTCAGCCGACCGGCACGCCAGAATCGATTGCTTCATCCGCGGACTTTGGCGAGGACTGGTACGGGCCCTACATGGGGTTCGAACATGTTGAGCTCATGTTGGTTGGCCACAACTGGTTCTTGCCCGAAAAACCGCCCCATGGGCAGCACTATGAGCGCTGGTTCTATGCCGACGGTGCGGGCGAGCAAAAGAACAAGCTGTATCGTGAAAGCGGAGGGGATACGAAAGGCGCTGCGCAGACATGGCATTCCAAGCTGCCGACTGCTTGGCACAATTCGACTTGGACAGCCGATCAAGCGATTGATTGGATCAAGCATGGCCGTCACGCAGCAGACAAAGGCACCCAAGCGCCGTTTTGCGCGTGGGTGAGCTTTCCTGATCCGCATCACCCCTTTGACTGCCCTGAGCCTTGGTCCAGATTGCACGCCCCGGACGAGGTTGATCTTCCGCGCCATCGCGCGCGCAGCTTTGAGGGTCGCCCTTGGTGGCATGAGGCGGTGTTGACGCGCGAGCCTGAGGGTGAAGCGCATCACGCCGAAGTGCGAAAGAGCTACTCGCGAATCAGCGAGCAGAGCGACGCGCAGTTGCGGGAAATTATTGCCAATACCTACGGACAGATTGCGTTGATCGATCATCAAGTTGGGCGCCTGCTGAACGCATTGCAGGACGCGGGAATTCGCGACAACACCCTGGTAATCTATATTTCCGACCATGGCGATTGGCTTGGGGACCACGGTTTGGTTCTAAAAGGGCCCATGCATTACGAGGGGTTGTTGCGGGTGCCCATGATTTGGGCGGGCCCGGGTGTACCGCAGGGCGCCTGCCTGCAAGACCCGGTATCGACGCTGGATCTCGGGGCGACCTTCTGTGATTACGCCGGAGCGCAAGCCATGTTGCCACAACACGGCCAAAGCCTGCGCCCCCTGATTGAAGGGCAAGGGCGGCGCACCCATGCCCTCAATGAGTGGGAGTTGTTGCCCACAAGGGCAGGGGTCGCGCTATCGTTGCGCACGGTTCGCACCCGAACGCTCAAAATGACGGTCGATCTAAAGTCGGGCGCTGGGGAGCTCTATGATCTTGAGGCCGACCCCGATGAATTGACCAATCGGTTCGATGACCCAGACTATGCAAAGCAACGCGCAGATCTGATGGACATGCTGGCCTCGCGACCGGATGATATGCGGCCAAATCAGATACAAGTGGGCATGGCCTAGCAAGGCGACTTGCGCGCTAGAAAAGTGGCAAAGGCGCAGTATTGCCGTGGCAAGATGCAAATTCCTCCCACAAGTGTGGAAATGCGTGCGCAACAGACCCATCTTAACAAGCAAGAGGGCCCCTAGGGTCTCCACTAGAGCTGTGAAGCCATTTTGTCTAAGGGACTTGTTATGTTCGAAGCGCTCCTTCTGCCTATTGTCATACTGTTTTTGGTCGTTACGACCCTCATGTCGGCGGTCAAACAGGTTCCGCAGGGCCACAAATGGACCTTGGAGCGCTTTGGGCGATACCGGGCAACGCTTGAGCCGGGCTTGAATATCATTGTGCCCTTCATTGATCGCATTGGCCGCAAGGTCAACATGATGGAGCAGGTGCTGGATATTGATCGCCAAGAAATCATCACCAAGGACAACGCCATGGTCGCCGTCGATGGCGTGGTGTTTTTTACCGTCATGGATGCCGCCAAGGCCTCCTATGAGGTGGCAAGCTTGCAGTCAGCTGTCGTCAACCTAACCATGACCAACATTCGTACCGTGATGGGCTCGATGGATCTGGATGAGCTGCTATCACAGCGCGACCAGATCAACGCCCGCTTGCTGGCGGTGGTTGACCATGCGACCGACCCTTGGGGCGTTAAGGTTACCCGTATCGAAATCAAAGACATTGAACCGCCAAAAGACCTTGTGAACGCCATGGCGCGCCAGATGAAGGCCGAACGTGAGAAGCGGGCGCAGATCTTGGATGCCTCCGGTGACCGGGAAGCCGAGATTTTGCGCGCCGAGGGCATGAAACAAGCCGCGATCCTGGAAGCCGAAGGCCGCAAGGAAGCCGCCTTCAGAGACGCAGAGGCGCGCGAGCGTTCTGCACAGGCGGAAGCAGAAGCAACCCGTATGGTATCGGAAGCCATTAGCAGTGGTTCTGTTCAGGCAGTCAATTACTTCGTCGCGACCCGCTATACGCAAGCCTTGGAGAAAATGGCGTCCTCCAGCAATGCGAAGGTCGTCTATATGCCGTTGGAGGCCTCTAGCGTCATCGGCGCGGTGGGCGGCATAGCCTCGTTGGCCAAGGAAGCCATGAAAGACATGCCGGGTGGCGGCGCATCGTCAGGGGACAGCGGGCCTTGGGGATCCAAGTCATAGGCCTTCAATGCCGTAAACCGTGAACCGTAAACCGTAAACCGTGAACCATAGACCCTGAACCGCTGCTTGTTCATTAGGAGGCCCAGCCATGATGATGGAGTTCTTAGATTGGTCGCAATGGACCGCCTGGCATTGGTTTGTGTTGGCGCTGGTCTTGGGCGTGGCAGAAATTCTTCTGCCCGCTACGGTCATTATTTGGTTCGCTCTTGGGGCGGGATTGACCTCGCTGGTCATGGTGGTTCTGCCCGAGATGTCGATCCTTACCCAATCGTTTGTGTTTTCCGTTGCCTCGTTGGCGGGGCTTCTGGTTGGTCGGCGGCTGTTGACCCGTGACAAAGGTCCGGCGTCCAGCTTGAACCAAGGGGTCCGCTCCTTGGTGGGCAAGCAAGCCCTGGTCAGCGAAGCTATTCGCAACGGTCGCGGCGCTGTGCGTATCGGCGACACGCGCTGGGCGGCCAGTGGGCCGGACCTAGAGGAAGGCACCAAGGTGCGCATTGTTGCTGCGCGCTCCTCAGTTGTTGAGGTGGAAGCGCTCTGAGCTTGCCCGAACTGGCCTGGGCCCTGCTCGGCGAGGGTGCTGCCGCTCAAGCTTTTCGTTTTTAGCGCACAGCTTTCTCGAAAGTGTTGCACCTTTCTTGTGGAATGTGCTGGTCTTGTGGAATGTGCTGGCGCCATTGCCAAGGCCGATGTGGGCGAGCGGTCGTCGGCACCAAGACTTGTGGCAGGGAGAGCCAATGGAGACGCAACATTCTGACCACCGTGAGCGAATGCCGCGTGGTGAACGCTGTTTCCTCGCCCACGCGAGCGCCAGCGATGAAGGTGAATTCCTGGCGGCGGTAGGCGAAAGCGCCGACCTGCACGGCCCTTGGGTGCAGGCTCCCAGTACTGCGGAAGCCTTTGCTGCCTTTCTGGAGCGCGCTCGTCATCCTGACCAAATCAGCTTACTTGTGCGGCGGATCGAGAGCGGTGATCTCGCCGGGGTTATTAACATCAGCCAAGTTGTGAGGGGGCTGCTGCAAAGCAGCTATCTGGGCTTTTACGCTTTCCGTGCCGCCAGCGGGCAAGGGCTCATGCGTGAGGGGCTGGCACTTGCCTTGCATTACTATTTTGAGACCCTAGGTCTGCACCGCATTGAGGCCAACGTACAGCCTGGCAACAGCCGTTCGCTGGCTCTTGTCAGGCGGCTCGGCTTTCGCCACGAGGGCTTTTCACTAAGGTATCTGTTTATCGACGGCGCCTGGCGCGATCATGAACGCTTTGCCATGACAGTCGAAGATTTCGCTTCGATCGAACGCGCCGCCGCCAGCTAACCGTGTCATGAGTAGCGGAAATCCCCGGATTTTGAAAAAGAGAGCCGGGCGCTTTCACGGCCAAAGTTTGACACGAATTTCCCTGCGCCCTGCGCCCTGCGCCCTGCGTTCGCTTGCTGTCTTCGCCAAGCTTGGTGATCACGCAGGGTCACGTTTTAGCGCTTGATCGCTCTAGGTCTGGACCTAAAGCTCGGCGCGCGCTCAACTGGAACGCCAGGCGATCCCTTACGCGGCCTGCAAGCAGTCCAACAGCCCCCAGCCGAGCAAGGCAACCGTTCATGGCCAACAGACGCCGTTTAGATGGCGACCAGCAAGAGCAACGCCGGAGTGAAGCTCAAATCGTCCGCCAACTGCGGGCTGGAAGCAAAGAGGCCTTTACCCAGCTCTACAGGCAGCACAACACAACGATGCTTAGGATCGCGACCGGGATTGTGGGGAGCGAGGCGGCTGGCGAGGAAACAACGCACGACGCCTGGATTGCCGTTTTGAACAACATTGATCGTTTTGAAGGCCGCTCTGGCTTGGCCCATTGGATCTATGTCATCCTGACCAACAAGGCGCGAAGCCGGGTCGAGCGTGACGGTCGGGCGGTCTCTTTCGAGGACGACGGTACGGGCGAGGGGCTGGCAGCGGCGTTTGACGGGCGTGGGCGCTGGAAGGCCATGCCCGAGTTATGGGAGGAGCGCACCCCTGAGCGCATCGTTGCGGGGCGCCGACTTGCTGATCATGTGGCCGAGGCCATCGACGCCCTGCCGCCGGCGCAACGGATGGTGTTGATCCTAAGGGTGCAGCAGGGGCTTAGTTCCTCAGATACGGCGGCCATTCTTGAGACCAGTGAGGCCAATGTGCGTGTTATGTTGCACCGCGCGCGCTTGGCGCTCCGCCAGCACCTAGAGCGCCTGACATGAATGGCGGACCTGTCTTTGCTTGGGCTCAGCCCCATTGGCGCAGCCCGTCTGGACGGTGCTTCAGCGTGCCACGGGTTGCTCGCGCCGCGCTCGCCCGCATGTGCTACCCATGCAAAAAATCCGTGTGTAACATAAGACCTTCGCAAGGGTCTTTTTGTCGTGAAGCCTATGAAAGGAGCGTTTGGACATGCTGACATGCAAAGAAGTTGTCGAGCGCGCTAGTGGGCTCATCGACGGCGAGCTTTCGGGCTGGGAGCTTTGGAAGATGCGCTTGCATCTGTTCCTGTGCCGTGGGTGTTCCCACTTTGTTGGGCAGCTGCGCCAAACCAATCAGCTTGCGGCTGATTGCGGCGCGCGTCCTGACGAGCAGGAGAGGAGCGCGTTTGACGACCCCGGGCCCCAGCACCCGGACTTCCTTTCTAGGCTTCACACGAAAGCTGCAGACCGAAGGCCTGACGAGCGAAAAGCCTGACGAGCCAGAAGACTGACGGCCAAAAGCCGGACAGGCTAGGAAACCGGTGGCCAATAGTAAGACAGGCGCGATTGGGCCGCACGCGAGGTCGCGTGCATCCCGCAGCGCTGGAGTGAGCAAGGGCTCTGGTCCTGGCGGCGCTCCCATCCATTGTATCGGCCGACTGATCGCCGTGTGAGGCCCAGCGGCAGCTATCCGTTGGCAAGAAATGCTCAAGGCGGTCCCAATCATTCGGGCCGGACAGGCGCGGGCAACCTTCGACGCTCTCTTGGGATTCAAAGGCGGTAAAAACGGCGCCCTGTGTTGTGGGCATGCACAGGCTGCCATCGGGCTCTAACCAAGCAGCGATACGGGTGTCAGAGCCGCGGTCTTCAATGGTGAAGACAAGCCTTTGAGGGGTGCCATTCTCGACGCAAGCAGCAAGCGCTGACGACGTTACGACAAGGAATGAAACTATTGTTGCTGCGGTCGATTTCATGAACATTTTGGCCTCCAGACCACCAAAGCGAGACGTGATTGTTCTCGTTGGTTCAATATTTTATAGCTAAACATCAAATAGTTAGTCTGATGTGTTGAGGTCGAGGAGAGGCTCAAGAGCTAGACGCACGAGTGGTCGCATTGCAACAAAACAAGAGCGCGATCGCAGCAAGTTGAAGCGCCGTGCGCCCGTCACGTCGATGTGATCCAGATCGCTGAAACGAATGCGCTGCAGGTTGGTCTTTCCTGCATCACACAAGAGGAGGATCACTGTGAAGAAGACTTTGCTCGCAACATGTGCAGCCCTGGGGCTCATCGCTACTATGGCATCTGCGGAAGGCAACAAGCCGCCGTTTGGAAGCGCGGAGGACGTGGCCTATGCGCAAGCCATTTGGGACTTGATGGTCGCCGATAAGCTGGCTGGCCCAGGTATGATCCGTGCGCTGCCCTATGAAGGCAGTGAGCCGCACGGCCTCATGCTGGAAACCTTCTATACCGAGGCAACGATCGAAGGGCACACCGGTGACCTGGTGGTTAAGCGCAATTTCGGCCCAGAAGGCGTTTCGGCTGATGAGGTCTTGAAAAACCCCGAGGGGCACCTGGGTGCCTACACCGTCATGTTCCGCCGTGAAGCGGGCTATGACCCCGAAAACCTCGACTGGTTCTGGGCGCGCTATAACCCCGACGGCTCGATTGCAAAGAACCCCAAGGGCATGGCCCTGGCGGGGCAAGTGGCCAAAGGCGCGGACACCGGCTGCATCGCCTGTCACCAAGGGGCCGAAGGAGATCTGGTCTTCACCTCCGATCACCTTATGAAGTAGAGCCTTCGCGGCTTGCCTCTTTTGGACCCGTGCTCAAGTTGCCATTGAGTGCGGGTTTTTTCGTGTCTGGGTGCTGGGAAGCGCCGGTTTGCCAAGGCCATGATTTGCCAGTGCCAAGATTTGCCAGGGCCAAGATTTGCCAGGGTCAAGATTTGCCAGGGCCAAGATTGGGAGCCAATGACCGCCTTTGGCTCTGGCAATCGCAAAGCCCCTTTACGCCTGGCGTTTGTCCGTCTCAGCGTTCAATCAAGCCATGATGTCCACCAGCGCCCCATGCCAGGCTTTGCGGCATGGCATTTAAGATTGCATCTGTGTGGAAGCTGCGCGTCGAAGGGAGCAATCTGGATGCTCCACTTTTCACTGGTCGGAGTGAGAGGATTCGAACCTCCGACCCCTGCCTCCCGAAGACAGTGCTCTACCAGGCTGAGCTACACTCCGACCGTTGCGCTGGAATAGCCATTGCAGCGGCACAGCGCAAGCTGCTTTTTTGCACTGCGGCCCTTTGTAGGGTCATTTTTCAGCCAGCTTTGGCTCGGCTCTCACCTGTTGGTTGGCATCAAAGGGATTTGCGGCTAGCTGCCGTACATGGCCTCCAGCTTGTCGGCGTAGAGGTCCTTGACGATGTGGCGCCGGGTCTTCAGTGAGGCCGTCATCTGGCCGTTCTCGGTGCTAAAGGCCTCACGTGCAACGCAGAGCCTGCGCACTTTTTCAATGCTGGACAAGGACTTGTTGGCTCGGTCTACGGCGGCCCTAAGGGCCTTCAAAAAGTCCGCATCATCCGCTAGAGCGGCCAGGTCAGCGGGCTTGCCGTTGGCCTTGGCAAAGTCCGCGATGAAGTCATCTGAGGGCACCAGCAAGGCCCCCAAATTGGGCCGCTTGTCGCCGATCACCATCGCTTGCGCGATCTCGGGCTCCAGCGTCAAGATACCTTCAACGCGCGCAGGCGAGACGTTATCGCCACCAGACAGCACGATGATATCTTTCTTTCGATCGGTAATCATCAAGCGGCCTTGATCGTCCACCTTGCCGATATCGCCGGTGTGCAACCAGCCATCGACGACGGTTTGGGCCGTCGCTTCGGGCATATTCCAATAGCCCATCATGATATTGCGGCCGCGCGCCAAAATCTCACCGTCTGAGGCGATCTTTATCTCAACGCCCGTACACGCTGGCCCGACGGTATCCATTTTGAGCATTTCCGGGCGGTTGACCGAAATCAGAGGGGCAGATTCGGTCTGGCCATAGCCTTGCAGCAGCGTGAGGCCAAGAGCTTGAAAGAAGATGCCAACGTCTGGTGTCAGGGCGGCGCCGCCGGAGACGAGCGCCTTCAATCGTCCGCCAAAGCGGTCCCGCACCTTGGCGCGCACCAGGCGATCCAAGATCGGATCGAGCAGCCGGTCTGTGAAGGTGAGGGTCTCGGGTGCCAGAATTTTTTTGCGACCGATATTGACCGCCATCCAAAACAGTCGCTGACGCATTTTTGGAGCGGAGTCGATGCCTTTTAGGACCCGCGCGCGCATGGCCTCGAACAGGCGTGGCACTGCGGTCATCACCGTCGGGCGCACCTCGGCCATGTTGGAGACCAGTTTTTCGGCGCCCTCCGCATAGTAGATTTGCGCGCCCATCGAGATAGGCCAGCACAAGCCCGCCATATGCTCGTAGGAGTGCGATAGGGGCAGAAAGCTCAGGAAGGTTTCATCGGCCAAATCAAAGCTGTCCTTCAAGACATCGTAAGCGCCCTCACAGTTGAGCATAATCGCGTCGTGGGACAGCATGACCCCTTTGGGAACGCCCCCTGTGCCCGAGGTGTAAATAAGGATAGCCAGACCGTCGGGATCAAGGCTCGCAAGGCGTTCATTCAGGGCACTGTCGTCCAATGTCGCGCCGGTCTCGATTTCGCTATCAAAGCTGCTGGAAGCCAGCGGCGAGGCATCGAATATCTGTTCAATACCAATGACGGCGTTGACGTTGGGGCTCTCGTGGGCGGCTGGAATGACCCTCGCGGCCAAGCTCTTTGTGGACACGAAGACCAGCTTTGCGCCGGAATCAGAGAAGATATGCTTGTGATCTGCCACTGTGTTTGTGGTGTAGGTCGGCACGGTAACGCCGCCCGCGCTCATGACGGCAAAGTGGACCAGCGCGAATTCAGGACGGTTTTCCGAAACAAGGGCGACCCGATCGCCAGGCTCTATGCCCCGTGCAATCAGCGCTTTCGCCAAAGCGCGCACCTTGTCGGCGGCTTGGCGATAAGTGATGGACTGCCAACTATCCCCGCGCTTGGCCCACATGAACGGATGATCGCCGCGGTTCTTGGCAGCGTCAAAAAACATGGCCGGCAGGCTTGGTTTCGCTGCAAAATCGACTACGTATGGCACAGCCTTCTCCCTGATTTGGCAAGGCTGGAATCCGACGACCGAGCCGCTGCCAGGCTGTTTGGGCTCGTGGGTCGAGGCAATCTCGACCGCAAATGCGCTCTAGGATGCCGCCTTGTCGTTATGTTTTGTTCACGAAGCACGCCCCGTATGAAACATGCTTGTTTACATGCTGTTACCAAGGTTATGAATTCATCGCCGTACCTTGTAAAGCTTCGAGCTTAATCTGTGCCTTTCGCCTGGGACTTGTCCCGACTAACCCCTGAAAACTGAGACTTATCCGCATGTCAGCCACCGCCGCCGCTCCCGTCAACGAATCTTTAGGCTCGCTGCCCGCCTGGGACTTGAGCCACTTGTACGCAGGGCTCGACGATCCCAAAATTGACGCCGACATGGCGTGGTGCATGCAAGAAGCCCAAGCGCTGGAAGCCGCTTATAAGGGCAAGATGGCCTCGGTCTCGCCGGCCGATTTCGGACAGATCATGCAGCGCATGGAGGCACTGAGCGAAACACTGTATAAGGTTTTGAACTATGCCAACCTTTCCTACCAGACGGCGCTGACCGACCCGGAAGTGAGCCGTTTTCGCGCCATTCAGTCGGAAAAAGCGGCACAAATCTCCAGCCACACGCTGTTCCATGATCTTGAGCTCAACCAAATGAGTGACGAGGCCATCGAGGCCATGCTGGCAGACCCAGTTGTCAAATCCTATGAAAGTGTCATCCGCGATCACCGAGAGGGCCGCCCCCACCAGCTCAGCGATGAGCTGGAGCAATACCTGGTGGATGCTAGCCCGGTCGATGGCGGGTGGGTGCGCCTCTATGATGAGACCATGGCCGAAGCGCGCTACGAGTTTCGCGGCGAGCAGCTCAGCCAAGCAGAGATTTTGACCAAGACCATGGACGCGGACGAAGACGTGCGAAAAGAAGCGGCGCAAAGCTTCGGTCGTGGTTTGCAAAAGACCCTACGCATCACAACTCTGGTCATGAACACCATTGCCAAGAAGAAGGAAATCGCCACCCGCTGGCGCAAGTACGAGCGGCCGGTGTCCTCGCGGAACAAAGCCAACCTGGTTGAAGACGCGGTGGTTGATGCCTTGGTAAGCTCGGTCCAGAACGCCTACCCGAAACTCGCGCACCGCTATTATGCGCTGAAAGCCAAGTGGATGGGCAAGGACAAGTTGGCCTATTGGGACCGCAACGCGCCGTTGCCTCGCAATGACGATCGCCTGATCCCCTTTGAAGAGGCCAAAGACACGGTATTGACCGCTTACGGCGATTTCGATCCCCGAATGGCCAATATCGCGCGCCGCTTCTTCGACGAAAACTGGATTGATGCGCCGGTTCGTCCGGGCAAAGCGCCGGGCGCGTTTGCCGCTCCCTGTGTGCCGTCGGTGCACCCCTATGT
>JAUIHE010000196.1 GCA_030432195.1 Alphaproteobacteria bacterium
CGGCCCAACTGTCGTAATAGGCCCGATTGGCGTCATCGCTTTTCACTTCGAACAAGGCCTTCAGGCGCTGTTCGGCCGGGTCTGGCGCTGGCTTTGCCATGATATTTCCCCCTTATCCACAACGCTCAGTTTGCGCCCGCGGCAGCGGCGCGGTCAAGGGACAAGCCGTTGATTGCGTTGTGGTCTGACTGATTAAGGGAGGGGGAGCCCTGCGCTGTTAGAACGACGAGTTACGAAATTATTGCACGTTAAAGTTTAATGATATAATATTGCTATTTACATGGGCATTGGTTCATGTATTAATAGAACATAAATAGAACGAATGGAGGAGCATTGCAAGATGTCCAATTCCAAAAAACCGCTGCACCTTCTTGCAGCCGAAGGTGAAATCGGCGTCCACGAAGTCAGAGGAAGGCAGCACAATCAGCGTGTCCTCGCGTATCACCAGGCCACAACGCTCGCCGCCAGTGACGATGAGACTCCCTGGTGCGCCTCATTCGTCAATTGGTGCCTGGAGGTCACGGGGCACCGCGGAACCCGTTCGGCGGCGGCGCGCTCTTTCCTCAAGTGGGGGGAGCAGATCGACCTTGAGGCGGCTATGCCCGGCGACGTGGCTGTGTTTTCCCGCGGCAAAAGCCCTTGGCAGGGTCACGTGGCCTTTTTCCTAGGCGAGCGTAACGGTCGCATTGAGGTGCTTGGCGGCAATCAAAGCGATGCCGTCTCGGTCACAACCTACCCCAAAGCCCGCCTGCTGGGTTTGCGGCGCGCGGCCTAGGCCATGGCATCGCGTTCCTACGCAATCTTGTCCAAGTTCAAGGGCCTCATGGTGGGGCCAGTGGGGCGGCTTGCTTTGATCTGGGGGGTGTTCGCGGGCTGGGGCGTTGGCGCTGAGACACTCTATCCCGGCCCGATCGTAGGCCAGGTGAAGCGGGTTATCGACGGCGATACCTTGGTGGTTGACGCCTACATTTGGCCCAATACCCAAGCCAGCGACGTTGCTATTCGGATCCGCGGCATCGACACGCCCGAACGTCGCGGCAAGTGCCAAAAGGAGCGCGACTTGGCGGAACGGGCCAAGCAGCTGATGGCCCAGGCATTCCCGGTGGGCCGACGTGTCTATGTCTACCAGGTTGAAGCGGGCAAATACGGCGGCCGCTTTATCGCAGCAGTCCGCAGCGACGATGGCCGCGACTGGGCCAACTATATTCAGCAGTTTGGCTTGGCCGCTCCCTACCAGGGGCGCGGTGCCAAGCGGGACTGGTGTTCTTCCAACTAACTAACTTTCGCAACAGAGCAGGAAAGGACAGCTCTTATGGCAACAACTTTTAACCGAACCCCAAGCGAGCCCGGCACTCGCGGCTCTGCCGACGGCACGGCGAGCGAACCGGCAAAGGAATTGAATTTCGTTGACGTGATCTTGGCGATCGGCATCCGCCCCTTGGCTGAGTTCTTGAAAGGCCGCAAAACCGCTGTCGGCGCTATTATGGCTATTTTGGCCTATGCCGTCCCTCTGCAAGACCTTGCACAAGGCTCGGATTTTGAGGCTGTGGTCAATTTGGTGGTGGCCGTGCTGCAATTCCTGGCGGCCTGGCTAGGCGGTGGCGGCCTGGTCTCTTGGCTATTGGCCGCCCGCAAGGTGGGGCGCCTATTGGTCTAGGGCCTGTGTTCTGGGGCCTGTGTTCTGGGGCCTGTGTTCTGGGGCCTGTGTTCTGGGGCCTGTGTTCTGGGGCCTGTGTTCTGGGGCCTGTGTTCTGGGGCTGACGCTTTGGGGCTGATGGTCTACTTGGTCCGCTCAAGAGGCTGGCTCTTCTCCCGCGTCGTCTCTGCATGCCGGACCTCGTGTCCGTCGCCTCCCTATGAGGTCGGGTCTTGGCTTGGTGGTGAGGCAAGCACGCAAGGCCACTAGGCGGCGTGTTAGTGCTTCCCAAAAAGGAGACCGCAGAGGCGGCCCCAGAGGCGACCCCAGA
Source organism: Alphaproteobacteria bacterium (assembly GCA_030432195.1). Taxonomy (GTDB): domain Bacteria; phylum Pseudomonadota; class Alphaproteobacteria; order UBA7985; family JAUIBT01; genus JAUIBT01. The sequence continues at coordinate 1,968 of JAUIHE010000196.1, forward strand.
TGCGACCCCAGATGCGACCTGGCCAACGTGTTTTCGCGGTTGGCGGGGCCGCTGTCTTTTCGCCCGATGAACGCGGTTCCGCGGGCAGCGCGCTCCTGCCAAAGCCGACCTCCTGCGGGGAGACGAACCGGCAATAGAAGCCGGGCGGCAGTGCCGCCTCCAGCGCTTCTTGGCCATCAAATTCGACGAGCAACCCGTCGTCCGGGATCAGCTTTTTGAGGGATATGGCCTCGCCGGGGCTGTCTATGGCGCGCAGCAACATGAAGTCGTCGATCACCGGGCGCACCCAATATTCAACGCGCTGACCTGTCGGGACCAAGACGCCGTTTGCGCGCGCTCTTGGAAGCAAAGGGCCAGTGATTTCTTGCCAGCCCAGTGCCTTAAGACCCTTGCAGTCTTGAGGCGCTGCCTGGTCTGTGGGCCAGTCGATCAGCTGCAATCGCTCGGCCCCATTCAGCTGGTGCTCGACAAATACCAGCCCCTTCTCATCATCGCCCTGGCACCAAAGGCTGAGCGCGTCGATGCTATCGCCTGGCGGTTCCAGGATGCCGTCCAGTTCGGCCAGATCGTCTAGGGCGTGCGGTTGTTTGGGGGTGCCATGGTCCCAAGCCAAGTGCAGCAAGTAAAAGCGAGGTGTCAGGTCAGCGGCTTCGGCGACCAAGCTGTCCTCGCCTTGATGGCGGGCAATCAATCGCCAATCGGCCAAAGCAAGGGGGTGATCGCGGGCTAGCTCACGCTCAAATGCAGGCCGCAGGCGCGTTGCCTCATGCTCCGAAAGAGCGCTCCACCCGCTTGGCAAAGCACTTTGGCGCCCCGGTTCTTTAGAAGCGACGCTGCTCGCTTGGTTCGGTCTTTGCTTGCTCGCCACGTAGATTGTTCCCGGTCAAATCGCAGAATTAGCGTTGCAAGCTTAGCCTATACCCCGTCGTCATAGGGAGCAAAGCTGGCCGATGACGCACGCCGCCAACGGGCCAAGTAGCCAAAACGCTCGTCATCTTCGCGCAACAAAAACCCTTCAGGCATATAGGGGTAGACCTGGTGGCCGGTGACCATGTCGCGATCCTTTTCGCGCATCATCAGGTGATGGGGCAGGAACTTGCCTGGATGATCCAGACCCGCAGCCCCGGTCATATCGCCCAGGGCCTTTAGGCTGTTGCGGTGGAAATTCGCGACGCGCTGGGCTTTGTCGCTGGGATCGAGCGCGATTTGCCGCCAACGATCCTGGGTCGCCACACCGGTTGGGCAGTGGTTGGTATGGCAAGCCTGGGCCTGAATGCAGCCAATGGCAAACATGAAACCGCGCGCAGAGTTGCACCAATCCGCGCCCAGCGCCAAGGTTCGGGCAATGTCGAAGGCGTGAATGAGCTTGCCCGACGCCCCGATGCTGATTTGATCGCGCAAGCCGATGCCGCGCAGGGTGTTGTGGGCAAAGGTCAAGCCTTCGACCAGGGGCATGCCCATATGGTTTGCGAACTCCAGCGGGGCTGCGCCGGTACCGCCTTCTTTGCCGTCGATCACGATGAAGTCGGGCGTAATGCCTGTTTCCAGCATGGCCCTGGCAATGCACATAAATTCGCGTCGGTGGCCGATGCACAGCTTGAAGCCGATCGGCTTGCCATTGGCCAACTCGCGCAGCTTTGCGATGAACTCCATCATCTCAATCGGGGTGTTGAAAGCCGAGTGGCTGGCAGGCGAATAGCAGTTTTTGCCGACGGGGATGCCGCGGGCCTCAGCGATTTCCTCGGTGATCTTCGCGGCGGGCAGCATGCCTCCTTGACCCGGTTTTGCGCCTTGGCTCAGCTTGATTTCGATCATTTTGACTTGATCCATGGCGGCAATGGCCGCCAGCTTGCCGGAGTCAAATCGGCCTTGATTGTCACGGCACCCGAAATAGCCGGTGCCAATTTCGTAAATGAGGTCACCGCCCCCGGACTTGTGGTAGCGGCTTATGCCGCCTTCGCCGGTATCGTGCGCGAAGCCGCCGATCTTCGCGCCCTTGTTTAAGGCAGAAATGGCGTTCGCCGACAGGGCGCCGAAGCTCATAGCCGATATATTATAGATTGAGGCGTTGTAGGGGTTTTTGCAGTCCGGCCCGCCGATCAAGACCCTGAAATCGGTGTCCTTGATCTGCTTGGGCTGGATCGAGTGTGTCAGCCATTGGTAGCCACTGGAGTAGACCGCCATTTTTGTGCCAAACGCGCGCTTGTCTTCGACGTTCTTGGCACGCTGATAGACGATCGCGCGCGCATCGCGGGAAAAGGGGACTTCCTCTTGGTCGCCCTCGATCAAATACTGCCGAATTTCAGGGCGGATGCTTTCGAAGAAATACCGGATGTGTCCTAAGATCGGATAGTTTCGAAGCACGGCGTGCTTGCGCTGAAACAGATCATGAAGGCCCAAAAGGCCAAGCCCACCAATCACGATTAAGATCGCCGCCTTTAGGTCGAAGCCGATTGGCAACAGCGTCGCCACGGCAAACAAGACCCAGGTGATTATGAGTGTGGAATAACGAAGCATAGAGCTTTTCCCTGTCATTTTATGCATTGGCGCTCGCTTGGTCCGGCTCCAGGTCTGGTTGCCCTGGGCTGTCCGCTGTCCGTTCATGCGCTGTTGGCGGATGGTCGGACAAGGACGAGTGGCGCCAATTTGTCGCTACTATAGTGGGTCTTGCAATCAAGCGGGAGTCAAAAGTTTGACACTGGTGTGTCAACACGGCTTCGTCACCCGGTGATCCTCGCTTCGGTGACCGCTTTGGTGATTGCTTCGGTCGTAAGCGAAGCCTTGGATTTGTGGCTTATGTGCTGGCGAAATCGGGCTATAATCGCCGGAGCTGACCTGCCAAGGGAGTATGCAGCATGAGCAATCTAGACCCCCGGATG
>JAUIHE010000197.1 GCA_030432195.1 Alphaproteobacteria bacterium
TAAGACAACGAAACGCGCGCTAGAGCGTGGGCCCCCGTCGTTGCAACAGCCTTCCGCTCTAGCTGACTGATTTCTAACGCAAATCCATGCTCATTCGTATTGCTACTCATTCGCGGCTTGCTCTAGAACGCCAATTTGGGCACGTAGGAATCGTAGCGGATCGTCTGGGTGCCCATCTGCATGTCTGGGTCATAGAGCTTCAGCAAGCTGTCGAATGAAACAAGAAAATCGAAGGTATAGGTGACTTCGATGTGAAAACGCTCGCCAAACTGCAAGGAAGTCTCCTCGCTGACAGCGATATTGAGGCGTTCCGGGCTGAGCATGAGCCCATAGTCTTCCTTGGCCTGCTGGGGATTAACTTCCCGCAGACGCGCACTTGCGATGATGGCTTGGCGGGACAGCGCCTCGGTCAAACGCGAGACCTCTTGGCGGCTAATCATCATGCGGCCAAATTCCAGCAGCCCGTAAATCATGGCAAAAGCCAAGGGGAACAGAAGCGCCGCTTCTACCGCGGTTGCGGCTTTGCGGCTGCGCCATAAGCGCCGGAGCACGCCTTTAGCAGCCACGACTACCGACCCGCTTGACCTTTAGCCCCACGTCAATCTCGCGGTCGCTGAGCCAAGTCCCAATCACGCGCCCGCGATTGCGCACGGAAATAATCTGCGTGGGAACCTGATCCGCATCGCAAAACCCGCCTGGCCCTTGTTCTTGCTGATCGCAAAAGCAGGCCTCAACGACTATTCTTGTCTCGGGCGACGAGCTTCGATCCTTAAAATAGTTGTACACCAGCTCCTGCTGGCCCAACTCAAAGGTCGGGCTGTCGAAATTGGCCACGATGTTGGACGCCATCGCGCGAGAGAGCTGGTGCAGCCGGCGTTTTTCCCCTTCAAGCTGAAAGAGGTCTACGACGACGACCAGCATCGGCACGAGCAACAGCATCAACAACGCCACTTCGACGGCTGTCACACCGCGGCAGTCGTTGGCGAAACCAGAAAGTTTGTTACGCTCACTCTTGGGGCCGCGCAGGAAGCTCAGAAGCACAGTGCCCCCGTCCTATCTACCAGAATTTGAAGGATTTCTTTTTACCTGATTCTGCGCCTGAGTCCAAATCAAGTGCTGTGGCGAGTCCTTGTAAACTTGCAGTTACCGTCTTGGAAACAGTGATATGGGGTGCCTTCGAAAGATCTACGCGATCCTGGTGTTCTAGAGCTTTTGGAAGGGTCGGGACAACACTCTTAAGGCTGTCTCCCAACAGGGTTTTGAGCTCGGTTTCACTAAATTGCGGCTTTGCCGGCTGCTTGTTGATGACCAGAGCGAAGGCGACCGAGTCGCTCTCAGCGATCCAGCTTCGCAGATTGCGAAGATTGCGCAGACCAACCAAGTCTGGCGTCCCCACCACAACCAAATGATCAATGGCCTTCAGCAAATCGACATCGAACCCGGTGAGCCGGGTTGGAATGTCCAACACAGAAACAGGATAGGTCGCACGCAAGGTCTGCAAAAAGCTTGTCGCGCTATCGAAGTCTTCGATCTCGGCAAGGTTGATCGTGTGGGGGCCGGCAAAGACATGCAGCCCATCAACACTCGCCTGAAACAAGCCATCGACGGTAGAATTGCCGGTTGGGTCTTCGGTGTAACCCTGATTGAAGCTGCCCTTGAAGGAAATGCCCATATCGACCGCTTGACGGCCCAGCGTAAGATCAAAGTCAACCAGGGCGACCTCACAGCCCCGATCTTTCTTCACCTGGCAGGCCAAAAGCTGCGCCAGGGTTGACGCGCCCGCACCACCGCCGACGCCGGTAATCCCGATCACTCGGTTATCGAGCATGGAACGCAGGCCCAGTTTGGCAACGCCGTCCAGCAAGTCCTCCTCGAAGTCGGTTGTGGCAACGTAGTCTATGGCACCAGCGGCCAGGATCTTTCGCGAAGCGTGTGCAGAATCCAGGGACGACACCACAATCACATCGCCGCGCAGCTCCCGGAAATTAACTTTATAGGCCTCTTCCAGCTCCTCAGGAGGCACATGCAGCACGTAGGCGCGGTGATGGTCTTGATCTTTTGGGGCCTTGTCTTCGAGCATGCGAAGCGCGGTCTGGAAATCGAACTCCAAAACCTTGGTACTAAAATTCATGCGCGAGAGCTGCGGAGCCAGGGCCTCAAACTTGCCCTGGAGCTCAGAATCTTGCGACAGGAAGTGAAGCTGACTGGACACCTAATTCTCCTCTACGGTCCCTTTGCCGATTGCGCCTGGCCCTCGGTAGGGCTGCGCTTTCAATCAATGCGTTGTTGCTGGGCCAAGCGGGCTTAAACTGGTCGGCCTAATCCGGCTGGCCAATACCGCGGCAACGGCCCTTGCCCGCTGGCCTTTGCACACTGGGCTTTGCACACTGGGCTTTGCACACTGGCCTTGCGCGTTAGCCTACTCCGCGCTCTCTGTCGAGACGATGGTAACACCGCTGGAGGTGATGACCCGGACCTTGCTTTTTTGCAGCGACACCAGGCTGCCCGTCTCCGGCCGCCCGCCCTCGCCCGCTTCTACGGGCCGCAGAGCAAATGTCAGCGAGCCCGTGGTCGTGGCCTCATAGAGCAGATTGGCTTGCTCTTCGGACAGCTCCAAAGTGATGGTCTCGGCCTTGTCGGCAACCTTTTTACTCAGCTTCTCGCGATCGCTGGCCTGCTGACTTGCAGTCTTGGCGACCACCGCGCCGGTTGGCACATCGCCGACCGCCAAAACCCGAACATTGCGCAAAATGGTCTCCGACACGCCTTCTGCTGCGCCTTGCCCTTCGGCATCGCTCATCACGACAAGGGTGTGAATGATATCAATGCGGTCGTCGGGTTGAACGAAGCCACCGGCGATCTGTACCGCGCTGGTACGCACCGCAATCGCGCGCAAGCCGGGCTGGATCGCCAAAGCCATGAAGCCGGCGGTGGACTCCAGCACCGCATCAAAACGGGCGATGTCGCCTTCATTCACCGAGTTGGTCAAAAACTTGTCTTGCAGTTCGCGCGGCGCGGCGGGACTAGCGTCGCGCAAAATCGCGCCTTGCGGAATGTCCGCTTCGGTTCGCAGCACCCACGACATATCACCGCTGCTAATCTTGGTCCCGCGAACCAATGGCTTGTTATAAACCAAGACCTCCGAGAGCTGATTTTCCTCGCGTGTTTGGGCTTCAACCTGCTGCTCAACCTGTCGAAAATAGGACTGAGACAACACATAGGCTGCCGCGCCGCCAAGAATGATAAAAAGAACAAAAATAATTCTAATAAGCACTGGTTTATTTACTCAATGATCGGCCTGAATTGCCGTTAACCCGTGAACAACGATCCTCACAGCTGTATGAAATTTTTTGCCCTCCGGCACGTATGACAACGTTTATCTCTTCTTTTTCTTCTTCTGTTACTTCGATCTTCGACTCAAAATCGCCCTGAAGCCCCTTCAAGCCACCCAACAGCCCACTCAAATTCGCCAACAAAGGGCTCTGCACTTCAAGCGTGGGCTCGCTGCTGAGTGCGCCAAGCTGATCGCCCTGATCGCGCGCGACAAGCGGGTCCAATGAAAAATCTGGGCGGTTGACCACATTTACAGTGACGATTTTCACCAAGTCGCCCCGGCGGGTGAAAAACTGCACATTGGTGGCGCCGGTCTCGATGCCGGTGACGCTCAACATCTGCGAGTTTATCACGGCGACCGACAAGATCTCGTCGTCGCCCACGATGACCGTCTCAAAGGTATTTTCGCTTGAGATGGTTGTAGAGAATCCTTCGCACAGGTTCATGTAGGTCTGGCGGTCGCCGATCTCCTGTTCAGCCGTAAAGTCGAGCGAGCAGGGAACCGCTGCGACCTCCCGCAAAGGATTGCTCTCACCGGATAGGGGGTTGTTGAAGCCCAGGCCCAAATTATCGCCCTGATTGAGTCCGCTAAAGGCGCCCTGTGCGCGCACCTCTGCCGTTGCACCCACAACGACGATGGCAACGAGCAGCGCCGCAAACGCGCCTAGCCCCCGCGATGTAGCCGCCGCGCGCAGGGCCATCCGAGAAGATCCGGGGTTAGTTCGCACGGAACACCCCCTGACCATTGGAGGAAATCATCGGGCCAAACCGGCCCAAAATACCAACGCCCTGGGCCATATCGTTCACGTCATAGCCGCGCTCGACAAAACCGTCATAGAAGAAGTCCTTCGCGCCGGTGGGCAAGGAAGCCCGCAGCTGGGCCATAGCGCGTTCTTGGGCTTTGTGCTGGCTGTCATAGCTGGGCGTAATAACGAACAGAACCTGGGTATTTTCGTTTTCCAACTCAGACTTGCGGAACAATCCGCCCAGGAACTTGATGTTGCCCAAGGCCGGTGTCTGGGTCTTATTGCGCGACTTGTTGTCTTGGTGCAGACCGGCAATGACCAGCGTCTGATTGTTTTCAAGCTCGACCGTCGTTGTCGCCCGGCGCACCTGGAAGATGTCTTTGCCGTTGTATTGATTGACAGAATCCAAGCGGCTGACTTCTGGGGTCAGCACCAGATTGATTTTACCATCGGGCTTGACCGTCGGCTTGAAATTCAAGCGCGTACCGATTTCCTTCATGATGACCGTCAGTTTGCCCGAAGAATCCAGCACCTCGAACGGCACTTCGCCGCCCGCCAAAAAGCTGGCTTCTTCGCCCGACAAGGCGGTCAAGGTCGGCTCGGCCAAGAACTTGGCGTAGCCCTGCTCTTCTAAGACCTTCAGGTATACTCCGATTCCTGAGAGATCCGCGTTTTCCTTGACGTGGCAGGCTCCAGCGATTCAGATGTGAACATGCGGATTGAACCCCATTTTCTGTC
>JAUIHE010000198.1 GCA_030432195.1 Alphaproteobacteria bacterium
CGTAGGCTTCATCAGAGCCGATCATATCGAGCAGCACCTCACCACCAACAGAAAACAGCTCCAGGTAATGGGTCTCGTTCATGTGGTTGTTGTAGTCGGTCCATGACTGCGGGATCTGCCGGCGTGCCAACAGCAAAGGTTCCGGCTTTATCTCTGGGAAGTCCGGGGTGATCGCTTCCTCGTGCTTGGCGATAACCGCGCCCGCGGCCCAGTCGTTCTTTTTCAATGCCCGCATCATGCCGACCAGATTGTCATCTCTGATGCGTTCCATTTCGCGGATCGACATGTGGCCGGACTGCGCGTCGGACTGGTTTGCGATAGCATCTACCAGCTCGTCAGTAAGCTCGGGCACGTCCATCAACTTGGTCCAAGGCCAAGCCAGCGCCGGGCCGAATTGGCCGATAAAGTGGCGCATACCCGCTTCACCACCGGCCACGCGGTAGGTGTCGAACAGGCCCATCTGAGCCCAACGCAGGCCAAAGCCATAAATAATGGCGTCGTCGATTTCTTGGGTGTTAGCGATGCCATCATTGATGAGCCATAGGCCCTCCCGCCAAACGGCTTCCAGAAAGCGATCAGCGATATGGGCGTCGATCTCCTTACGCACAACCAAGGGCTTCATGCCCACGGCGGTCAGCAGCTCTCTGGCGCGCTGGGTCAGATCGGTGCGCGTCACTGGCGAGGGCACAACCTCGATCAAGGGCAGCAGGTAGACCGGGTTAAAGGGATGGCAAACCAAAATCTGTTCCGGCTTGTCGCTCCCTTCCTGCAATTCAGAGGGTTTAAACCCGCTGGTTGACGAAGCAACAACGGCATCGGGCGCGGCCGCCGCCAAGATATCCGCAAATACCTTGTGTTTGATCGCCAGCCGCTCGGGCACACTTTCCTGTACCCAGTGCGCACCGCTGACCGCCTCAGCAATCGAACCCACGAAAGTAAGCTTGCCTTCAATGGGCAGGGCGACGTCATAGAGGGCCGGCAGCGAGCGTCGAGCGTTCGCCAGAACCTCATTGATCTTGCGTTCAGCCTCTGGGTCGGGGTCTGCGACCCGAACATCCCAGCCGTTCAGCAAAAAGCGAGCGGCCCAGCCGCCGCCGATAACACCGCCGCCAATGATGGCGGCTACTTTTGTCGTCGTCTGGCTCATGAACGGGGCGCTCGCTTGGTCAGAGCGAGTTGTTCGCGCACCTCAGCGGGGGTCATGATGCTGGCGCCCATGCCTTCGATAATGCCCACTGCGCGCTCTACCAGCTGGGCGTTGGTGGCGAAGACACCCTTGGACAAGAACAGATTGTCTTCAAGCCCGACGCGCACATTGCCACCAGCCAGCACAGAAGCCGCGACATAGGGCATCTGGTTTCGTCCTAGCGCGAACGCCGACCAGTTCCAATCTGAAGGCACGTTATTGACCATGGCCATGAAGGTGTTGAGATCGTCTGGCGCGCCCCACGGAACCCCCATACACAACTGCACCAATGCCGGTGAGGTGATGATGCCCTCTGTCACCAATTGTTTTGCAAACCACAAATGCCCGGTGTCGAAGGCCTCGATTTCTGGGCGAACGCCCAGGTCAGTCATCATTTGGCCCATGGCACGCAGCATGCCCGGGGTGTTGGTCATGACATAATCGGCTTCGGCAAAATTCATTGTACCGCAATCCAGCGTACAGATTTCTGGCAAGCACTCAGCAATGTGCGCCATACGCTCGGTAGCGCCCACCATATCGGTGCCTTCGGCCAAGGGCAGGGGCTTTTCTGTGCCCCCAAACACCATATCGCCGCCCATGCCCGCGGTCAGGTTCAACACGACGTCCACGTCAGCAGAGCGGATGCGATCCGTCACTTCGCGGTAGTACTCTAACTTGCGGCTTGGTGTTCCGGTCTCAGGATCTCGCACGTGGCAATGCACGACCGCAGCGCCCGCTTTGGCTGCCTCAATCGCGCTGTCAGCGATTTGCTTGGGCGAGCGCGGAACTTCCGGGCTGCGGTCCTGGGTGGAACCAGAACCCGTAATTGCACAGGTGATAAAAACATTGCGGTTCATGGCTAAGGGCATGGCGACCTCCCGGAAATTAGAATTTCACAACGGCTAGCATGAACTTGGGGCGGGCGAAAACGTGATACGGCGACAGGTTTCTTTGAAAGCGACACAAGGGACAAAAATTTTGCGTGTTTTATTGGTCTGCCCGGGCTGAATAGCTGCTGTTTGTCGAATTCCTAGATCGACATAGACGCACGCAGAAGCATATCGATATCCATATTGCCCCCCGACAGGTAGATAACTGCCGACTTGTTGCGAAGCTCAAGCTGCCCGGACATCAAAGCCGCCAGGGCTACAGCGCCACCGGGCTCAACCACCAACTTTAGCTCGGTGAATGCATAGGCGACCGCTTGAAGCGCCTGTTTATCGCTCACGGTCAGGCCGCCCTTGGCGTAGCGGCTCAAGATTTCAAAGTTGAGATTGCCAATCGACTTGCTGAGCAGTGCATCGCAGAGTGATTTCTTGGACACATCCGCTTCTTGGATCGTGCCTTGCTCCAGTGTGCGGGTCGCGTCGTCGTAGGCCTTCGGTTCGACCACGAAAAACTGGGCTTTGGGATAATATTTTTCAAAGACTAAGGCCGAGCCCGCGGTAAGGCCACCGCCACCACAGGGCAGCAAAAAGGCGTCGATCTTCTTCGGGGCATCGCTCAATGCCGCCAAGTCGTCCACCACCTCCAGGGCTGCCGTTCCTTGCCCTGCAATAACGGGCGCGTAGTCATAAGGCGGGATCAAGACCGCTCCGGTTTTTCCCATGATGTCGGCAGCAATATCATCACGGGACTGGCTATAGCGATCATAGAGCACCACCTCGGCGCCCCAGCTCTTCGTTCTCTCAATTTTTAGGGAAGGCGCATCTTCAGGCATCACGATTGTTGCCGTTACGCCCAGCATGTGGGCCGCTGCAGCAACGCCCTGAGCGTGGTTGCCAGACGAAAAAGCCAGTACGCCCCGGGCGCGTTCTTCTTCGCTCAACAAGCAGATGGCGTTGTAGCCGCCTCGAAATTTAAACGAACCCGTGCGTTGCAGGCACTCTGGCTTCAAATAGATGCGCTTGGCGCCCAAAGCGGTTTCTAGTGCATGAGCGCGCAGTAGGGGCGTTCGGGTCGCGACACCTTCCAGGCGCGCGGCCGCCGCTTTCACATCATCAATGGTTGGACAACTGTTTTGGTCGACAGAGGCTTGCATCATTGTGAGATGAATTTCCTGAGTTCGGCTGGCTGCGCCTTTCGAGCCAACAAATTGCGGTAGGGGACCACGTTGGAATAAATGCGCTCAACGTAACTACGCGTTTCACTAAAGGGGATTTTCTCAAGCCAATCAAGCGTGCCGAGCATTCCTGGGCCCGCCTCACCCAATTGTTTCTTCCAGCTTTTGACCTTGCCCGGGCCAGCATTATAGCCTGCCAGGACGTACAGACTGCGCTCACCAACCACGTTGCGCAGCCAATCCACATAGTGCCAACCCAGCGTAGCCGTATAGGCAGCCTCGCTGGTTAGGCGCTCTTCAGAGAAGGTAACCTTTGCTCGGGCGGCCATATCCTTTGCGGTCGCTGGCAACAATTGGGCGACACCCTTCGCCCCGGCATGGCTCACCAGGTCGGTCTGAAAACGGCTTTCCTGGTACATAAGAGCATAGAAAAAAGCCCGGTCATCGGGCTCTATGATGTCCTTCAGATCGAAATCAGGCATGGGACGAGCAAAGTCCCACACAGGGTTTTGCTTGGCGATCTCTTCATCGGCCATCTGGTACGAAAAGCGCGGATATCCAAGCTGGCGGGCAAAGGCCAAAGCGTTCTTCTTGAGCGCAAGGTCGTCAGTCGAGACAATCAGCGCGCGCATCAAAAGGCGCGCATAACGGTGTTCGCCAGCGCCGCTAAGAATACTTGCGGCTTTCGCCATTTCGGCATCGAACAGTGCGCTTGGGTTGGCTTTGTAGGGCGCAAAGCTGCCTTCTAGCGTTTCGCCTAAAATCTCGAGGCAAAGTTGGGCATAAAGATCAACGCGACGTTCAGAGCAGGCCTTTAGCGCGATCGTGCGCTGCGCTTCGTTTTTCAACTTTGCCTGGGCTTGGGCTAGCCAAAAGGCCGCCTTTGAATGCAAGAACCCGAAGTCCCAGGCCATGGCACGTTCAAAATGCTGGACGGCATCCTCGGGGTTTTCCAACTGGCGTAGCGCGAGCCACCCGGCCAGAAGCTCCGCTTCGCTGGCCTCGGTTCCTCCAGTAAGCTTGTGCGCGGCAATAAGCTGATAGGATTCCTCGTAGCGCCCCAGCGTGACCAGCGCCCGTGCGAGCTTGATACGAAGATCCATCAAGTCCTCTGGTGCGTGCCCTTTGGCATCAATCGGCAAGAAAGCCTCGACAGCCTTGCTGATATGACCCTTGCGCTCCAGGCGCGCCACAGTGGCCAATGAAAAATCTGGGTGCAGCAGCCGTTGCTTGCTGATTTTCTTCAAGTCGCTTTCGCTAGGCTCAGAGCCTTTCATGATTGCAAAGCGTGCGCGATAGTACGGCAGATCTTCCTCGCTGATTCGCGGCAAATGCCGCTCGCCAGAAATCTTGTGGTTGTTTTCAAGCAACCATTCCATGCGCGCTATGTGGTCGGCATAGCTTAGACGCTCGCCAAAACGCTCAATGAAAACAAAAACAACAGTCTGATCTTACTCGACTCACTCAACAACGTTGCCGGGTTAGAAATCGAGGTAGAAGCGTTAAGAATAGCGATCAATGCGTACGTGGATTACTCAATAGACACCATGATT
>JAUIHE010000028.1 GCA_030432195.1 Alphaproteobacteria bacterium
GCTTTCTGTTTTCTGTTTCATCGCTACTCAAAATCACGCGCGCCTTTGGCGCAGCAACGCGACAAGCCCATGGAACATTGAGACCAGAGCACGCTAGCCAAAACAGGCTTATCATTTTCCACACCACAGCACGAGCGCTGGATTAGCGCAAAGCCATTACCTCAGCGAATGACAAAAGGATTGGCCATGGGCGCATCGGACAGGTTCAACCAAGTCGTGCGGGTGCGGGTGTAGTCCATGATACTATCTAGACCCGCTTCACGCCCATAGCCCGAACGGTTAAAACCGCCAAAAGGTGCGATGGGCGAGACCGCGCGATAGGTATTGATCCAGCAGATGCCCGCGCGCATGGCTCGCGCCACCCGATGCCCGCGCGCGATATCGCGGGTAAAGACACCCGAACCCAGCCCAAACTCGCTGGCGTTGGCCAGCGCGATCGCCTCGGCCTCGTCGTCGAAGGCCAACAGGGACATGACCGGCCCGAACATTTCGACCGTTAAGGTCTCGATCTCAGCGTTGGGGCAGACAACCAGGGTCGGGGCCATGTAGTTGCCCGCTCGATCCAGAGCTTTTCCGCCAAAAACGATACGCGCGCCTTGCTGTTCGGCCTTGGCAAGAGTCTTGTCGATGCGCTGCATTTGGCCGACGGTGCAGAGCGGGCCGATCTGCGTTTCACCCGCCGCCGGATCACCCACCACCAAGTCAGCGCAACGCTCGCTAATCATGGCCACCACCTGATCCAGAACCGAACGCTGCACCAAACCGCGCGTCGCCGCGACGCAGGACTGCCCCGAAGCGCCAAAGTTGCCCGCAATTAAGCCATTGACCGCGCTGTCTAGGTCGGCATCCTCAAACACGATCAAGGGGGATTTACCGCCCAACTCCAGGCTGGTGACGGCGAAGTTTTCGGCCGAATTGCGCACCACGTGAGCGGCCGTTTCGGGGCCCCCGGTAAAGGCAATGCGGTCCAAGTCGCGGTGGCGGGTCAATGGGATAGCGCAGCCTTCGGCATCCCCGGTGATGATCGAGACGACACCCGGCGGAAAGCCTGCTTGGTCAATCAAGCGCGCGAAATCCAGCAAGGTACAAGGCGCGACTTCAGCAGCCTTAATGACAACGGTGCAGCCCGCCGCCAGCGCCGGGCCCAGCTTGGTCGCGGTCAAGAACATCTGCGCATTCCAGGGCACAATTGCCGCGACTACTCCAATGGGCTCGCGCTCGGTATAAACCAGCATGTCAGGCTTGTCGATCGGCAGTGTTGCGCCCTCGATCTTATCGGCCAATCCTGCAAAATAGCGATAATAATCCGCCACATAGCGCGCTTGCCCGGCGGTCTCGGCCAACAGCTTGCCGCTATCGCGGGCCTCTATCCGCCCTAAGGCCTCGGCCTCGCCTTCCAGCAGCTCAGCCAGACGCATCAACAGCTTGCCACGAGCGGTGGCGGTGAGGCCCCGCCAAGCTGGGTCATTGAGCGCGCGCTTGCCCGTAGCGACGGCGCGTTCCACATCATCGGGGCCAGCGGCCGCAAAGGTCGCCCAAACCCGCCCATCGGCCGGGTTACTGGTCTCCATGCGCGCGCCATCGGCGGCCTCACAGAACTGACCGTCGATGTAGAGCTGAAAATGTGTCACGCTGGCCTCCTTTGCCTGCCAATTCCCCGCTGCCTTGCTTGGCGGGTGCGCCCGACCTAAGCCAAGCCCGGCGCTACATCCGCGATGAAACGCTCAAGCGAGCCCATCTTATCCGCATGGCTGAGGCCATTGTCGCTCCAATAAGCGAATTCATCAAAGCCCATGTCCTTATAGAGGGCGAGCCGATCCTGAACCTGGTTCGCGGTTCCGATCACCTGAGTGGCCAAGATATCATCAACGCTGCCCAGTGGATTGATCGCATAGTCTGCCGCGCTCAAAGGGTCAATCTGGCCCTGGACGACTGGCCTCTTGTTTTGGAACCAAGCGCCGAAGGTCGTGTACCATTGGTGCAAGGTCTCTGCCGCCCGGCGCGCGTCGGCGTCGTCCTTGGCGACATAGACGTGATGCAGCAGCAAGATTTTGGGCGTTTGATCTGGAAACTTGGCTTTGGCGGCTTCAAACTTGCCCATCAAATCCTGCACTTCTTCCACGCCCTTCCAAAGCGGCGTCACTTTGACGTTGCAGCCTTGTTCTACGGCGAATTCGTGCGAGTTGGGGTCGCGCGCTGCGATCCAAACCGGCGGGCCTTCTGGACGCGTCGGCTTGGGAATGCAAGTCGTCTTGGGAAACTGCCAAAATTCGCCTTCGTGCTCGAAGTCGCCCGCCCAGAGCCCGCGCAGACAGCGAACAATCTCACGCAGGCGCTGCCCAGCCTGCCAGGCCTCCAAAGAGGCATCGAAGCGCTCATACTCGAATGAGTAGGCCCCGCGCGCCAGCCCCAGCTCAAGCCGCCCATCCATGATAAGATCGCTCATGGCGGCCTCACCTGCGACCTTAATGGGATGCCAGAATGCCGCGTTGAGCGTGCTGGTGCCCAAGCGCACATGCTGGGTACGGCGCGCCAAATCGACCAGGTTCAAAAACGGGTTGGGCGCGATGGTAAAGTCCATCCCGTGGTGTTCGCCAGTCCAGATTTTGTCCATGCGCCCTTGATCGGCCATCAAGCATAATTCCAGGAAGTCATCATAGGCCTGGCGATAGCTGGGTTGGCGGTCGTCGGACCAGGGGCGCTCCATGTGGACGAAAAGAGAGAGCTTCATAGGGTCGAACCTTTCATGTCGGATCGTTGGCGGTTGCCAGCGCACGGGTCCCCGCCCCCAAGAACCGTTGCGCTGCTTCAATATGCTGTATCAAGGCCTGGGTGACGGCCTCAGGATGGGTAAGCTGCGCCATATGGGCCGCGCCTTCAACGA
This sequence comes from Alphaproteobacteria bacterium, assembly GCA_030432195.1. Classification (GTDB taxonomy): domain Bacteria; phylum Pseudomonadota; class Alphaproteobacteria; order UBA7985; family JAUIBT01; genus JAUIBT01. The sequence continues at coordinate 2,885 of JAUIHE010000028.1, forward strand.
TTAGCGCACTGCCTGCCGGGCAACAGCTTGCTGCGGCCTGGCTCATGGTTGGCGTCGAGTTCGGATCCAGCGCTCCCGTTGCAAACAAGCCGGGCACGGCTAGGCTGGCGAGTTGCTGGCGCGATGGGCCGTATTCGCGGGCAAAGGCTTGATAGGCTTGGGCATAGCCCAGAGCATTGCCGCCGGTTAGCCAGGATCGGCACGCTGCCGCCCAATGGGCCAGGTCTGGCGTATCGGCCGCCCCGAACCAGCGCGTCAGCGTGGGCTCTGGGTCCGCCGCTTGGCCTTGTTCGGCGGACTCGCGCAGGGCATCAGCGCGCGCCATGACCGCCTGGCGTGCCTCTTCGCTGCGCTCGAAAATGGCCGATAAGGCGCAGAACCCAAAGCACAGCTTGGGATACCGCCGCGCGATCTCAACCGTAATCAGCGCGCCGAGCGAATGTCCGGCCAGATAGACCGGCTGGCCGCCGCTGATATCGGCGATACTGGACGCCAGGCGGTCCGCGTAGTCGTTGAGCAGCGGCTCGCTGCTTTCTAGGCGCGCGGATTTCCCATGCCCTGGCAAGTCAAAGGCCAAGACTTGGTAGCGTGCTGACAGCGCTTTGATCTGCGGTTCCCAGCTCTCCAGCCGAAGCCCGACGCCGTGCAGCAAGACTAGGATCGGCGTCTCGCCTCCAGCTAGGCCACTTGCACGGTGATAAGCCAGGCCGCGTTCATCGTCGTACCGTCGTTCTAGGGCTGCAACCACGCGCCTAGACCCCGGCGGGATTGTCGAGGTCGTGCCCAAGATCCTTCAGATCTTGGTAGCGGTCACCGATACGATGATGCGGGCGGCCACCGCTGGAACCGGCCAACACGATAACGATTTCATCATCGCGCGGCGCGTCGGCAATACTGAACTGCAAGGTCAAATAGTGCGAACGTCGGCCCGCATCGTTCTTATCCATCAAAGGCACGTGGATCGCCGCGTTGGCACCGCCACGCGTGTTAGCAAATGAGAGGTAGGATTTCGCCCCCACGGCCTCACGAAAAAAATTCCCGAATCGCAGCGTATGGATCAAGGCCGAACCGTGCTCGATTTCGCCGTCCAGACCCACGACGGCCGCTTTGCCATAGGCCTCAATCGCCTCGCCGCCGCCAGCCAGCCTTATGATGCGCTCGGTCAGCATTTCGCCAAGCAACGGGCCAAAGGCCATGATTTCGGGCTTTAGGTTCTCGACATAGCGTCCCGCCCATGGGTTTGTGATGACCGCGGCCACCGCGAACAGGCGCACAGGGCGTTCTGCGCGCTTGAAGCCCTCAACCAGCGTTTCCTCGTCGAAGGTCACAATCTTGCGGATTTCTGGGGTCATGCGCGGGTCCTTTGCTCAACTATCGCCTGCCGGGCAGCTTTTGTTCGCCAGCTCCGCCATTCAAACCGAGCGAAGCCCGCGGCTCTCAACCATATCCGCCGGGCTAGCCCCATCAATGCGACGCTTTTGGGCAAGCTTTGCCTGTTGCGACCTTCAGCGTGCCAAACAACGCTTATGGCCTAGCCCTTTTCTCGGTCTGATAGATGCGTTCGATGTCCTCAAAGCCTTCGTGGGATAGCAAGGCCTGGTGATAGGCATGGTTGAGGTCGTGCTCGTGAACCTGCCCAACGACAAGCCGATCTGTTTCCGTGTTGAGCACGGGAATATGCGCTTCCCCGGAATTGCGCAGGACCCTTATCGCGTCCGCCAAGGTCATTTCTGGCGTCAGGTAAGGGCCTTCGTGGGCTATGTCAGCGGCTGTCTGATCGGTCTCGTCCAGGCGCGCGCGGTCATGGTTGAGGCTAATAACGCCCAACAGCCTACCGTTTTCGTCCAAAACGCAAAGCCGCCCCCAATTGGACTCCAACAAGGTTTGTTTGATGGTCTGCGTGTCCGCGTCGGGCGGAACCGTCCAAAACTGTTGGTCCATAATGCTGCCCACAGACACGCGCTGAAGAACCGAAACATCGTGGCCGTCTTTTACAAAAATGCTGCGATCTTCAAGCTGGCTGGTGAAGAACGAATGCACGTCAGCCAAGCGCGTAACGAACACCGCCATGACCACCGCGACCATGACGACCAGCAACAACGAGTATTCGCCCGTCAGCTCGAACAACATGAGAATGGAGGAAATGGGCGAGCCCGTCACGGTAGCGCCAACGGCCGCCATTCCCACCATGGAGTAGACCGGCAAAGCAGATGTCGGCACATCCACCAACGACACGGCCACAGCTCCAAAAGCGGTTCCCAGCATCGCGCCCAAGAAGAGCGCTGGAGCGAATACGCCACCGCTAAAGCCAGCGCCAAGGCAGAGCGCACAGACGATTATCTTGGCAGCCAGCAGCGTAAAAGCCAAATTGAAGCTCAGCTCGCCGTGCAGGGCCATATCTGTACCCTCGTAGCCAACGCCCAGCACTTCGGGCAAAAACAGCGCCACCAAGCCGAGCAGCAAGCCAGCCGCGGCGGGGCGCAAGGGTGCAGGCAGACCCGAACGCGCGAACAAGCGCTTGGACAGCCGCACGCTCATCATGAAGATCAGCGCCACGATGCCACCGCCGATTCCCAGCATCATGAAGGCCGGCGTTTCCCAGACGTTGGCGATGGTCTGGCTGGGCACAACGAAGGCCGTCTCATCGCCCAGCAAGAAGCGGCTGATCGCGGTCGCACTGACGGCAGACAAAACGATGGGAGCGAAGGCGGCAAAGCCATAGTGGCCGATCACGACCTCAAGCGCAAAAAAGACACCCGCCAGCGGCGCGTTGAAGGAAGCCGCAATCGCCGCGGCTACCCCACAGGTCAGCATGGTGCGCGCGTGATTGCGCGTGAGATGCAAAAGCCGGGCAACCAGCGAGCCAATGGAAGCGCCGAAATGGACTATGGGGCCCTCCCGCCCAACCGAGGCGCCCGACCCCATGGACAACAAGGAGAGCAAGGCGGATTGCCAGCCGACGCGACTGGAAAGATAGCCCCCGCGCATGGCGTTTGCCTCGATGACATCGGCGATGCCCTGAGGGCGCTGGTCGGGCATGGTGAGGCGGGTCAACAGGCCCACCAGCAACCCGCCGACGACCGGGGCGGCCACCACCGCGACCTGAGCCCAAATGCTGGTCGCCATCACCGCCCGCAAGCTGCTGGCCAAATAGCGAGGTTCGACACCAAAGAAAGCGGCCTGAAATCCGTACAGGATCTTAATGAAGCCGACCGCTGCCAAGCCGACCAGAACACCGATTATCACCGCCACCACCGCAACAAACAACGGTTCACGGTCGCGCCTCAAACGCAAGATGAGGGTTCGGATCAGGTTCTGCATGCTGTGGGTCTAGCGACTATGGCGGGCAGGCTCAATGCTTTTCAAATGACGGTACGCTTCGGTGCCCAATCAAGGTTAAGCGCGAGCGCGGCGATCAAGTTTGGTCTTAGGATGATGTTTGATTTCTGGATCATGTTTGATCACAGGCGGCGCATCAAAAAGGGGCCGCCGAAGCCGCCCCTCTTTCCGTCTGTTTTCACGTAAGGCCGAATTAGAACTTGATGCGAAGTCCGGCTTCAATGGCGTGCGAGTTTTCTAGGCCAAGGCGCCACTTGTAGGCATCGCCAATGTCGTAGTCGCCCATCTCGCCAAAGTGGCGGAAGCGATAGCCGACGTTGCCAGCCAGGTTGTTGCCAAAGTCTACGCTGACGCCTGCCATAGCCTGTGCCATGTAGGTTCCATCGCGGAAATCAACGTCGGGCGTCGTGTTCAGCACATCAAGAATGCCGATCGCTCCGCCGACACCACCGCCGACGTAAGGGTGAACCGCGCCTGACTTGTATTCAACATAGCCATTGACCGCACCAGACCACATGGTCGCCAGCAGGTCTTTTTTCGTCCCGCCGCCCATTCCGGCGCCTGTATTCGTTAGGGTCTCGTTCTCGATGCCGAACCGGTTATAGCCCAGCTCTGCTTCAAAGCGCATGCCAAGATCAGACGAGGCGCTGAAACGGCAGCAATCAATACCCAGCACGGCCTGACCACCATAGCCGAAGGCATCGGGCTTGCCTTTGTCGAAGGTCAACGCATCGGTCACATCATCGATCATGTAGGACATGGGCGACCAAAGGGCGGCGTCACCACTGACACCCAAGTAAGGGCGAGAGCGCTCAGGCACCGTTTTGGTCTGCACACGGACGATTTCGCGCGTTGGCAGCGGCTGCGGGAAAGGTTGAGGCTGCGGAGTGACGACCTTCTTAGGCTCCTCCTTGGGCTCTTCCTTCGGCTTTTCGGCTTCCTTCGCTGGCTGAGGCGCCGGCGCTTGAATGATGATCGGCTGCTGCTGGCCACCGTAATAGGGATAATAGCCCATCGCGCCATAGCCGCCGTACATGTAGGCATAGGGATTGTAGCCCGCGTAGCCCGCATAGTTCGAGGATGGCATGAAGTATTGGGCGGTCATTCCGGCATCTCCTGCGGTGGCAGGCATGGCATCATAACCAGCAAACCCGGCCATAGCCGGCATCTGGTCGCCCTGCTGCATCTGCTGCTGCATCGCGGCCAAGTAGGCCTGGTTTTGGTATTGCATCTGTGCTGCTTGCATCTGCGAGGCTTGCAGTTGTGCTGCCTGCATTTGCGCCGCCTGCATTTGCGCTTGTTTCTGGGCCTCGTTTGCCTGACCTGCGCCAGCGCAAACTACGAGCAGGGCTGTCGTCAGCCACAACGGGTACCGCATGGAAATCTCCCAAATAAATGCGTAGCTTCCGCGAAAAATGGTGTTGGGAAGCCGGATCTTGAAAACGAGTCGATCTTGGCTCTTGATAACGCTTAAATTGAGCCGCGATGTGACCTAAAATAGAAGAAATGGGCTCAACTTAAGATGGTTTGCCTTATTTCTCTAAATCCTAAGTCGTCTGACTTTACGTCATAGTCGTATCCTTTCGTGGATCGCGTGACAGTGGCGGGCATGGAAGAAGGAAAATACCCTCTGCGTGCCATCCCGCCGGTTAGAAGTTCAAGCGCATGCCGAAGCTTGTGACGTGCGTTGCATTTTGAATTCCGCCAATCCGGTACTGCCCGTCATAGCGAATATAGCCGTCAACCACGCCCGCGCTGATAACGTCCAAGCCGACGCCAAAGCCGAGGCTTGAGCCGTCGAGCGCGCGGCCGGTATAGCTGAAGCTGGTGTTCGGCTGATCGGTGACGGCTGCGTCCAAGCTGCGGTCTGACTGCCAATCATAGTGGTATGAGAGATCCAAGTTTGGGACGACCATGACAGGGCCCAATGATACGTTGGTATCAACGGCCACGCCCAGTGCGTAATCGACCGCCCAGCCGGACTCGGCTTCCACTTGTAGGCTTGAGCCGCCAGCGGCCGCTTCGGTCAGGCTATCCATACGAGCGCCCTGGAAGGTCAACCCAAAATAGGGACGCACATCGGTGTCTTGCGCCATGCAGCTCAGGCAGCGCTCACCGCCCATCATATCCAGGATCGACAAGCCGGTCTTGGCCGAAGCGGTCATAGACAGCATGTTGGGCGAGGACTTGGCGATGTCGGAAAATCCGCCCGGCAAGCTGACCGTGCGCTTTACATCCGCCGCGGTGAAGTTGCCGGACACTTTGGCGTCAAAGAACAGCTCGTCGCCTTCGTAGTGGGTGTAGCCGGTCAGGCCATAGCCTTGCAGCGAGGCCTCTGCATTCAGGTAGGTGCTGTCCAGATTGGTCGTGACATAGCTTGCGCCGATGCCGCTTGACATTTCAGGCGACCAGCTGTGGTCGGCCCCGACCAGAACACCAAAGCCGTTTTCATCGTGACCCACGTTGTTGCCAGTATCATCGGACTGGCGCGCCAAATAGAAGGGCGCCACAAAGACCGAGGTATCGGCGTCCTGCCCAGGGAAGGGCTGACGCGCGAGGCCGGTTTGGCGGGTATCTGCGCGACGGCGCTTGAGCAAGCGCTGCATCAGGCTCGGGCGCGGCTGGCGCATTTGCGCCTGCTGGGCTGCGGGCTGCTGGGCTGCGGGCTGCTGAGCGCGTGGCTGTTGGCTCGCGGGGGGCAGCTCGGGTTGAGGCAGCGGCTGGAACTGACCTTGTTGCTGGATCGGTGCCAAGGGTGCCGCCTGACTTGCCTGATTACCTCCGCCTTGATCTTGGTTGTCTTGGCCCGCAGGCGTCGGCGTGTTGGTCGCCGCGTCGGTTGTCGTCGCAGGCTGTCCAGCGGCTGCTTGTTGCTGGGCCGGCTGAGGAACCGCTTGCGAAGCCTGTTGTTGAGGCTGCTGCGGCGTCGGCTGACCGGGCACCGCTTGCGGCGAGGTCATGCCAAGTCCGGCAACACCGGTTGTGGGCAGCATGGGTGCAAGCGCAGGGTTGGTCGGAAAGCTGGGCCCTACTTGCCCCATTCCGGGAAGCATCATTCCGGGCAGCATCATTCCGGGCATCACCATTCCGGGCATAGCGGGCGCGGCAAAGCCCGGGAAGAACCCGGGGGTCGGTGCGGGGTAGTAGGGCGCGCCGTAAGTGTTTGCATAGCCCGGAGCCACCGCGCCCGAAAAGTTCGGGATCATCCCACCGCCTGCTTGCGCGGGAACCTGGGCTGCGGGTGCGGGCTGCGTGCCTTGCACAATGCCGCGCGCACATGGGTAAGAGCCAAAGGCATCCTGACAAATCCCGGTGGTTACGCCGACCTGGGTTGCTGGATTGGGTTGAATGTCAAAACCGACCAACTGAAACACGGGGTTCGTTGACGCAGACCAGGAGCCGAGGAAATCCTTATCCTGCCCCCACATCTCTAGCGCGGCCAAGTCTTCTTCTTCCCACTCCGAAGCCGCCGCACTGGGCGCGCCCTCTAGGAAACGTGCGCCGGTCCCGGGACCTGAAGTTCGGCCCATCACGTCGTGCAAGCGTTCTTGATTGGAAAAGACAGAATCGAACAGCGCGTCATAGATGGCTGGGCTCAACTGGTCGCCAGCTTGGGTCTGGGTGCTGCCCGCAAGGGCCTGATACTCGGTGCGGATATCCAGGTAGCCCGCCGAGTAGCTGCCCGCCGCGACGCTGGACAGGACCGAATCGATGTCGCCCGCTTGCGCCTGCGCCACGCTTGCAACAATCGCTACCCCAGCCACCAAAGAGGTCAAAGGAGGCAGGGACGCAAAACGGCTAACAGAGGACAAAAAGGGCGTCTTAGAAATGCGGGTCATGAAATGTGGTCCAGACAAGGAAGAAACCTATAAATCTGGAACTGACACTACCTAAGGCTGCAAGACTGACAACAGCCAGCGTTTGAAATGGCTTTTTTGCGGCTAAAAAACCGCAAATCGCAATCTAGAGTAGATTTTTTCCTAAAATGCGTTTTGCCAAGACTGGCATTTGGCGCGCAAAATCGCCCCGTTTCGCTGTTCCCGACTCCTAGCGTGCGAGGATCGCCAAGGCCTCAGCGTGCCGATCTGGGCTTCCTGCCGCCAAAATGCGACCATCGCTAGCCAGGCCCAGAGCCTGCCCCTGCCAGTCGGTCATAACCCCGCCCGCTTCAGCAATAACCAAGCTGGGCGCTAGATAGTCGTAGGCCTGCAAGTCCGCTTCGACGACGAAATCGAAATAGCCCGCCGCCAACAGGCCATAGGCATAGGCATCTCCGCCAAAGCGCCGCCCTGTCACCTGTTGGCACAAGCGCTCATAGGCCCTAAGGTCCGCGCCGACGAACATGTCATAGGTAGTAGAGGTTATCAGGCACTCGCCCAGCGACTGGGCCGCGGCCACCTGGCAGCGCTGCGCGGGGCTTTTGCCGGGCTTCAGCCAATGGCTCCCCTGCCCTTTTCCTGCCAACCAGCGCTCCCCCAGGCCCGGCATCTCGATCGCCGCCTGGGTCACCCCCTCGCCTTCCTCATACAGGGCAACAAGACAGGCAAAGGTTGGCATGCCCGTGATAAATGCCTTGGTGCCATCAATCGGATCCAAGACCCAGGTGCGCCCGTTCGCGCTTGGCTTCCTGCCAAATTCCTCGCCAAAGATGCCATCGTCGGGAAAGGCAATCTCTATGGCTTCACGCATGCGCCGCTCGATGCTGCGATCGGCAATCGTCACTGGCTGTTCGGGATTCTTGTGTTCCACATCAAGAGGCGTGCGGAAATAGTCTAAGGCTATCTCGCGCGCGAAATCACAAAGCTGGCTGATAAAGTCAAATTGCTGTGTAAAGGTCATAAAAATCCCTTATGCTGGCTCCAGGCTGTTTATAAAGCATCGTGGCTGTGTTCAAGCGAAAGCAAGCTTTCACTGGCTTTGGTGGTTGCAAAGTCTTGAGCAAGGCGACCCAGGGCCAGCAAACGCGGTGGAAGCCAGCAGCCAACAGAACAAAAAGCCCGACAAAGGCAGCAAGGCCGATGCACAAATTATGGGCCAACACGTTTCATGAGCCGCGCCGCTTGGCGACGCGACCGCAAGGGATTTGCTAGTTGATGGAATATCTCCTCGTCGCCCTGATGGGCTGGTTGAACCTAACCGCCGACATGCCGCCGGTTGACGATTTGGATCGCTATTTTGCGCCCGGCGTTACAACCGTGGTCGATCAACAGGGCGAAAGACGACTGAGCCTCTTTCGTGAGAATCGCGAATTTGCCACCTATGATGAAATCCCCAAGCTGGTCCTAGACGCCGTGACATCGGCCGAGGACAAGCGCTTTTGGGAGCACGATGGGGTCGACGAGGTGGCTTTCGTTCGCGCCATGCTGCAAAACGTGGTTCGCGCGGGGTCAGGCGGACGCCTGCTTGGCGCATCGACCATCACACAGCAGCTTGCCAAGCGCCGCTATACCGATTCCAGCCGCACGGTGCGACGCAAGGCGCGTGAAGCTCTGCTTGCACTCAGAATAGAAGAGAAGTTCGATAAGGAACGCATCCTAGAGATCTATCTAAACGATCTCTATTTTGGCCGCGGCGCCTACGGCATCAAGCGCGCGGCATCGGTCTACTTTTCTAAGAATATGGCCGATTTGACCATCGAAGAGGCTGCCTTCTTAGCCTCGCTGCCCAAGGCTCCTTCGACCTATGCCAATCCCAACAAAAAGGACCGCGCCAAGGAGCGCCGCGATTGGATCATCGACCAAATGGTCGAAAATGGCTATGTCAACCGCTTGCACGGTCTGCGGGCCAAGTTGAAGCCCTTGGCCTATAACCCGGCTGTTACGGATAGCCTGCTGCAAGAGCGGGTCGCGCGCAACTATTTCGATGACCAGGTTAAGCGCGAGTTGGTCGAGCTGTTGGGCGAAGATCTGGTTTTTGAAGGCAAGCTGAAAGTCACCACGACCGTTGACGACGGTTTGCAGGTCAAAGCCGAAAACATCTTCCGGCGGTTTTTGGAAAAATACGATCGCAAGAATGGCTGGCGCGGCCCGGTCGATCACGTGAACCTGGCGAAGGACCGCTGGCGGGTCAAACTAGCCACCGCGCCCGAAATCAAGGCTCAGCATGAAGTGGCGCACGCCATCATCCTTGAGACCAGCGCCAAGTTTGCCAAAATCCAGCTAGCCGACACCCGTCGCGGTCTGATCCCTTCTTCTTCTTTGGGTTGGACTCGGTCGGGCAGCACAAGCGCCAATCGCGTCTTCAAACCGGGCGACATCGTCACCGTCATGCCGCTGGACCCGAACGAAAAGAACCACAGCGAGCGCCTGTACATTCTGTATCAAAGGCCCAAGTTGAACGGCGCCATGGTCGTCATGCAGCCAACGACCGGCCACATCAAGGCTATGGTCGGCGGCTATGACTATGTGACTTCAAATTTCAATCGGGCTTCGCAGGCTTGGCGTCAACCGGGCTCCTCGTTCAAGCCCGTCGTCTATCTGACCGCCCTAAACAACGGCTTTTCGCCCAATTCCACGATCCAAGACCGGCCCGTTTCCTTCCCCAGTGGCAACGGACGCCGCTGGAGCCCCAAGAACTACAATGGCAGCTATGAAGGTTCGACGACCCTTGCGCGCGCCCTCTACCGCTCGCGCAATGTGCCTGCGGTCAACACGGCCTACCAGCTTGGGGTCAAGCGTGTGCGCGCCTATGCCGACTACCTTGGTATCGGTGAAAAACAGCCGCCCAACTTGTCAATTGCGTTGGGCGCAGGGCTCGTGACCATGGTTGATATGGTCGGCGCCTATGCCATGATCGCCAACGGTGGCCAGCCAGTCTATCCCACGACGATTGACATCGTGGAAGACCACGAAGGCACCCGCATCCTTGATACCCGCCGCTTGACCTGCACAGGTTGTCTTGAAGATTCACCGCTAGAGCGGCGCAAGCGGATTTGGGCAAATTCCCCGCAAGTGCGCATAACCCGTACCAGCGTCGATCAACTGCGCTCGATCATGCAAGATGTTGTTCAGCGGGGAACCGCGCGGCGCATACGGAGCCAGCTGACCGTTCCCGTTGCCGGCAAGACCGGCACAACCAACGACAACAAAGATGCCTGGTTTATCGGCTTTTGGGGCGATTTGCTGATCGGCGTCTATGTCGGTTATGACACGCCAAAGCGCATCGGCAGCGGGGCAACGGGCGGCGCCCTGGCAGCCCCGATCTTTGCCGCGACATTCAACGAGGCGCTAGCCAGCCGAAGCGACTGGCTGGAAAGCCGCCAAGTCACCGATGAGCTGATTGCAGAAATCCGCCGCGACTTTTTCCAGACCGGCAAAATTCGCAATGCAGCAGGTGCTGTACTTTACGCCCGCGCCTCTAGTCAGTCGGAGCAAATTTTGTTTGTCCCCGTGGACCAGCGCGTTCTGGTCGGCCGATGCGCCTCGCGTTATTGCCAGGTCCTGTATCGCGGCCAACGCGGATATATAAAAGAAAACCGCTTACTTCTGCGCTCTAGCCCACCGAGCGATGTAGAAATCCAGGACGCTCTCAACGAACTGCTGCTGGCATACCAAGGCGCCGATCAAGCGGGCACGCGCTCTTCTGGAACCGCACCGCTAACGCCGCTAAGGGAAGTGCCGGGCCAGCCCAACGCGACCGGTCTGTTTGGGCTGTTCGGTCAAGCGCCAGCGCCGAGCGCCCCGGCCAAGAAGAAGCGTGGCACGGTCTTCAAGCGGACGCCGAAAAACGTCAATCGCTGACGGATCTTGCGATGGCGAGCGCGATCGGGCGGCCAGATCCTGCCAGCGTAATGGCACCTGAAACCGATTTGCTGCGCGCTGCCCCGGCGCCCTGATCCTGCGCCCTGATCCCGCGCCAGGACTGCGGCGTCCAGTTGTTGCCTGTGCCCGGTTGCCAGCGTTCGGTTGCCAGTGTCCGGTTGCCAGTGTCCGGTTGCCAGTGTCCGGTTGCCCGTGTCCGGTTGCCCGTGTCCGGGCCAGCACCCTGCCTGCCACACAGCGCTCTTATGCCTTCGTAGCGCGCAAGGGCGGTGCGACGCTCGCTGGTGCAAATACGCCGAATGACAAGCGCCGAATGACAAGCGCCGATCGCAGTCACTCTGCTTGTTCCTAGAGCGCATTTTGTTTTCTTATCTTCACAGGGCGCGCTCACTCTATTTGATACTGCCGCAACTGCGCCTCCACGACCGTTGATGGATAATCGGGCTTCGTTGCCGGATTTCGCGGGCCGGATTTCGCGGGTCGGATTTCGCGGGTCGGATTTCGCGGGTTGGATTTCGCGGGTCGGATTTGCCTATTGATCGGGCTCCTGGCAAGCACCCTGCCACCGCCTTGCCAGCGGGCGTGGCCTCATTGGTCTTCGGCCATCTTCTTGAGCCTCAGGCGGGGGTCTGCCCAAACCCTTCGACCCAAATGTCTGCTTGCGATGGCCCCCGACCGGCTGTCAGGCAAAACCAGATCGCCCCTCGCCCTTTGCCCCCACCATCGCGCGCTTCGACAGCGCGGGTTTGCTCAGGCCTTGTCGCCGTCGCCAGCGACGACATGGCAATCAAACAGGTCTGCTTGGAGCCAAAATCGCCTGCGCTGCACCCCTTCCGTCGCGGCCTTAACGGCGCGACGCCAGCAGTATGCGGCCGCCTTGCCATGCGCCCGGAAGCCCCATCGCTCAGCCCCAAGTGTGCCGACGAACCCGGCGGATCATATCATGTCAGGTGTGTGGGGGGGATTGCGGGGGATTTGCGGGAGATTTGCAAAGGGATTTGTCTGGCTCTTGCCAATATTCTCGCCAGGCCGATCGCCCAAAGCCCCGCCTGCTCCCAAAATTCAATCGCGCACCCAATGTTGGCGAGCACACCATGAGGCCTGTCTCCTCGAAGAAGGAGGCCGGCGAGAAAGGCCGAGGACAACGGAAAGCTGTTGAAAATCGTTGCAGCGTTCGGCAACGAAATCGCTCCATGCTTCATTGCTGTTTGCACGCCTCTGAAGCCGTGCCGACACGGTTTGTCACGGTCACTTTGAAGGGGCTTGATGATTAGATCGAGCCAACGGCGCCGAGGGCTCAGGTTGCCGCGAGATACCAAGTAGCGATCTACACCAATCGTGCCGTCACAAAGAACCTGCGAACAGAATGACGGTGCCGTTGGCACCCAAAAAGTTGGCGGCGCATGGCGGCGTGTGACCGAGCCGCATAAAAAGAAACCCCGGCCGAGAACGACCGGGGCAAACTTACAAACTACTTAAGTCGGATCGAAGGGCCAATCGCCTAGCCCCCCTTCCAAGTTGGGTCTAGAGGCCCAACAGCGAGCCAGTGCCGCCACTACCACCCAGCAGGCCGGTTCCCAGCAGGCCGCCGTTACCCAACAAGCCGCCGCCAGTGCTGGGGTTATCTTCGCCTACATCAAGCAAAGGATCATTGCCAGCGGTGCCACTAGAACCAGAGCCGTATGGCAGAATGTTGATGGTTGTATTATCGATGCTGCCATTGTCGGGCTGGACGCCGATGCTCAACAGGCTGCCGCCGGCGGCGTTGGGCTCATTGCCCGGCTCGCCGTTACACAAGGGGTAGCTACAGCCAGGATCGCCGTTCAGCAGACCAGCATCCACGATACCATTGCGGTTACTGGAGGTATTGTCGATGGTCAGGAGGTCACCAGACAGCATCTGTCCCAACGCCAGGGTGCCGTTACCAGTCGAAGTGGTCGCCAGCGCGCCGTTCAACAGGTTGCCGCCGAGCAGCGCGCCACCGTCGCCGCCCAACAGACCACCGTTGCCGCCCAAGTTGAGCAGACCACCGCTACCGCCTAACAGACCACCGGTAGTGCCACCGTTCAAGATGCCAAGGTTCAGGACATCGCCTACAACCAGGCCACCGCTACTGTCGCCGCCTTCACCTGTTCCGCCGGTTCCGTTGTCACCGCCGCCTAGCAAAGTGAGCGAACCACCATTCAGCAGACCACCACCGCTAAGCAGGCCACCATTGGCGCCACCCAAGTTGATCTGACCGCCATTTAGCAGGCCTCCATTGGCGCCACCCAGGTTGATCTGACCGCCATTTAGCAGGCCACCATTGCCACCGAGCAGGTTGCCATTGAGACCGCCCAAGTTGATCAAAGCACCGCCATTATCGCCGCCTTCACCGCCATCAGAGCCGCCTGAGCCGCCGAGGTTCAGCACGCTACCGTTCAGAAGACCGCCGTTGGTGCCCCCCAGGTTCAGCAGGCCACCGTTGCCGTTCAGGTTGATAAGACCGCCGTTCTCGCCTTCGCCACTGTCGCCACCGGTGTTACCACCGCCGAGGTTCAGCAGACCACCGTTCAGCAAACCACCGTTGGTGCCGCCGAGGTTCAAGATGCCACCGGTAGAACCCGTGACATTGCCGACGGTACCGGTCACGCCGCCCAGCAGGCCACCGTTCAAGATACCACCGTTAGCACCTGTGATGTTGCCGACAGTTCCCGTCACGCCGCCCAGCAGGCCACCGTTCAGGACACCACCGTTAGAACCAGTGACATTGCCGACGGTGCCAGTGACACCGTTCAGGATGCCACCGTTAGCACCTGTGATGTTGCCGACAGTTCCCGTCACGCCGCCCAGCAGGCCACCGTTCAGGATACCACCGTTAGTGCCAGTGACATTGCCGACAGTGCCAGTGACACCGTTCAGGATACCACCGTTGGAGCCGGTGATGTTGCCGACAGTGCCAGTTACCCCGTTCAGGATGCCACCATTAGCGCCTGTGATGTTGCCGACCGTGCCAGTGACACCGTTCAGGATACCACCGTTGGAGCCGGTGATGTTGCCGACTGTCGTGGTCACGCCGCCGAGTACGCCACCATTCAAGATACCACCGTTGGCGCCGCTAATGTTGCCAACTGTGGAGGTCACACCGCTCAGGATGTCGCCATTGTTGGTAATGCCACCGTTCAGGACACCCGCTGCAACGTTATCCAGCGCGGACACTGTGTTGTTGCCGCCCAGAATGCCGTTTGCGATGTTATCCAGGCCCAATGACAAGGAGCCATTGCCGATATTAATATCGCCGCCGTTTACGGTGTTGCCACCGCCCAACAGGTTGGAAACTGTTGTATCAACATTGCCAAGCAGGTTTCCGCCAACGACGCCACCACTCAGCACATTGTTGGTCACTGTGCCGACAACACCGTTGCCCAGAGCGCCCGCAGCCGCACCATCCAGCAAGTTCAGGGTCGAACCACCAACGTTGCCGTTGTTGCCACCCAGCACGTTACCAGTCAGGTTGTTCAATACACCAGTATTGCCCAAGACCGCACCAGTCACGCCGCCAGAGCCCAAATTGTTCAGGATGCCGTTGTTGCCGGTCAAGACGTTACCGGTCAAACCGTTCAACGTGTTGCCAACAGTGCCGGTAATGCCAAGATTGTTAAGAACCGGACCGGTCGCCTGGTTCAAGATGTTGGCGGTATTGTTAGCACCGACGCCACTTAGGACGTTGCCAACGGTACCATTGACGCCATTGCCACTCAGGACATTGCCCAAAGTCGTATCAACAGACGCGACGGTGCCGTTCAAGATTCCCGCGCCGTTCAGAACGCCGCTCGCCAGACCGTTCAGAACGCCTGAAGAATTGTCAACGCCGACACCGTTCAGAACGCCGCCGACTCCCGCGGCCACGTTGCCGATGGTGTTGTTGCCGCCAACGTTGCTGGTAACGTCGCCGATCGTGCCAAGCGCGCCATTAGCCACGCCGCCGCCCAGCAGGTTATTAGCGATGTTTTGCAGTGCAGCCGAGTTATCCGATCCGGTTGTTCCGCCCAGCAATCCGTTCGCAATATTGCCAACGTTGTTGCCCGCCAAAGCGCCGCCCAGTGCGCCGACAGTCAATGTGTTGCCCTGCGCCAGCAGATCGGCGACCACACTGTTGCTGTTTGCGTTTGCAAGGATACCGCCAAGGTTGCTCAGCACGCTGGCATTGTTGGCTGCAACTGCTGCATTCAATACATCTGTCAGAGTAGAGGTCGCTTGCGCGTTCGACAGGATGTTAGAAAGGTTGCTCAGCACTGCGGCGTTGTTGCCGATGTTGCCGGTATTCAACAGATTGCCCAAAGACAGGGAGGTTGTGGCATTGTTGAGCAAAGAGCCCAGGTTATTCAAGCCTTGGACATTGTTTGCATTGGCCAGCTCGGCAACCAAATTATTCAGGTTGGCAACGTTGCCCGCATTGATAATACCGCCAAGGTTGTTGAGCGCGTTGGTGTTGCCCTGGCTCGCGACAAGCGCCACCAGGCCATTAAGCGCTGCGCCACCGTTGTTGCTCAACAGGGAACCAGAGATGAGCGTCAGACCATTCTGGCTAAGATTTCCCAGCACATTGTCGTTGAGACTGCCAGCGAGCGCACCGCTCGCGACACTCAGAGCGCCGTTGGTCAGCAGGTTGTTCAGCAAGCCGTCGGCAAGCAAGCCACCATTTTGGCCGTTCCCGTTTTGGCCGTTGCCGTTTTGGCCGTTGCCGTTTTGGCCGTTGCCGTTTTGGCCGTTGCCGTTTTCGTTGTCACAGTTCGCTTGACCCGCAAGTGGGTTTGGGCCACTTCCACAATTTCCAACTTCCGGCGTTCCGACTTCTTGAGCCACCGCACCGCCGATTGGGACCAACGTCAGGGCGACAAGCGCGCTAGACGTGAGGAGACCTATCAATCGCATATGATTAGAGTCCTTGAATTAGAGTAGTTTGTAAGCTCTCGCAGTTTCTCATATAGGCTAGATCTGTCAACTTGGGATTGGTGACCAATCGGTTTGGAATTCGCCGTTTGCAAATTGCGGCCACACCTAGGCCAAAGCATCGCACGCCACCAACCACAGAGCCGTCAACATATTCTAAATCATATCCTTATGTTTTTAGGTATACACCCAACACTCCATACGACTATCGCACTAAAATCTATTATACACATATTATCTATTTGCATTTTATTTGCTTTATTCAATATTAAGGAAATTTTAATTTCAAATCCATAATTTATACACACTTTACCGCCAGTGTTTTTGGAGAATTGCAAGCAATTTCTTAGATTTAGTTAATTTGTTCTACCTGAAATTGAACACCCTCACGCGCGGCTCTCGCAATTTGCATCCCTACCCCCTTCATATGCAAAAGATCAGTTACTCACCTAAAGGTGGTTAGACCTATGCTTTTGAGACAGCGATTCGGCTCCTTGGCCCTGTTAGCTACTCGCTTGGCGCACCCTGTCCGCGTGTTAAAGCGCTGATATTACCTTATTCCGTACCGCCACAACCTATGCTTTCAGATAAGAATCCTAGCCTGTTGCTCAAGGCGAGCAAGCTAGAGGCGCGGCCGAATTGGGGCTAAAGTAAACGGATGCTTACGCTACACGTCATTCACGACTTTGAACCCAAAAACCAGGAACATAATCATGTGGGACAGAACCTTTCAGCGCTTGTGCGGAGCGCTCATCCTCGCCGGTAGCCTTTTGAGCGCACAGACCGCGCTCGCCTTTACCTCGGTGACCAACACTGCGACCGTCAGCCTGCAAGTGGGCGACGTTGACCCGAACGCTACCAACAACGCAGATACCGCTGTCTTGGACGTGGCATTCAACGTACTCCTGGCAGCAACGAAAGATGACCTGTCGCCGACCTATACGCCCGGTTCCAGCACCACCTACACAATAACGGTCACCAATGCCGGTACAACACAGGCGGAAGATGTCGATATCTCTGACACCTTGCCGGTTGGCGCGACAATCTCGGCCATTTCCTGTACGCCGCTGCTGACCGCTAGCTGTGGCACAACCACCGCCGCGGCGGGCGACACCTCCTTCACCTACACCGGGGCCGTCTTGCCCGCCCTGACCGGCAGCATAACCATTTCGCTGACCGTTGACTTTGCTTCAGATATGGCTGCAGGCAGCATCACCAACACCGTTGACGTTACCGATAACACCAGCTCTGCTACCACAAGCGCGTCTGACACAAACACCCGTTTGGTCTCTGCAGACGTCGGCGTTACCAAGACCGCGACCGGCACCACCTATACGCCTGGTGGCACGGACACCTATACTCTGACCGTAACCAACGCCGGCCCGTCTGACGTTGCCGGGGTTACGGTTTCGGATATCCTGCCAACCGGTGTGACGCTCAGCGGTGCTTGGAGCTGTACGGCGGACGCCCTGGGCTCAGCCTGTGGTGCAGCCAGCGGCGGCACAGCGGGTGATGCCACCGTATCGGCCACGGTTGACGTGGTTGATGGCGGTACTGTTACCATCTCCATCCCGGTTGTCTTCGCCGCTACAGAGGCTGGCTATCTGCCATAAGGACAGCCACCGCGCGCTCCGTGGCCGTCTAGCTGCGGGGTGCCCGGCAATTGCACGATCGCGCAGATCGTGACATCTCTTTCAAGCGAGTCTTTCGAGCGGGTTGGGTTTCGGCAGTGAAGCCCGGCCCGCTCGATTGCCATCTACCTGGACGGGCTGGCTCCTAACCTGCTCGGCCTATCCATGACCAAGCGGGCCATATTGTCAGCCCTGATTGGTCGTCATACCCACCGGCCACCATGCCTTCTGGCCACCATGCCTTCTGGCCACCATGCCTTCTGGCCACCATGCCTACTGGCCTAGGCGCCCCAAGCAATCGGCGGTATGGCGCTGAATATGAAAGTCACCAGTTTGCCCTTACGGTGCGTAACATCTTGGCTCTCAAAGCTGTTAAGGCTCGCTGGCCTATGCGGCCTGGCTGGGCTTGCCTTGGTCTTGGCCCCTCAAAGCGGTCTTGCGCAAACCGGAGGCGGCGCTCAGAACCCTGATACCATCGTCAACATCGCCCAAGTTATTCTGCCTGAAGGCGCGATTGACCCGAATATCGACAACAACACAGACAGTGCTTTTTTGGATCGCGGCGCACGGCTTCGGATCGACAAAATCAGCCAAGGGGCGGACGGCAGTTTTGATTTTACGCTCCAGGGCAGTCAGACCAACGCCCTTGCCGTCGTCACCAACAGCGGCCAAGGCAGCAGCGGTTACCTGCCGGTCGCGCCGGGCAGCTATAATCTTCAAGAAGATCCTCAGTCCGATTTTGGTTTGCTCGAAGCTTCGTGCAGCGATGCAAACGGCGACAGCCTCGTTTCCGGTGATCGCGACACCGGCTTCCTGGCAAGCTTGGTCATTGACGAGGGCGAAGATGTTGTCTGCAACTTTACCAATCAGGCCTTTGCCGATGTCACCCTAAGGGTTGCCCTGACGCAAGGCAGCGGCGTGTTCAGCTACCCGCACACTATGGAGGCGCCGCAGCCGCTCCCCAACCCGCTAGACATCACCACCAGCAACCTGCAAGGGCAAGCCTCCCTCACCTCAATCTGGCCAGGCAGCTATCAATTTGAAGCCCTGCAAAAGGCGGGTTTCGAGCTTGTTACTAGCCAATGTAGCGGCCTATCCGCAGACGCCCTAACCCTGCCCCAAGATTCAGACGGCAACGGCGTCATTGACGGCGACCTGTTGGGCTTTGACTTATCGGCCAACGCCTCGTTGGATTGTACGTTGAGCTATCGGGCAGCCGCGCCGGATCTGCGGCTCTACAAGACCGTCGTCAGCGGGCCGATCTTCCTTGGCAACGAGAGCTATCAGTTGCGCTACCGCCTTGAGATTAACAACATTGGCAGCGCTCAGCTCAGCCTTTTGTCCGTCACTGATGATCTGGCCGACCTCTTCAGTTTGACCGCTGCACCGCTGCAAGTTGGGCTTGCCAGCTTCGAAGACAAGCCAGCCGGGTTTGCCGGAACGCTGAACCAGGGGTTTGATGGTGGCACAGGCCTGAAAGACAGCAGCACCGAGTTGATAGAAACCCCTGGCAATCTAGCTCCAGGTGAGGTTTTGGCAATCGAGTTCGACGTCTTGTTTGAGCGTCTTGCCAACGCCACCTACGTTGACAATGTGGCCAGCGCCAGCGCGCAAGGCGCTGGCAGCCGAATCGAAGATGGGTCATCAAATCCAACGGCCCTGGAGCCGATTTCGGTCGATAGCGCCCGCCAGCAATTCCGGCGTTTGGCAAGCTGGTTTCCTGCATTTCTGGATGCTGACTTTTGGCAACCAACGGCGCGTGTCCTCAGCCCGGCCAGCCCCGCTGTGGCTCAAACGCTCCCGAACGACAATCCCAACGATGTCACGCGCGTCTACTTCTCCCCTATCGGGCAAGTCTATGACGCGCGCAGCGGCCTCCCCCTGCCGGGCGCGCAAATCACCATGGTGGACAGCAGCGGCAGCGCCATTGATGGCAGCGTCTTCTATACAGGCCAGCAAGGGCAGCTCACGGGCAACGATGGCAAGTACTACTTCGATATCAACGTCGATTCACCCTTGGCACCGGCGGATGGGGGCTATTATTTGAGTGTCACGCCACCGGCGGGATACCTGGCCCCCTCCAGCCTGCGCCCTGCCCTGCCTGGGCGCCTGACCTTGCCGAACGGCGAAGGCGTTTACCTCGTTTCAAACCAGCTGCCCGCATCGCTGGCCGAACAAGGCAGCGCGGTGCCCGCCTACTACCTGGCATTTGACCTATCCGACAGCCGCATGCGTGTCATTGGCAACCACCTGCCGCTTGATCCCGTCAGCAACAATACCGTCAACCTGACAAAGACAGCTGAAGTGGCGCAAATTGAGGCCGGCGATCTGGTGGCCTGGCGCCTGCAAGCAAACAACCTGACCAGCGCCAGCCTGACTAACGCTTATCTGCAGGACACCTTGCCTGCTGGCCTGATCTACGTCGAGGGCAGCGCACAGATCACGATCGCGGGTACCACCAGCACGCCAGAGGTCGCCCTCAGCGGTCGGACGCTGCGCTTTGAGGGCCTGGATCTTGGCGCCAATCAAAGCCTGGTACTGCGTTTCTTGACCCGCTCAAGCCCGGCCTTGAAAGCGGCGAGCCTCACAAACCAGGCCCAGTTCTTTGAGACCAGCGGCTTGGCCTTGTCCAACCTGGCAACCGCCACCGTGAGTGTAACAACGCCGCCGATCTTTGGCTGTAGTGATGTCCTCGGCCGCAGTTTTGAAGACAAAAACGCCAACGGCTATCACGACCTGGACGAAGAAGGCCTGCCCGGCGTCATCGTCTATACGGCCAGGGGCCTGAAAATCACCAGTGATCGCTATGGCCGATTCCATGTTCCTTGCGCCCAGATGCCCGAAGACGAGCGCGGCCAGAACATGATCTTGAAGGTGGATGAGCGCAGCTTGCCGCAAGGCTGCCAAATCACCACAGAGAACCCGCGCGTTATCCGTCTCACCGCTGGCAAACTCAGCAAGGTCAGCTTTGGCGCGGTCTGTCCTAAGACCATCCGCGTCACCCTGTGCGACGGCGTATTTGTCACCGGCAGCACGCAAATTCAGGGTCAATGGGGCCGACATCTACAGACCTTGACTGACCTGGTGCAAAAAGGGCCGAGCCATGTTGCCCTGTCCCATCCGACCGTCGGCGATCCAGATCTGGCACGCCAGCGCCTCCAACGTCTGTCGCGCTACTTGAAAGCAAAAGCCCAAGCCGCAGGGTTTAAGGCGCAGATTTCGGCCCGCACCAGCCCGGATGTCTCAGCTTGCCCGGCGGGCAACTACGGACCGGCCGTCAGCTTGCCCCCAGCCATCGCGCCCTCACCCCTGCCGCAAATTCAAGCCTGCTCGGACAAGGATGCGGCGGGTGGTAAGCCCGGACTCAGCTATTGCCAGGCACTTCGTCAGCTCTCGATAGACGAGTATTCCGCCTACAAGGGGCGTGGTACACGGGTGCAGGACTACAACGCCTACGTGGGTCATGTGGAAGACTGGAAACGCGACTACCAACAATCCCAGGCACAGAAATCTGCTTGGTCTAAGGCACAGTCTGCGCAAGTCCAGCGGGCGCTTAGCCAACGTTTTTATCAACTGTTGGAATATCGCAGCCGCTATATCGACCTGTGATGCGGGCACCAGATACACAAAAGCCCAAGCCGTGGTCTGCGGCTCGGGCTGGGGGCCAACCGGCTGGGCTGGGCGCAGCTCAGCTAAAGTCGTATTGCTCCCAAGGGAACATGATCCAGGTATCCTGCGGCACATCTTCGATGTAGTGCGATACCAGCGGCTTACCCATCGGCTTTGCGTAGATCGCACAGGTAATCGAGTCTGGCATCAGCTCCCGCGCAAAACGCATGGTCTTGCCCGAATCAACCAGATCATCGACGATAATCCACTTGTGGCCGACCACAGAAGCCTTCTTAATCAATGTCAGGGTTTCTGCCTGCTGCGCACCAGCGTAGGAGCTCATACAAACCGTGTCGATCAAGCGGATGTCCAACTTTGCGGCCAGATTGGCGGTTGGCACCAGGCCGCCGCGCGTAATGGCCACCAGGCCCAGTTGTTCGCCTTTCGCACGCTCGGCCTCAATGACCGGCTGGAGTTGATCCGCCAGTTGATAGCACAGATGCTGTGCTTCTTCCCAAGTGACGTACTTTTTCTTTTCGGGCTCCATGCGTCGCGATCCTTTTCGAGGCTAAGAGAGTGAGATCTTGCGCAGATAAAGCAGACCTGGCGCCAGGGGTATAGCGGTTTCCCCCAGGCAATCTGATACAAGCCACCAAGAAATTCAAAAACATGAAAATTCAGGCTTGCCTTTTGGGGCGGGGCTGCTAGTTTGCGGCCCTGGCCAGCGACAAGTGCCCATGTCGGCCTCGCTGTGAAGCACCGCGGACCCGTAGCTCAGTTGGATAGAGTACTTGACTACGAATCAAGGGGTCGGGGGTTCGAATCCTCCCGGGTCCGCCACACTTAACCATATGATATCACTAATTTTTCCGACCCTTTAGAGCGTCGTTGATGTCAAAGCGTTAGCAGCAAAACTCCACGATTAGAGACGATTTTTAAATCCTGAAACCAAGCCGGTTTTCGCGCGTTTCTCATGCCGTAAATTGAGGCGATCGCGTTTTTGGGTTTTCCGCCAGACCGTCGCAGTTTGGTTTACCCCTATCCGCGGTCTGATTTCGCTAGGAATACTTGGTATTTGGTGTCGATTTGAACGCTCCTCGATCTCCAAACTCTGAACGCTAGGCTAGCACTCGCGATCGCTGTCATCGAATGCTGGCGAAAACCTTATCTTGCCAATGCCGCATGTTCAATGGGAGCAATCCTAATGCCCTTGTCGGCCGCGAGCGGGTTGGGGCCTCATTGCAGCCCTCCGGTTGTCTGGCTACCTGCCGCTAATTAAGCCTGGCGCCGGGCGAGGTCAGGATGCACTCTAGTTGGCCGAGACATGTGACCTTCAACACAGGGGGCAATCTATGCCAGCCGATTTCATTTCAAGCACTTTAAGCAGCCTAGCCGCGGCCTCTCGGACCGACACTGAGCGCTTTGAGATCCTAAGACGCGCCAGCCAGCATATCCTGCGTCAGCCAACTTTGATGGCTCAACTTGTGGCCCGCATCTGTGCCTCTGAGCCTGGAGACGAAGACCTCGATGGCCTTGTCGAGCTCCAAACTTCTGCCTTGTCTGAAGCTCGTATGGCGGTCGAAGGGGGCCAGTCGAAGGGCCAAGAGGCAATTTCAGCCGCGCAAGACGCCTTGGACCTAGCGCTGTCACAAGGCGCTCTTGACGACCGCAAACGCCAACACCTCATTAGAGCCTGGCTTTCCAGTGGATTAGAGGCTCCCCAGGCATTGGCGTTTGATCCCAAGAGTGGCGAAACCGCTCCCCAACTTGAGGCTGACATCGCCGGCGCCCTGGACGATATGCTGGCGCAGCTCGAACGCGACAGCCAGGGTGATCCCCTCATTATGCATGATATGTTTGGCCACCTTTTTGCAGGCCTTGCTAGTGATGAAGAACGCTATGGCCTCACCCGTGCAGTCCTTGCCCAACCGCAAACCATCTATGAGGACATGGCCTGCTTTTGGCTGTTGGACACACGCCCAGCCGTTCAAGACGCTGCTTGTGATGGCCTTGCCGAAAGGCTCGAACGCGATCTGCTGTCCCAAGACACATACTTTAAGCTGGTGTTAATGCGCCCATGGCTTGTCAGCGCCGGGTTGCGCGCAAAGCTCGACAAGATCATCACCCTGGCGCTACGCAAGGGCGTTGGGGTGGGTGAGCGCGCGACGCCTTGGACCATCACATCGGCGATCTCAAGCCTGATAGACGGTGCTGGCGCTCAAAGCATTGCCCTCTTCTTATCGGCGGGCAAGACGCGGGCCGTGGCAATGCTGCTGCTCAAGCAAGGTCACGGTATCAAAGATGCCTACCTCGTTCCATGCGATAGCGCAAAAGAGCAAGAGGCCCTGCGCACACAAATTGCCTCGGAGCTGGAGCCCTACGCGGTCAGCGCCAGCTATTGCGCAGATGCGCTTTCCTTGGGGCTTGGTGACGGCATAATGCACGCAATGGCGCCCGCCCCCGGGACAATCGAGGTGGCGCTAGGCTGTGGGTTTGACGCCCTCCGCCCCCTTGAGCTTGATGCACGGGAATATCTTGCAAGCCTTGGCGTTGGCCAAGAGGTCGCCGGTTGCAGCGCCCAAAAACGTGGTCGCCTCATCAATAAAAGCAAAACCTGGCCGCTGGACTATCGCGTTGTGGAGACCTGGTTTGAAGATAGCGACGACGTTCGCTCCCTTCTCGGACAGAGCGAAGAACGGGGTATAAGGGCCACGAAATCGGCCCTCTGGGATTGGTTTGAGACCCGGCGAGACTACTGGGCCACGATATGTGCGCGTATGGCGGCAATACTAGGGTCCGTGGACATTCATCGTAAAGCGATGATTGCAGCTGCGAGATGCCAGTTGGCGGCGTAGCTGGACGCTGTCTTTTCGTAGCGGGTCGCTAT
>JAUIHE010000199.1 GCA_030432195.1 Alphaproteobacteria bacterium
GGCCTTGGCGCGCTATGACCGTGGGCCGCTGTCCTTTGCTTCTGTGGTGCTTCGTTTGCTGGTGGCGGTACTGCTGCTCTGGAAGACGGCCATGATTATGTGGATTGGCATCGCGCTGGCGGTGGCTTTGCTGGTGGCTCATCATCTGGCTGTGCGCAATCAGGCCGGGCCCGGTGCCCTGGATGATCGCGCGCAGGCGTGATCGAAGCGGCTCTTGAAGCCGGGTTTTGCAGAAGCGTGTCGAAGGCTGGGGTCGTTCGAGGCCACAGCCTTCAAGGCTTTGGGGCCTGGCTGTGCCAGAATCTTTCATCGATCCGTAAAAGCGCAGTCGGTCTTGCCACGCCGTGCGCTGGGCTGCGTGACGCCGCAGTGGCCTGGCCAGGATGCAGCCCCCAGCCCACCCAGTTTGGGCTAAGGGCTGGCACTTGAACCTGGGACTCGAGCTCGGGGCTTCGGTCAGGACTTCAAGGCCACCAGGACTGAGAAGCAAACGCGGGCATGATCGCTGACGACAGATCGGCGCGTGCCGTCCAGCATCCGCCGAAACCACAAGCCCAAAGGCAGCGGCGACACCAAGGACGCTCAGGTCAAGATCGTTGATTTATATGGGAAAATGGTGCCAGGAGGCGGACTTGAACCGCCGACACACGGATTTTCAATCCGTTGCTCTACCAACTGAGCTATCCCGGCATCCTGCGCACGCGAGCAATGATCGCGTCGTGAGCCCGCTTATAGGAAAGCGCCCAACGGCTGTCTACTTCTTTTTTCGACCCGACATTGAAAGTTTTCATGGGCCAATTATTGGCGCCCGAAACGGCGTGACGTCTTCACGTTTTCGTTAGATAATTTGTTCTATAACTTTTGCCTGGTGTGGTGCAATCTGTCGTGCGAGTTTGTGATGTGGCGTGCTTTAAGCGCGGCAGCGGCGGGGGACGCCGGACCAAAACAAATCGCAGATTGCCTGTCGAATTGGCCGCGATTGGCTCTAGAATGTCGCTATAGTGGCCCACGAACGGCCTTGCCAGGAGATGTTATGCTGACGCTTGATTATTACTTCACCCTCATTTCGCCCTTCAGCTTTATGGGGCACAATCGCTTGCGCGCGCTGGTGGAGCCTTTTGATATCAAGCTGACCTACAAACCCATGCGGTTGGGGCACTTGTTTGAGCAGACAGGCGGCCTGCCGCCCGCCAAGCGCCACCCGAGCCGCCAAAGCTGGCGCATGGCAGAGCTGGAGCGATGGTCCAAACACATGGCAACGCCGCTCGTCTATCGTCCCAGCTTCTTCCCTGCCAACGACGCGATTGCCAACGCCATCGTCGGTTTGCTGGGGCAAGAAGACGTCAAGCGCGCGGGGGATTTGGCGCAAGCCTTTCATGCCCTGGTTTGGCAGCAAGAAGGTAATATTGCTGACGAACAGGCGGTGGCGCAAGTGCTGACCCAGTTCGGCCTGAACGCGGCGCAGTGGATTGAGCGCGCCCAGGGCGAAGGGGCGGCGCTGTTGGATGCCAACACGCAAGACGCCCTAGAGTGCGGCGTTTTTGGTGCACCAACCTATGTCTTGGGGCAGGAGCTGTTCTGGGGCCAAGATCGCTTGGATTTCCTGCAAGAGGCGATTCAGCGTGCGGCTTCAAATGCTTTGGCACGCCGTGTGAGCCAGAACGAAAGCAAATAGCGCAGATCGTTGCCCATCGCAGGCACATGGATCGGCTTGAGCTCGGCTTGAGCGTCGGCAGCGGCGGCTGTCGGCGCGGCTTGGGCTCGATTGCCCTGGTCTTCACAGCGGCCTACATTCCTTTGAGTGGTAGCGGAGTGTCAAAATTGCGGTGTGCAAAGACTTGCAATAGAGCAATCCCAGGTTGATGAATGGGCAAACCCCAGAGGTGCCGGGTGCATTGGTATGCCCAATTTGCGCCCGTGAGGTACCGCTATGGCTTGAACGGAGGCCTTATGAGTTTGGACCAAGACGCTGTCGTTGTTGTCGTTTTTGATGCCTATGGAACCTTGTTGGATGTCCATTCGGCCATCAACAGCCAGCGTGATTTGTTGGGCGATGACGCGCAGTCGATCTCTGATCTCTGGCGGCAAAAGCAGCTTGAATACTCTTGGCTGGTTGGCTTGCGCGGCGATTACCACGACTTCTGGGCGTTGACCGAGATGGCGCTGTCCTATGCCTTTAAGGCTCACGATCTGGAAACCGATACGCCTTTGTTCCAACATCTGTTGGATGTGTACTGGCGACTGAGCCCCTATGACGACGCCCTGTCTTGCCTGACCTGGTTGAAGGAGCAGGGCTTCAAGACCGCGATCTTGTCCAACGGCAGCCCCGACATGCTGCGCGCGGCGGTGGAGAGCGCGGGCATTTCCAGCCAGCTGGACAAGCTGCTGTCGGTCGATGAGTTGAAGACCTTCAAGCCCACGCCTGAAGTCTATGACTTGGTCCTGAGCAACTTCGGCGTAGAAAAGAATGAAGTCTTGTTCATTTCCTCTAATACCTGGGATGTTTCTGGCGCGAAGGCCTTTGGCTTTCAGGTGGCTTGGCTCAACCGCAGCCAGACTGGCCAGCTTGATGAGCTGCCTGGAGAGCCGGACGTGGAGATCCCGAACCTCGACGCGCTGCCCGATCTTTTGTTCTAGGCACGCGGGGCGGAACGGTATGGCAGAGCGCCAACACATAGCCGGACTGATCTTGGCCGGTGGCCAGTCGCGGCGCATGGGCGGTGGCCACAAGAGTCTGCTGGAGCTGGCAGGCCAAAGCCTTTTGGCCCGCGCCGTGGCGCGTCTGGAGCCGCAGGTGGCGACCTTGGCCTTGAGCGTCAATCAAGATCAGGCGCGGTTTCAGGGCTTTGGGCTGCCCCTTTTGGCGGATCTGGAAGCCGACTTTGCCGGGCCTTTGGCTGGCGTCGAGGCCGGTTTGAGCTGGGCACAGCAACAAAGCAGCGCCGGTCTGGAGCTGCGCTATCTGGCTTTGGCCTCCTGCGATGCGCCCTTTTTCCCCCTGGACCTGGTGGCCCGCTTGGCTGAGGCGCTGGAGGCGCAGCCCGAGGCGCGCGTCGCCATGGCGGTCAGCCAAGAACGACGCCATCCCGTTTTTTCGCTCTGGTCTTTGGAGCTGTTGGCGCCCCTGTCGGCAGCATTGCGCACGGGCACTCGCAAGGTCGAAGCCTTTACCGAGCCCCAAGGCGTGGCGCTGGTTACTTGGCCACTGCAAGGGCAGGGCAACGGCAAAGACGGCCTGGATCCCTTTTTCAACATCAATCGCCCCGAAGAGCTGGCAGAAGCCGCAGGGTTTCTGACGGACTGAGGCCGGCGTAGCGCGCTCGCGCGCGCGGCTGCATACGGCTTGACAAGTGATGTAGATCTATATAATTAATATGTGAATTAATTTGATCGAAATAAAACCAAGGCTCGAAGGAGCAAGGCCGCATGACCCGCTTTTCAGCAACCCTACCCATGATGCTGAACGCCACTTTGGACGCGGTCATGCCTGCCTATCGCGAACTGTTTGCACGCTACCAGTTGACCGAGCAGCAGTGGCGCATTTTGCGGGTGCTGTGGGAAGATCACCGCTTGCCGACCGCTGAGCTGGCCAAGCGAACCTTGCTGCCCGCGCCCTCGCTGGTCGGCATTTTGGACCGGCTTGAGAAGAAGGGGCTGGTGCAGCGTTTGCGCTCCGAGGAGGATCGGCGCGTGGTTTGCGTCGTGCCGACCGAAGCTGGCCAGGCACTGGAGCTGGAAATTCGCCCGCAAGTCACGGCCATACATGAGGCCATCACCCAGCGGGTTACGCCGCAGGAGTGGGCGGCTCTGGGGCACATCCTGGGCAAGCTAGAAGTAGGGGCGCCCAAGCGACGGCTTGAGGGTGCCAAACGGCAAGCCCAAGTCGATACACACAAACGAAAATCAACCTCACAAACAAACCAGGGCCCCTTGGCCTTGGAAACATCAAAGTAGGCACAAGCGAGGACACACAAATGTTCAAACCTCAAACACTTCAGCTCTTTGACGCCGAAAAAGGCGCGTTCGCGGGGCACCCCAGCGATACGGGAACGGGCATTAGAACCGGCGCTCAGTATCTGGCCGGATTGCGCGACGACCGCCAAGTTTGGATGGAAGGTCAACAAGTTAAGGACGTAACGGCTCAGCCAGGTTTGATGCGCTGTGCGGCGACCATGGCCTCTTTCTTGGATCGCCAGCACCAAGACGCCTACAAGGATATCGTGACCTACCTGGATGACGATGGTGATCGCATTGCCACCTCCTTCCTGCCGCCCAAATCGAAAGAAGACGTGGCCCAGCGCGGGCGCTCCTACTACGAGTGGGCCACCTGGTCGAACGGCATGTTTGGCCGCACGCCGGACTACAAGAACGCCTCGGTCATGGCCTTTGCTCACGCGCTGCCCTTCTTGAGCCAGGGCAAATCGGACCACACCGATTTTGCTGCCAACATGACCAACTATTACAACCACATTCGCAAGAATGACCGGGTTCTGACCCACACGCTGGTCAACCCCATCACCAGCCACAAGATTGCCTCTGAGGGCAAGTACGACGAGACCGTCGCCCTGCACGTGGTCAAGGAATCGCCCGATGGCATCGTGGTGCGTGGCGCGCGTTTGCTGGCGACCCTGGGGCCTTTGGCCGACGAGATTGAGGTCTTCCCTTCGACTATTTTGAAGTCCTCGCCCGACAACATTCCTTTCTCCTTCGCCTTTGCCATTCCGATTGCCACGCCGGGCCTGACCC
>JAUIHE010000200.1 GCA_030432195.1 Alphaproteobacteria bacterium
GATTGGCTTCCAGGTGCGATTCCAGGATTTTGGGCTGTAAGGACAACAAGGACTGATTGGAATTGATGTCCAAAAGTGTGCGAATGTCCTCGGGCTGGGTGCGTTCGTTGCCTCTAATGTCAATTTCAACCAGCTTGACGCCGACTTGGGCGCTGATGTTGTGGCCAAGCTCAGACAAGCGCACCGCCATGACGTCGAGCCGACCGGAATTGATGTACCAGGCGATCAAGACGGACAAAACGATGAGCAAAAACGTGCAGAATCCCAGGACCGTCGTCAAAATTGTTGGGTGCTTGTTGAAAGAGGCCAGGCTCCTGGCGGCCAGCGTATCACCGTTGCGCGCAGTGCGGGCGAAACGTGCCGTTTGATTGCCAACGCCTGGCTGGCGGCCTTGGCCGGGGGCTGCTTGATAACCCGCCACAGGTGAAGCTGATTCCTGTTCGAAGTCTTGGTCAGGGAATATGTCGATCAAACGGGGCATGGAAATCTCTGGTCACTTATCTCTACGCGCTGAAAATCGGGATGCGCGACTTAAGATGGTGTGCCAGTGACTTGAGGCAGCTTTGCGACGCGAAGTAAGCATTCTTGGGTCGCTTTAAGGTAGAGTTGAGCCAAAATGATTGCGCAAACCGCGCTGCGGGGTGGTTTTGCGTGCCAGCGGCCCACAGGCGATGGCAACCAAGCGAGCGCTGCCGGGCGGAAAGGGCTAAGCGGGATCACCGATGCGCTTGATTTCCCACTGCAATTCCAGGCCACTGTTTTGCTTGACCTTGGCGCGCATAGTTTCGCCCAGGTTCTCCAAGTCGGCGGCCGTAGCGCTGCCATCGTTAATCATGAAATTACAGTGCATCTCGGACATGCTGGCACCGCCGACCCTGTAACCGCGACCGCCCGCTTCATCAATTAAGCGCCAAGCTGAATGACCGTCTGGGTTTTTAAAGGTAGAGCCGCCTGTTTTCTTGTTTATCGGTTGGTTTTGGCGGCGGTATTCCTGATGGTGCTTCATCGCTGCGGCGATGGCCTCTTTGTCACCGAAAGGCCCTTCGAGTTCGGCTTGAATGAAAATCCACTCCGGGTCGAGACCACAATGGCGATAGCTGTAATCGAGGTCTTCCAAGGTGAAGCGGCGTTTGACGCCCTGGCGGTTGACCGCCGTTGCGCCAACAAGCACGTCACGCATTTCTTTGCCTCTGCCGATGCCCGCATTCATGCGCAGCGCGCCGCCAATGGTCCCTGGGACGCCGACCAGGAAGGTCATGCCATCAATGCCGGCCTTGCGCGCTGCAATCGCGACGGATAGGTCGGCCGCGCCCGCGCCTGCCGTGATGCGATTGCCGTCAACCTGAATGGCCTCGAAGTTCGGGCCCTCAAGCTTGATGACCACGCCTTTAACCCCGCCGTCGCGGATCAACATGTTTGAGCCACGTCCCAGAACCATGACGGGCACATCCGCGGGCAGGCCAGCGAGGAAATCCTGCAAATCCTGAACGTCTTCGGGCAAAAACAACAGCTCCGCCGGGCCTCCAACGCCGAACCAAGATCGATCCGACAGGCGCGCTTGTTCGATCAGTGGGCCGCGAACTGTCGGTAACTCTTTGAGCAGGGCCATTGCAGGGTTCCTTATCTTTGCTCGGCTTTGTGGATGCTTGGGCAGGTGGTTGGGCGGCTACCAGCGCTAAGCTTCCAATTCACCCGGCAGCTTGCGGGCCCATTGGGTGATGCTGCCCGCGCCCAAGCATACAACGATGTCGCCTTCTGACACCAAGGGGCCAACGATTTGGGCCAAGTCGTCTGGGTTTTCCAGCGTCTGAGCCCAGCGGTGCCCCCGTGCAGCGATGGCCTCCACCAAGGCTTCTTTGTTGCGGCCTTCGATCTCGCTTTCGCCAGCGGCATAGACATCGGCAATCAAGACATGATCGGCGTCGTTGAAGCAGGTCGAAAACTCGTCGAACAGATGGTCCAGGCGCGAATAGCGGTGGGGTTGCATAATGGCGACCACCTTGTGGTCTCCAACGCTCTGACGCGCGGTTTTCAGAACAGCTTTGATTTCGCGCGGATGGTGGCCGTAGTCGTCGATGACCCGAACGCCGCGCGCTTCGCCGGTCAGCGTAAAGCGCCGCTTGACGCCAGAGAAATCGGCAACGCCTTTGCGGATCTGCCCATCGGTCAGTCCCAGCTCGACGCCAATTGCGATGGCGGCCAGGCAGTTGGACACGTTGTGTTCGCCCAGCACTGGCAGGCGCAGCTTGTCAATGTGGCGAGGGCTTTGACCGCGACGATCGACCCGGACCTCAAAGCACATACTGCCGCCGTCTTGCTTCAGGCGCATGCCGCGCACATCGGCCTGTGGAGAAAAGCCGTAGGTGACTAACCGCTTGTCTTGCGTGCGCGCAATCAGCTCCTGGCACTTGGGGTCGTCGATACAGATGACCGCAAAACCATAGAACGGCACCTGCGCCACAAAACGATCAAAGGCGCGATACAGGCGCTCTTCGGTCTCATAGTGGTCCATGTGCTCGGGATCGATATTGGTGACAACCGCAATCGCCGCAGGCAGGCGGGTGAATGAGCCGTCGCTTTCGTCGGCTTCAGCCACCAGCCAGCTGCCCGAGCCAATCTTAGCGTTGGTGCCATAGTGATTGATGATCCCGCCATTGATAACAGTCGGGTCCAAATCGCCCGCTTCCAACATGGTGGCGACCATGGTTGTTGTCGTGGTCTTGCCGTGTGTGCCCCCGATGGCGATCGACTGCTTCAAGCGCATAACCTCGGCCAGCATTTCTGCGCGACGAATGACGGGGATGTGCTTTCGGCGCGCAAGCCCAACTTCGGGGTTATCGGCTTTGACGGCTGAAGAAATGATGACAACGGCGGCATTGTCCGCGTTTTCTTCGCGGTGGCCGATATCAACGTGAATGCCCATATCTTGCAGGCGCTTGACGTTCGGATTGAAGGTCATGTCACTGCCCTGCACCTTGAATCCCTGGTGGTGCAAGATCTCAGCAATCCCCGACATACCGATGCCCCCAATGCCTACGAAGTGAAAAACGCCGATGTCTTGGTTGAGCTGGGTCATAGGATCGCTTGTTGTCTGTGGTTTTACACGGTTGTCATGCTGTATGCGGTGCGGCTAGCCCAAAACGGAGAGCACCGCGTCCGCCAAGTTGCTGGCTGCGTTGGCATGTGATTGGGTCCTTGCTTTGGCGGCCACCTGGGCCAAAGTCAAGGGATCAGTCAGGTAGTTTTTGAGCGCCATTGCCCTTGCGCCAGGTTCATTTTCGCCTTGGGCCCACAGCCAGGCCGCTTGTTGGTCCACCAAGGCCCGCGCGTTAAGGGTCTGCTGATCGTCAATTGCGGTCGGCAATGGCACGAAGACCGCAGGTCGGCCGACGGTTGCAATTTCGGCGACACTGGAGGCCCCAGATCGACAGATGACCAGGTGGGCCTGCTCATAAAGGCTCGCCATATCTTCAAAGAAACTCGATACCGTCGCTTTGACCCCCAGCGTTGTGTAGCGCTGTGAGAGTTCGGCCACGTCTTCGGGCCGGGCCTGTTGGGTCAGCTCAAAGCGGCCGCGCTCGGCGGGGGTGAGCGCTTCCATGACCAAGGGCATGAATTTCGAGAAATAGCGCGCCCCTTGACTGCCCCCGTAGATCAAAACCTTAAAGGTCTGGCTGGGTTGTGCGGCTTGGTAGCTGGATACTTGCTTTAACTGCGCGCGAACCGGATTGGAGACGTGGCGCAGTTTGTCGGCAGCCATGCCGTCGAGGCCGTAGGTCGGCTGAAAGGAGGTACAGGCCAAGCGCGCCTTGCGTGCAAGCAGGCGATTGGCGCGTCCAAACACCGAGTTCTGCTCGTGGATTAGGGTCGGGATGCCGGTATGTTGAGCGGCCAATACACTGGGGGCGCTAGCGTAGCCGCCGAAGCCGACAACCGCCCGTGGCTTAAATTGCTTGAGCAATCGGCGCGCCTTGAAGTAGCCCCGCCCCATGGCCAACAGACCCTTTAGCTGGTTGAGGCGACCCGTTCCAAACAGCCCCATTGAGGGCACGAGGTGGCGTGGTACAAATGTGTATTCCTGGCCGAAGGCAAGCCCGCGTTCATCCGTTAGCAAGACAGAAGCAAAGCCGCGCTTGTTGAGTTCTTCGGCCAAGGCAAAGGCGGGAAACAAGTGGCCGCCCGTTCCCCCAGAAGCCAAAGCGATAAGGGGCGCGTTAGGGCGCGCAAAATGGGGGGCGTCGTTGTCGGCGGTCATCAAGGCTCGGTCACGCAAAAGATTGGAAGAGGGCGGCAAATAAACCAGCCCTCTTTTGATGCGCCAATCTAGGGGATGAGCCCGGGGGCTGGCTAGTGGAAAACCCCAGCAAATCCTGTGACGAGTTGGCGGCGAACCCGGTTGGTGCGCGCCATCTAGTGCCTGGGGTCATTTTCCCAAGCGCCGCGCCGACTAAGCGACAGCAGGAAACCAACGGTTAGCCCCATGCCAATCAGCGAAGAACCGCCATAGGAGATAAAGGGCAGGGTCATGCCGGTTGGGATCATCATGCCCAAGGTGGTTGACATGTTGATGAAGGCCTGGGTTCCGAACTGCGTTAGCAGCCCGCCGATCGCCAGCAAAATGAACAAGCTGCGCGCGTAGGAGGCGCGGAAGACGCCGCGCATGATGATGATGAGCAAAATTCCCACCACAACCAAGCAGGCGAACAG
>JAUIHE010000029.1 GCA_030432195.1 Alphaproteobacteria bacterium
GGATTTAAAGTGCTAAAGTCCACCGATGTGCCCTCCTTGTTGATTGAGGTGGGCTATATGTCCAACCGGAATGATTTGGCATTGATGGCCTCGCCGTTTGAGCATAGACGTTTCGCAGCCCTGATCGCAAAGGGGCTGCGCGACTATTTCGAGCGCTAGGAGCGCGGTTCGTCCTCTCCTGCGCGGTCGCTAGATCAGAATGCAGGAGATGTCCCTTTGTGGATCACGCGCGTTGTCTCGCTATTTTTGACCTACATCTTGTTGGGCTGCGTTATCGCAGGCGCTGGCGTCTATTGGCTGGTTGAAACGTTCGGCAAAGACCTGCCGTCGCGCGATAGCGTCATCAATCACCAGCCCGCGACCATTACGCGCTTGCACGCCGCTGACGGTACGTTGATTAGCGAATATGCCACCAAGCACCGCTTGTTCATCCCGATTGAAGCTATTCCCAAGCAGGTCCAACAAGCTTTCATCTCCGCCGAAGATAAGGCCTTTTTTGAACACCCGGGCATCAACGTGCTGGCCCTGTTCAAGTCCGTCCCCATCAACCTGAGCCGCGTTTTGTCGGGGCGGCGATTGATTGGCTCCTCGACCATCACTCAGCAGGTGGCAAAGAACTTCGTCGTCGGCGATGCGCGGGCTTTGTCGCGCAAATTCCGAGAGCTGTTCACAGCTTTGGAGATCGAAAAGGAGATTTCTAAGGACGACATCCTGGAGATCTATCTCAACGAGATTTACTTCGGCTCGCGCGCATACGGCATCGCGGCGGCCGCCTTGTTGATTTTCAACAAGTCGGTGGAGGAGCTGGAGCTTCAAGAAGCAGCCTACCTGGCCGCGGTGATCAAGGGCCCGGAGAATTATCATCCGATTGAAGACCGCGAGCGCGCGCTTGAGCGCCGCAACTGGGTCATCGATCAGATGGCCGAAAATGGCTATGTCAGCCCCGAGGAGGCCGAGATAGCCAAGGCCAAGCCGATCGGCGCCAAGCTGGGCGCTTATCGCAGGGTTATTGCAGACGGCGCGCCCTACTTTGCCGAAGAGGTGCGCAAGCAGCTTGTGCGCGACTATGGCATTTCAGAAGTGAACGAGGGCGGGCTGTCGGTCCGCACCACTGTCGATCTTGAGCTGCAAGCCATTGCTGACGACGTGCTGAGAAAGGGCCTTTTGAGCTATGACAAGCGGCACGGCTATCGCGGTGCCATCGCGCAGCTCGATATGAGTTTGCCAAATTGGCAGGATAATATTCCAGCACTGCTGGAAAGCGTAGAGCGCCCAAAAGGCGGCAACGGCTGGAACATGGCTGCGGTCTTGGACGTGGGTGCTCGGTCGGCCATTGTTGAGCTGGAAGACGGCAGCCAGGCCAGAGTTCGGCTTGAGGATAGCCTTTGGGCGGCCAAGCCAGAAGACAAGGGCAAAGTGGGCCCAGAGCCCGAGGCCATGACTGAGGTGTTGCAGCCCGGTGATGTCATCATGGTTGAGCTGGCTGATGAGTTGGCTGGCGATCGCCGCCTAGCCTTCTTGCAACAAAAGCCAGAGGTCAATGGCGGCCTGATCGCGATGAGCCCCCACACTGGCCGGGTGCTAGCCATGTCGGGCGGCTGGTCCTTTGAGGACTCCGAGTGGAACAGAGCAGTGCAGGCCAAGCGCCAGCCCGGCTCGACGATCAAGCCCTTTGTCTTCTTGGCGGCGCTGGATCAAGGCTTTTCACCCCGCAGCCAGATTTTGGACAGTCCTGTTGTCTACGAACAGCCGGACGGCACCATATGGCGGCCAGGCAACTACGACGGCAGATTTTTGGGCCAACAGCCGATGCGCGTTGGTTTGGAAAAGTCACGCAACTTGATGACTGTGCGTTTAGCTTCGGCGGTGGGCATGGATACCGTGACAACCTACGCCAAGCGTTTTGGTATCGGCGACGGCTTCAAGCCTTACCTGTCTTCGTCGTTGGGCGCGACCGAAGCGACCCTGCTGGATATGACAACCGCCTATGCCATGCTCGCAAATGGTGGACGGCAGATCGTGCCGACTTTTGTTGATCGTATCCAAGATCGCAAGGGAAAGACCTTGTTCCGGCACGACCAACGGCCGTGTTCGAATTGTAGCGCCGATCAGTGGAACAATCAGACGATGCCCGTTCTGTTGGATGATCGGGTGCAAATGGCGGACCCCGTGTCGATCTTCCAAATCCAATCCATGCTGCGTGGCGTCGTCGAGCGCGGCACAGGCCGGAACACAGTTGGCAAAGTGGTCGACCGACCGGTAGCGGGTAAGACAGGGACGACCAACCAATATCAAGACGCCTGGTTTGTAGGTTTTACCCCCGATTTGGTCGTCGGCACATATATTGGTTTTGATATCCCCCGCACGTTAGGACGCGGAGAGGGCGGCGGCTCGGCAGCGGCGCCCATGTTTGCGGAGTTCATCAATCGCGCTTTGGCAGACACGCCCCCGCAAGACTTCCGTATCCCGCGCGGTATCGTGCTAACGGGCGTCGATCCGGCCACCGGCATGATCGCAGAAGGCACGGACGGTGTCTTGGGCGATGTCCTGATGGAGGCCACCCGCTCGGATCGTGAGTTTGAGCAAACCTACACCGACGAGAGCGGCTATATCACGACCGAGCGTGACGGCTCGACCGCGGGCGCCAAGATTTTTTAAGTCTCGCAATAGGAAGGCCCTATTAAGAGAGCGAGCGTGCGGGCCGGTAGCGCACAAGTCATCGCGTGGCGCTCAGCTCTGTCCTTGCGCCAGCCTTGCTACCAGCTTCCTGATGCGCCGCCGCCGGACGAAGAGCCGCCGCCAAACGAGCCACCCGAGGACGAAGAGGCCGAGCTGGTCGTGGCGACGGTGTAGGTGCTTATCGCCAAGTAATCGCAATGTCGGCAGGTGACACGGCGCTCGCCTTTGCCCTTCCGGGTCTTAGTGGCCTTCTTTAGAGTCTCGCGCTGGGTGCGCAGGCCGCCACGTTGCCCACATTGCGGACATCGGCGGTATTTTCGCAGCCCAAAAAAGCCGAGGCCCGCCAGGCCTAGAGCCACCAAAACCCCAGCCACCAAGGTTCCGTCCGACGGGCCGGTGCTGGGAGGCGCCTCGCCCGCGTGAAAGGGACGCGCAATCTGGCTAAAGACGGCGATACTGCCGTCCTCGATGCCTTTTGCGTACTCCTGTTTCTTGAAAGCCGGGATGAAGAAATCGTCAATAATATTGCCCGCCACCCGATCGAAACCGCGCGGATAGCCAGCGCCCAACTCGATCCGCATCTCGCGGTCATAAGGGGAAACGTAAATCAAAATGCCGCCGTTTTGCTCCGCATCGCCGATGCCCCAGTGATTGAACAGCCCGGTTGCAAAGGCCTCAAGCGAAAGGCTTGTGCCGTAGGCCCTGCGGGAATAGAGCGTTAGGATGGTGGCCTCAACCCCGGTTTCATCACGCAAGGTCTTCAGCTCCTTGACCAGCCGGGCCTCGGTAGCCTCGTCGATGATGTCTGCGTAGTCGTTGACAAACGTGGTCTGATGATCGGGCCAGGTCTGTGATTGAGCCAGCGCGGGCACCTGCGCGCCAAAAAGCAGAGCCGGCAACAGAATAAGATAAGCGATCAGCGGGCGTTTCACGGGCTTCCCTCCAGTTTGTGCGCGTGCACACAGATTGGCCTGCTGGCGATGGGCCGTCAATCCCGCGCTCAACGGTGTGAGGTGGAAGGCGCCGCTGCTGTCGCCCCAAGCGCTCGCCTATAAGAACCGTCTGCTTTCCAGCAAGTCGGGCAGGTCGTTCTCGATCAAGATAACGTCTTGCGGCTGCGCTTGGCTTTCAATCCAGGCGCGCGCCTCTGCAAAGCTGGCCATGGGCAACACTTCGCAACCTTGATCGGTCGCGGCGTCAACCAAGCTTTGGATACGATCGGGCCGCACGGCCAAGGTGATGTCGGCGCATTTGCTGACCAGCGCGCCAATCTTGGCGTGCTGTTCGTCGTGCTGGGCGCCCAGCTCTGCCATGCCTGGCGTTACCAGAATGCGGCGACCGCCAGTTCGCTTGGCCAAGGCATCCAGTGCCCGCAAGGCGGACGAAAATCCGGTTGGATTGGAGTTGTAAGCATCGTCCAGCAGGGTGTAGCCCGGCAGGTCGCGCCGCTCCAACCGATGCGCAATTTGCGGCATGGCGCGCAAGGCAAGGTCGATCAGCTCTGGCGCAAAGCCTTGATCGCGCAATAAGGCTACCACCAAAACCAAGTTATCGGCGTTGTGTTCACCCAGCAGCGCTACGGCGTAGGTCTCGCTCGCGCCATGGCGTTCTATCGTGATCTGCGTGCCATCCAGGGTCGTCTCGACCGATGTCAAACGCACATCTGAGCCCTCTCGGGGGCCGCAATAGTGAACCCGCTCTGGGGCCTGGCGCTTCATATCTTGATAGACGTCGTAATCTTGCAGGCTGTCGTGCAGGTAGACCTGTCCATCGGGATGCTCGAGCACCGAAAACCCCAGCTCGGCCTTGGCTTTGGCGACCGTCTCGAGCGACTTGAAGCGCTCGTAGTGCGCGGCGCCGACCGAGGTGATAATCCCCATTTGCGGGGGAATGAAATCGCACAGGCGCTGGATCGAGCCGGGGCCATAGGCGCCCATTTCCGCGATGAAATACGCATCTTGCGGCTTCAATCGCTCGCGGATGTGGCGGGTGTGACCCAGCACGGTGTTGATGGAGCCGGGCGAGAAGAAGACTGAGTCCAAATTTTCGAGCGCGTGGCCCAATATGTGCTTGGTAGTGGTCTTACCGAACGAGCCGGTAATCGCGATGATTTTGCCCGGATAGTCCGCCAGGCGGGCGCGCGCTTCGTCCATATAGCGCTGGTTGACCCGGCGCTGTAGCGGTTGCAGCGCGGCGTTTGCGGCCATGACCGCTAGCGGTGTGAGTTGCAACCAAACCCAGATGTAAGAGAGGCTGAGCAGGACGGGTAGGGCCGCGATCAGCATAAAAATTGCTGCAAGCTGGTAGAGGCGCATGGCGCGCTCTGTCATGTTGAGCTTTTTCTTGGCCGCGGCGTTGATCTTGGCCTCACGGGCGCGCAGCCAGATCAAGAATGCTGAATAGAGCCACAGCG
This sequence comes from Alphaproteobacteria bacterium, assembly GCA_030432195.1. GTDB lineage: Bacteria > Pseudomonadota > Alphaproteobacteria > UBA7985 > JAUIBT01 > JAUIBT01. The sequence continues at coordinate 5,093 of JAUIHE010000029.1, forward strand.
CCCATATGCCCTTGCCGCCCAAATAGGCATGCACGATTACTGTCAGAACAAGAGCCAAGGAGGCCCTGAAATCGATCAAGGGCAGGCGCAGCCAGGCGCGCCAAAAGCGTTTCGAATCGTACTCTTCTTGCTGATAGAAGCCCAGAACGGTTGCGAGGCGAACCTGCATCAGCGCCGCCAGAGCCGCGAACATGACGAGGGTTGAAATCAGAACCCAAGGGCTTGAAAAACTAATCATGCGTCTTGCCCTTTGGCGATTTGCGCTGCTGCGGCTTGGGCTTGCAGGTCTACAACCGCTTTTGAGATCATCGGCGCGCCACGGGTTAAGATGTCCCAATGCGTGGCACCCTCAAGGACGGTCAAGCGTGCGTCAGGGATTAGACCCGCCAGGCGCTCGCCAATCGCTGGCGGTGTCTCACTATCGGCTGAACCATAGAATAGGCGCGTTGGGCAAGCGATGGTGGGCGCGCTTGCGCTCTGGTCTTCGGCAATCGTTTTCACGAAGATGCCGCGCATCTCGCCGGCGTTTAGGTAGTCGGCGGATGAAAAGCGCTGGCGCAGGGCATCGCGCCTGCTGGCGGGCAACAGGCGCTTTAGCAATTGATAGAGGTTCTTGCGATAGATATAGCGCGCTTGCTCGCGGCCCTTGCGCTGACGCGGCAGGCCCGCACTGGCCACCAGGACCAGCCCCTTGACCCAATCAGGGTGCTGCGCGGCCAGGCGCAGGCCGACGCGCCCGCCGAAAGAATGGCCGACCCAAATCACGGGCTGCCCGATCTGCTCCTTGATCCAGTCGGCGGCCGCATCAGCGTATTGGCTCGTATCCCAATCATCGTCAGGTTTGGGCGTTTGGCCATGACCGGGCAGGTCAAGCAAATGGTGGCTGTATCGGGTCGATAGGGCGTCCGCGACGTTATAAAAATCAGCCCCAGTTCGTCCCCATCCGTGGGCCCAAACGACGGGAGAATTGGCGTGGCTGCTGGCTTCGTTGGGAAGCGGCAAGCCCAAATGCTGGCTATGCAAGGCGAGATCTCGTCAGCTTAAAATAGGACAAGGCGGACTATAGGCAGTCCGCCTTGCGATTGCTACCGGATTTGCGAGCCACAGATCGACGCTCCAACCAAGCGAAGGTGATCTGTGGGCCGGTTTTCCTACTTGGTGATGATCTCTGGCCCCATCACCGCGTTGGGAATGGCGGTTGACAGCCAAGGAACGTAGGTCACCAGGATCAAGAAGATGAACAGGATGCCCAACCAAGGCAACGCGGCCTTGACGACGGAGAGCATCGGCATGCGGGCGATGCCCGAGGTCACAAACAGGTTGAGACCCACCGGCGGCGTAATCATTCCAATCTCCATGTTGACAACCATGATGATGCCCAGGTGGATGGGGTCGATGCCCAATTTGATCGCGATCGGGAAGACCAGCGGGGCAACGATGACGATCAAGCCGGAGGGCTCCATGAACTGGCCGCCGATCAACAAGATGACGTTGACCATGACCAGGAACATCACGGGGCCAAACCCGGCGTCAATGATCATCTTGGCGATTTCATCAGGGATGCGCTCTTCGGTTAGAACGTGCTTCAAGATCAGCGCGTTGGCGATGATGAACATCAAGGTAACGGTCAGCTTGCCCGCTTCGAACATGGCCTTGCGGTTGTCGTTGTGGACGAAGGCGGTGACCAGCGCCCAAGGGCGGGTCAAGATCGTCGGCTTTTTGCCTCCCGCATTGGCGCGGGACAGTGGTCCCATGTCGCGATAGACGAAGTTAGCGATAACAAAGGCGTAGACCGCAGCGACGGCCGCAGCCTCTGTTGGGGTGAAGAAGCCGCCATAGATGCCGCCCAAGATGATGCCGATCAACAGCAGGCCCCAGATAGCAGCGCGACCCGAGGCGGTGACTTCGCTCCAGCCCGCCCAAGCGTTGCGGGGCAGACCCTTGACCAGCGCCCAGATCAAAATGCCAGCCATCAGCATGCCACCGGCAACCAAGCCCGGGATGATGCCCGCCAAGAACATACGGCCGACCGATACCTCTACCGCTGCCGCGTACACCACCATCACGATGGAAGGCGGGATCAAGATGCCCAGCGTGCCTGCGTTACAGATGATGCCAGCAGCGAACTCCTTGGAGTAGCCGACTTGGCGCATGCCCGCGATGACAATCGAACCAATGGCAACAACGGTGGCAGGCGAGGAGCCCGACAGAGCCGCAAACATCATACAGGCGAAGACGCCCGCAATGGCCAAGCCGCCGGGCAAGTGCCCCACGCAGGCGATCGAAAAGCGGATGATGCGCGCGGCGACACCACCGGTGGACATAAAAGTTGAGGCCAAAATGAAAAAGGGAATGGCTAGCAAGGTGAAGTGGCCGTCAAAGGCCGAGAACAGGGTTTGGGCCATGGCCGCCAGTGAGGCGTCAGAATACCACAGCAAGAAGAGGACCGAAGACAGGCCCAAAGAGATTGCGATAGGCACGCCGATCAACAGCAGGCCAACAACCATGGCAAAGAGGAGTGCGATTTCCATGTTTTCTTATCCCTCGTCAGCGCGCTGAGCGGCTTCGTCAATTTGGTCTTCGACCTCGTGGCTGGCGACCAGCAGGTCTTGTTCACCCTTGTAGATACGCACAGCGGCTTGCAGTAAACGGAACATCAGTAGCGCCATGGAAAGCGGCAGCACGGCATAGGGAATAAAGCGCGGGATTTTTTCGTAGTTCTCGCCCGCGTTCATGCTGGCTTCGATAAACCGCAACCACTCGGGCATGGGGATGTCTTGAACTTCATACCAGGCTTTGTCGCGAAACTTTTCTTCGATGCCTAGCGGGAACCAGCGGCCTTCAGTGGCGGGAAGATTGGCAAAGTTGGCCCAATAGTCCCAGGCGCCTTTGAGCATCAGGAAGGTGAAGACAATGCAAGCACCGACAGCGATGAGGCCCATGATCCGCCGGGTCGGTTTCGACAGCAGGACAAGGACTGCGTCCACGCCCAAATGGGCGTTGTGCTTTACGGCGTAGGAGGTGCCCAACAGCACGAGCCACGCGAACAAGAAAACGGTGGCCTCGTTGGCCCACAAAATGTTGCCGTTGGCCGCTTTGCGCACCACGACATTGGCAAAAGTGATGAGCGTCATGGCAGTCAGGAGCAACGCGATCAGCGTTTCCTCAATGAAATCAATGGCGCTGGTTTTTTTCGAGTGTTGCATCTTGTCTCCTCCGGCCCGTGTCAACGTTTCGCTCGCAAGGCGGTGCTGGGCGATTTTGGGTAAAAAAGAAGCGCAGCCCGCAGGAGCCACGCTTCTAATTTTGCTACGCTAGCAAGGCTTAGTGCTTAGCGTTGATCGCTTGAGCAGCAGCGATGTTGTCAGCGCCTACGTCACCTTCGAACTGGGCCCAAACCGGCTTCATGGCCGCAACCCAAGCCGCGCGCTGTTCAGCGTTCAGCTCACGAATGACGCCGCCAGCATCCAAGACAGACTGACGCGCTGCCATGTTCACCTTAGTCGATTCAGCGTTGCGAGCTTCGGTAACTTCGCGAACAATGGTCAAGAACTGGTCACGAACGTCTGCATCCAGGCTGTCCAAGAAATCAACCGAGGTCACCAACAGGTAGTCGATGATGCCGTGGTTGGTTTCGGTGGTGCCGTCCTGAACTTCGAAGAACTTCTTGCCGAAGATGTTCGACCAAGTGTTTTCCTGGCCGTCAACAACGCCGGTTTGCAGGGCGCCATAGACTTCTGCGAAAGCCATTTTCTGGGGTGAACCGCCCAGGGCAGCCATTTGCGCAACCAGCACGTCAGACGGCTGAACGCGGAATTTCAGGCCCGCAGCATCGGTCGGCAGGTTCAAAGGCTTGTTGGCAGACATCTGCTTCATGCCATTGTGCCAGAAGGCCAAGCCTTGAAGGCCGCGGCGCTGCATGCTGTCCAGCATAGCCTGACCGGTTTCAGAAGTCTGGAACTCGTCAACGGCATCAACGTTCTTGAACATGAAGGGCAGGTCAAAGATGCGGAAAACCTTGGTGAACTGCTCGAACTTAGACAGTGAAGGCGCTGCCAGCTGCACGTCGCCTTGCAGCAGGGCTTCCAGAACCTTGTTATCATCGTAGAGAGTCGAGTTTGGGAAGACTTCCATACAAGCCTTGCCGTTCATCTCTTCATTGACGCGCTTTTCCAGCAAAGACGCGGCAATACCTTTGGGGTGCTTGTCGGTGTTGGTAACGTGCGAGAACTTGATGACCACTTCGCCGTCATCGCATGAAGCGTAAGCAGCGGTGGTTGCAAACAGTGCGGTCGCAGCGACCAAGCCTAGTGAAATAAGACGCATGTTGTTGTTTCTCCCTAACTTGCGTTTGGCTCGAGATGGGGCGCCGGGCAGATGCGCAATGCGCGCCTAGCGGCGTAATCAAGCTGAAACCAGGCTTAGGGGATGACCGAGCGGCTTTTGAAGGGACGATCAGTGAAAATTGAGCGCCAAAACAGATGATTTTTTGAAAATGGGTGGAGAAGGGGACAAAGGCCCTATCTAGCATGTCACCAAATCCACCCATCCAAGGCCGATATGCGCAAAATCGCCTGGCTGAGTGCGGCAGTTGGGGCGCGGTAGCGCGTTCCAACTTGGCGATTCGCCCGTTTCTCGGCGGTGACCGGCCGCTTTAGGCGTCCTGCTGGAAGTCTTCCCGCTTCAGGCCATACTTTTGCATTTTCTCGTACAGAGTTTTGCGGCTGAGCCCCAGCGTTTCGTAGGTCTCTTTTAGGCGCCCCTTATTGGCTGACAGCTCGGCGGCGATCAGGCGTCGTTCGTATTGGCCGACGAGGTCGGGCAGGCTACCGCGATGGGCGGGCGCTTCATCCTCCAGGCCCTCGATGGGGGCAAGGCCCAAGGCAAAGCGATCGGCGGCATTGCGTAGTTCACGCACGTTGCCAGGCCAGGGGTTGCGTGACAGAGCTTTCAGGGTCTCTGCGCCAATACTTGGAATGGGGCGGCGATAGCGCAGGCACGCTTCATTGACCAGTTGGGTGAACAAGCGCGGGATGTCTTCCACACGCTCAGCCAGGCTTGGCACCCGAAGCGTGATGGTATTGAGGCTATAGAGGAGATCGCCGCGAAACTGATCCTTGGAGACCGCGTCGGTCAGATCGCTGCGCGTCGATGCAATAAAGCGCACATCAAGTTCATGGCTGGCCGAGGAGCCCAGCGGCGTAATGCGGCGCTCGCGCAAGACGGGCAGCAGTCGGCCTTGCACATCCAGCGGCAAACTGTCGATGCTGTCCAGATAGATGCAGCCGCGGTCAGCCTGCAAAAAGCGGCCGTAGCGCGCGCGAATGGCACCGGGGAAGGCCCCGATCTCATGCCCAAACAGCTCGCTTTCGATCATTTCGCTGGGCAGAGCCGCGCAGTTGACGACGACGAAGGGCTCGTTCTTGCGGCTGGAAATATTGTGTATGGCCCGCGCCACCACCTCCTTACCGGTGCCGGTATCGCCTTGGATTAATAAGTCGGCCTCGGTCGCGGCCGCCGCTCGGATGCGGTCCCGAAGCTCGACAATCGTCTTGGTTCTACCTAAAACGCGGGTCTCGAGCTGATCGCGCGCCGTGGCAGCAACGCGCAATTCCCGGTTTTCCAAAGTGAGCATGCGCTTATCCAACGCGCGCTCAGCCACGTCCGCCAAGTGCCCGGACGCAAATGGCTTTTCTATAAAGTCATAGGCGCCGGCACGCATGGCTTCGACGGCCTGCTGAACGTCGCCGTGGCCGGTAATCAACACAAAGGGGAGTTCCGGGTCCAGGTCGATCGCGCGCTGTAAGAAGGTCATGCCGTCCATGTCCGACATGCGCAAATCCGAAAAGACAATGCCATGGAAATTGCGACTGATCCGCTCTAGGGCGGGCTCTGCGCTCTCAAAGCTCTTCACGGAAAAACCAGCCAGCTCCAAAGTCTGGCAAGCGGCCTGTCGCACGTGCAATTCATCGTCTACGAACAAGATTTGCCCCTGGTTTTTGCTCATGGATCGCTTTCGTTTAACTGGTTAGTGGCAGTTGTGGACTCGCTGCGCGGATTTTCGCTTTTTGCGCCGTCAATAATGCGGACAAGCTGAACCCGGAATAGGGCCCCCGGCAAAGAGCTGTCTGGGGCACCGTTGCCGGCACTTAGTTTGCCGCCAAACTCATCGATGATGCCATAAGAAATTGACAGTCCCAATCCAAGCCCTTCGCCAACGCCTTTGGTGGTGAAAAAGGGGTCGAAGATCTTGGTTATCACGTTGGGATCCAGGCCGGTTCCGTTGTCCGCAACGTAGATGTCCACATGGCTGTCGTCATAGGCGACACTAAGTCGAATAAGCGGCTCTGGTTTTGCAGCTCGCGTTGCTTGGATGGCGTTTGACACAAGGTTGACGATGACTTGCTGCAACCGAATTTGCCCGGCCTGCACCCACAAGACCTGGTCCGGGGGGCGAAAATCTAGCCGAACGCCCTCAGCTTTCAGTCGCCCAGACATGATCTCCAGCGCGTCCCCCAGCACGGCGGCGACGGGCACGGTGGACAAGCTCTCGCGCGGCTTGCGGGCGAAGTTGCGAAGGTGCTTGGAAATGGCCGCTAAGCGTTGAACCATATCGCGCATGCGCTCCAGATTGTCGAGGCCCGCATCCAGATCATCGCGCTCCAACAAGACGATAGCGTTGTCCACGTAGGACGAAATCGCGGCAAGCGGTTGGTTGAACTCGTGGCTGAGAACCGCGGACATCTGGCCCAAGGCCGCCAATTTGCTTGTCTGAACCAACCCTGCTTGCGCCGTGCGCAGCTCTTCTTCTGTCTGCTTGCGCTCTTCGACTTCGCGTTCAAGTTGGCTATTGGACTGCGATAGTTCTTTCGTGCGCTGTCGCACCAGCCGATCGAGGCGTTGCGCCAGATCGCGCGCCCGCAGGCTTTGGATGGTGGCGCGTTGGCTGCGTGAGAAAATCCACAAGATTGCCCCCGACAGCAGCACGCAAACCGCCAAAGCCAGCAGGCCAGAGGTCAAGCCGGTCCAGTGGGCAGGGGTGGGAGATAGGAAAAGCTGAAGCTGCCAGTCAAACTGCGGTAGTTCGCTGGCATAGGAGCGCATGCTCGCAAGCGATGGTTCCAGGCTCAAGGACAGCGAGTTGCCCAAGGTTCGTTCGCCGCCAAGATCCACGGTGCGCACAGGATAGGGCGCCAGCGCCCAGATTTGCTCCAATTGACTGAGGCCCAGCGCCACGACCAGCGCGCCCAAATAGCTGCCATGGTCGCGAATGCCGTGTGAGAACAAATAAACCGGTTCTTGAGCCAGCGCTTCGAGCCTTGAAGGTTTCGCCAGGTAAGCGCGCCCAAGCCGCCCTTGGCGTGGCGCGTTTTGTAGATCGGGGTGGGAAAGCTCTTTGGGCGTTAGGACATCGCGTGAGCTGAACAAGCGCTGCTTTTGGTCCACCAACACCACATCAAGCGCGGCGGTCAGGCCGGTAAGGCGTTCCAGGCGCCGCTCCAGCTCTGCACGGTTGCCGGGCTGGTCGGGATCGCGGAGAAACGCAATCATTGTTGGGTGCTCGGAAAACAGTGCGGGCAGGGGGCGGTATCGGTCAAAGACGCGCTTGAAGGCCTCAAGCTGCAACGATAGCTGTACCTGGCCGTTGCGATCAATTTCCGCCATATGGAGGCGTAGGCCCAGAGCGCCAACCACCAGGCTGACAACAAGGCTTGCAAGCCCCAAAGCGCTCGCCAACGCCACAACCTGTCGGCGCATGCGGTTAAGGGCGTCTTGAACAGGCTCTGAAGGCTTGAGCGTTGTTGGCATGCAGGAAGGGGGTCCTTTGAAAGGGGCGAAATTCTACCTTAGGCCGGAGCGTTGGCGACAATCAAGGGCGCGGTTTTTTGCTTTAGCATCGGCGCGAATGCCAAGTTGCGCCTTGAGCTGGCGCTACACCTGCTTTAGGTCTGGAGCGCGTTAGGCCGTTGGTGCCCCCAGAGCCTCCCTTCCAAAGAATGAGATCTATCATGAAGTATGTCTCCACCCGTGGACAAGCCCCCGCTTTAGGGTTCGAAGATACCTTGCTGGGCGGCTTGGCACCTGACGGCGGCCTCTATTTTCCAGAGAGCTGGCCGCAAATTTCCGCTGAGCAGTTGGCCAGCTGGCGAACGGCCTCCTATGCCGACATTGCCAAGCAAGTCATGGCGCCTTTTGTTGCCGGTGCGATCGACACCGCAACCTTTGAGGCCATGGTGGATGAAACCTATGCCAGCTTCACGCACAAAGCAGTCGCGCCGCTAAAGCAGCTGGACGAAAAGGTCTGGTTCATGGAGCTGTTCCACGGCCCAACCCTGGCATTCAAAGACTACGCGCTGCAACTCGTCGGACGCATGTTTGACCACGTGCTCGCCAAGCGTGGCCAGCGCCTGACCGTTGTGGGGGCAACGTCTGGCGACACAGGCTCGGCGGCCATTGCGGCCTGCGCAGGCTTGGAAAATGTGGACATCACAATCCTATTTCCCAAAGGCCGCGTATCGCCGGTCCAGCAACGCCAAATGACTACCGTTGATGCGGACAATGTGCGCTGTATCGCGCTGGAAGGAACCTTCGACGACTGCCAGGACCGCGTGAAGGACATGTTCAACGATGCCGCTTTTCGCGCAGAAGTCGGCTTGGGCGCGGTCAATTCGATCAACTGGGGGCGCGTCATGGCCCAGATCGTCTACTATGCGGTCGCGGCTGCACGCTTGGCCGCTGCCGATCGCCCGATTGATATCAGTGTGCCAACCGGTAACTACGGCAACGTTTTGGCGGGCTATTGTGCAAAGCGCATGGGGCTGCCCATCGCGCGCCTGGGCGTGGCAACCAACCGTAACGACATTCTGACTCGCTTTTTGGAGCAAGCGGACATGTCGATCCGGCCGGTTGAAACTTCACTGGCGCCCTCAATGGACATACAGATTAGCTCGAACTTCGAGCGCTACTTGTTTGAGGTCATGGACCGCGACGGTGCGGCGGTCGATCAAGTCATGCGCGAGTTTCGCAGCAGTGGAAAGCTGACCTTGGCGCAAGGCGTGTGGGAGCTCTGCCACGGTGATTTTTCGGCCTATCGCTTGGATGACGTGGGCATTTTGTCAGAAATCAAGCGCGTTATGCTGGAGACCGGCGAGGTGTTGGACCCGCACTCGATCGTCTCAGTATCGCAAGCTCAAAACGATGCGCGCTTTGAAAACCCCGTGGTTGCCATGGGAACGGCGCACCCAGCCAAGTTCCCGGACGCGGTACAAAAGGCCGTGGGTTTGCGCCCAGGCTTGCCCGCGCACATGAGCGAATTGTTCGAGCGGCCCGAACGCTATGACGTGATGGCCAATGATCTCAACGCGCTGCAAGACTTCGTGCGCGCCAATCGGCGGGCCTAGCTAGAAATGGAACGGTGAGCGGCGTGGCGATGGCACAAGCACTTGAAGATCATTTCCAGGTCATGCGGCTGGACAATGGCGCGCGCCTGGTTTTGGACCAGCGTCCGCACGCCGCGTCAATCGCGGTTGGCACCTGGGTCATGGCGGGCTCTCGCCATGAAGATTGCGCGCAAGCAGGACTGGCCCATGCCTTAGAGCACATGGCCTTCAAGGGCTCCAGCCAGCGCAGCGGCGAGGAAATCGCTCGGGCAATTGATGCCGTTGGTGGTGAGCTAGACGCCTACACCAGCCGCGAGGCCACGGCCTTTTACGCGCAGATCTTGCCAGAAGATTTGGCGCTGGGGCTGGACCTGGTTGCTGATCTGGCACTGCGCCCGCGCCTGGACGCCAGCGACTGGCAGCTTGAAGCCGAAGTCATCTGCCACGAGATCGCGCAAACCCAAGACACGCCTGACGATATTCTGTTCGACTATTTCCAAGAGACTTGCTATCCCGGGCACCCTTTGGGGCGCTCTATTCTGGGATCGGAAGCCAGCGTGCAAGCGCTGAGCGTGGACGATTTCAAGCGCTTTAGAGCGGCGCACTACCGCCCGAACAACCTTATTTTTGCTGCTTCTGGCCCCTTGGACATGGCCCGGCTTGAAGATGCGGTAGGCCCCCATCTGGCCGCCCTAGACACGAGCGGCTCAACGCCCATCGGCGCCAACGGTCCCACAGAACGCGCGGGCAGCGAGCCCCTGTCGGTGTCTCTGTCAGAGCCTCTGTCAGAGCCTCTGTCAGAGCCTCTGCCCGAGCTTCAGCCTGGACGCTTCTTGCAGGCCAGAGCGATGGAGCAAGCACAAATCGTCGTGGGGTGGCCATCGGTTTGCCAGGGCGATGCGCGATCCTACGCCTATGTGCTTTTGAGCCACATGCTGGGGTATGGTGGCGCTTCCCACTTGTTCATGGATATTCGTGAGCGCCGCGGGCTTGCCTATATGGTTTATGCTTCCACGCAGTTCTTTAGCGATGCCGGTCAAATCTACGTCCATGCCAGCACCGCGAGCGGGCAGGTGCCTGCCTATTTGGACGCGCTTCAAGATTTGCTGTTGCGCCTTCCAAGCCTGTTGACCGAAGCCGATCTACAGCGCGCGAAAGCGCAGTTCCGCGCCGGTACGCTGATGGCGCGCGATTCTGTCACCGCAAACGTGCGTGCCTTGGCGCATCACCTGATTTGGTCGGAAGAGCCCAAGCGTTTGGCCGAGATTTTGGCTCAGGTCGAAGCGGTGTCTTTGGAGGAGATCAAGGCGCTGGCCGCTGGGCTTGCCAAGCGACCCGCGCTCACAGCCATTGCACCAGAGCCCGCGCTCTCAGCCCTGGAGAGCTGGCACGCAGGCCTCTAGGCGGGGGGCTGCTGCTAGGCCGGTAGCCAAAAGCCTCAGCGGCTGTTCCTAGAGCTTTTCTAGATTGCCTGGCTGAATGCCCGTCACAATAACGGACGGACGGCCCGCCTCTGGGCCTTGCTCGCGGACAAAGAAGTAGGTCGGCGTTTTGCCCGGTTGTGGCGGCGGCATCATGTAGACGGACGAACAGATCGCTGGACCGCCTAGGTCATAACAAAGCTGGTTGGAATAGGCGAACCAAGAGCCCAAGAAGCGCTTACCGCGTGCGCTGACGCGCAGTTCCAGGTTTTCGCTAAAGAAGCCGACCTGCCGATCATTGGAGCCGTTGACGGAGGTCGAATAGACGGTGTTGCCCGCAAACAACTTGTTGATCTGCGTGTCGTTCAAACGATACTGGGGCTGGATCGAGCCGAGGATCGATGGGCCGCCGCTGGCCGTCTCATAGCCTGGTGGCGGGAATTGGCCCGGCTGGCCAGATGGCGCCGCAGAGTTGCCAGGCACAGCGCTGGCCGCTTGTGGGATGGCCTGCATTTCTGGCACGCCTTGGGTGCCTTGGTAGACCGGCGTTGCTGTCGGGCCGTAGGGCGGTGCGATGTAGCCCAAATTGTTTTGATTGCCCGACGCTGTTTGCTGCAAATAGTTTTGGGTGCCCGGGTAGTAGGCTTGCTGATCTGTAGGCGCAGCGGTTTGGTCGGCCATTGCTGTTTCTTGGCCGGTTTTGTTTTTCTGCAAACTGCCCAAGTTGTTCTGGAAGCTTGAATACAGCTGCGCTTCCAGAGAACTGGGATTTTCTGGGGGCTGACAAGCGCTTAGCGCCATCAAAGAACCTCCCAGGGCCAATGCGATGCCAAACTTGTTCATCTTATCCACGCTCTCTTTACGACCCAGGGTTGATTGTCGATGTGAAACTTCGGTAGTCTCTCCGTCCTTTTGTGTTTGCAAAACGCAAGACTAGCCGTCAAGGGGCAAAGCCGCCTGGATCCGCCTAGATAGCAAGCCAAGGCCCGAATGTGGCTGGATTGGGACGTTTTAGGCAAAATTTGGCGGCCTCTGTGGATTGGGCTTGCCAAACCTGGGTGGTTTAAGCTTACTGCTGCGCACTCCCAAATAGGCACCGCATGAGCGCCGGGAGCGGACCGATCTTAGGGGATTTGCATGCGAGCAGAGCTTCTGCACTTTGATATATACCCGCAGAAACAACCAGGGGGTGAAACCGAGCCATTGGCATTTGCTGCCAGTGATCGCCCGATCGTCTTCTTGCATGGTATGGGTTCCAACGGCCGGGATTGGAAATATCAGATCGAGCATTTCCGCGAGCACAGCCCTGTTGTGACAATAGATTTGCGTGGCCACGGCAACAGCGCGGGCCATGACGGTGAGTTCTCCATCCCGCAGTTTCGCGATGACGTGGTTTACACGCTGGACCATTTGGGCATTCAACAAGCGCATCTTGTGGGCTTGTCCTTGGGCGGCGCCGTGGCCGCCGACGTGGGCCTTGAATATCCAGGCCGTGTTGCGTCTTTGACCTTGGTCAATGCCCCCATGGAGCTGAAACCACACTCACTAAAAGATTTTGTGATGGGGGTGCAGCGGCTGAGCATGGCCTTGTTCTGCTCGCGCGCCTATTTGGCCAAGGTTATGGGGGCAAAGCTGTTTCCAAAACCTGAGCAGGAATCCTTGCGGCAGTCGCTGGCTGACAGCTTTGAGGAGCTGCACCGCTGGGCCTACATTCGAACGCTGTTTTCGTTGGCGCGCTTAAACCTGCGCGATCGCTTGGAAGAGTTGCGGATGCCAACTTTGGTTATCAGCGGCGATCGTGATTATTGGCCGGTTGCCGAAAAGCAGGCCGATGCGCAGCGCATTCCGCAAGGCTCTTTCGTGTTGATCGAAGATTCGGGCCACGCAACGCCCGCCGATCAGCCCGCACGCTTCAACGATCAGCTTGCGAATTTCTTGCGAAATTTCTCAAGCCGTGCGCAGATGATCTAGTGCTCGCTCGCCCTGGTGCTTGGCCCCATTGACCGGGCAGCAAGGCAGCGCTCAAAACCTCAATATTATTTCTGAAAGCCAGCTAGATGACGCGGGTTGAATTCGTCATGCGCCCTTTGGATTGGGCCCTTTTGGGGACGCTCTCCTTGCTTTGGGGCAGTTCATTTTTTTGGACCACGCTTGCGCTGGATGCAGTGTCACCCGCCTGGATCGTGACAACCCGGCTCTGCTTGGCCGCCGCGTTGATGTTGGTCTATCTGAAGGCAACGCGCACCCCCTTACCAAAACGCCTAGCAGATTGGCGAGCGCTGGCGCTGCTGGGGCTGTTATCTAACCTCATTCCCTTTTCCGCTTACACGCTGTCACAGGTCTACATTAATTCGGCCATGGCGGCGGTTTTGAACGCCTTCACCCCCTTGTCGGTGCTGGTTTTGAGCCAGGTATTCCGGCTGGAGGATCGGATGACTTGGTACAATACGACCGGTGCCATGCTTGGCATTTCGGGCGTTGTGCTTCTCATGATGCCAAGCTTGCAGGGGCAGGGCTGGGCGCAAGCGATCGGCGTCGGCTTTGCGCTGTTGGCGGCCTTGTTCTATGCCATTGGCTCACTGTTCGCGCGGCGCCATCAGAATATCGAGCCGTCGGTCATGGCGGCCGGCATGCTGGGCTTCGCGGCGCTCTATTCGATTCCGATCGCCTTGATCAGCAGCGGCCTTCCAACGTGGCCAGGGGCTGGTATCGCGGGCGCCTTGCTGGTGCTGGGTCTGTTCTGTACGGCCTTGGCCTACTTGCTGTTCTTCAATCTGTTAAAGCGGGTGGGGTCGGCCAACGCATCGACGGTTGCGTTGCTGCTGCCCGTGACCGCCTTGTTGCTAGGCGTGCTTGTATTGCACGAGCGCTTTACCATGCTGAGCCTGGCAGCCATGCTGCTGGTATTCGCGGGGCTGGTGTTCATTGACGGGCGTCTGCCACGAAATGCACTAAAGCGGTTCGGCAGGCCCAGACCTGCGCGCTAAATTTGCTCATTGGCGCAAAGCACTAGGCCGGCCAGCTAGCCTAGGAAATCCTCAACACGCCGCGAGGATTGGGAACCAAAGGGAAGACCAGCTCAAAGCAGGCACCGCCTTGGTCGGGCAAATAGCGAATTTGGCCGCCAATGCCTTCCAACAGCGATTTTACCAGCGACAGGCCTAGGCCGGTACCGCCTTGCGGTCGGTCGGTGGTGAAGAAGGGCTCGAAGATTTTTGGCTGGTTGGCTAAGGACACGCCCGGGCCGTTGTCCAAAAACACCACGGTCACCTTGGACGGGCTGGTTGAACTGCCGCGCTGCGGGCTCGATTTAGCGCTTAGTCGGAGCGTTGGCGCTGTGCTGCGCAGTGAGATTTGCAGATTGTCTGCGCCGTGTTGGAAGGCATTCTCGACCAAATTCTTGATGATGGCGTACAGGTCGTCTTCTGACAGAGGCACGCGCAGGCGTCCCGCCGTTAGATCTTCCGGGTCGATCAAGTCGATGGCGATATTTTGCTGCAAATTTAGCGTCAAGGCATCGCTGAGGCTCGCAGTATTGGTCGAGCGCCCCTTGTCCGCCTCCGCGCGCGCCAGCTCCAAGATCGAACCGACGATTCGAGTTAGGCGATCGACATCTTGATAGAGGTTTGCCAAAAACTGGCGTTGGCGTTCCGGGGGCATGTCCGCGTGATCTTGCATCAGCTCGATGGCGCCGCGCATCGAGGTAAGCGGCGATTTGAGTTCGTGGCTCAGCTGTGCGGCAAAGGAGCGGATGTAGTCTGTGCGCTGCTCTAGGCTCTCCGCCATGGAGGTCAGCGCCTGGCTGAGCTCAGCGATCTCTCGGGTCACGGGATGGGGCAAGGGGCGCACGGCTCCGGTCTCACCCCGCCCAGCGCGCCGGGTCTGCGCAATCAGGGCCTGGACCGGCTGAGAGATGGTAAAGGAGGTAAAGAGCGACAGCAGGACAATGGTTCCTAAGATGACGACGATTGCCAACAAGAATTGGGTTTCCTTGCCTTCAAAGGCCGTAATCAAGGTTACGGGCGTCTTGTGCAAAAGCACCGCGCCCAGCAAGCCTTCGTCGTTCAATATCGGCAAAGCAAGGTGAACATCCAGATTGGCCGAGCGGCTGAAAAAGCTGAGCCATGTCGGCGTCTGAGCCTTCTCGTTGGGTTGGCGGCGCAAGACCGCGCGGGTGCGCCCCGACAGCGCATCGACGATTTCTTCGCGGTGGCGAAGCGAAACGCCAATATCCAGGTTGGTCGAGGCAATCACCTGGCCCGCAGCGTCCACCACGTCAATTTCGGCGCCGGTGACCTCAAGGCTCTTTTGCAAGATTGGGTGCATGACCGCGCCGGCGTAATAGGCCAACAGCGGCGGATCGACGGACATGGGAACCGCCAGCGGCGCCGGGTCCATCAGGGTTGCGCTGGCAAGGTCTAGGTGGGGTGTTAGGGTGGGAAGGACAGATTTGCTGAGCGTATCGACGGGTTTGATGAGCTGTTTGAAGTCCGCCTCGTCGATCGCCAAACGCCGGGTCGTGGCCTCATAGGTCGCCGCGATCAGCACGCCCTGGGTAATGAGCCCGCTCTCGGTCTGGCGCAACAAAGAGGACTCATAGACCCGCAGCAACAGGAAGCCAGCAATCGGTAATGCCAATACCAATACATTGACGCTAAACAAGATGATGGCCAAGCGCGGGCGCCAGGCCGTCAGCGGGCGGGTCGGCAACAGGCGATGTAGCCAAGATATCAGCACGAGGTCAGGGCTCCGAATGAGTGCCTGCAAAAGCGGGCAGCAAGAAAGCGCGAAGGCGGCGGTGCGCAGCTTGGCCCGCCGTTAGCGGTCTAGTCGCACGAGCCAAGTTTATACCCCAGGCCATGAACGGTCTCTACGGGTTCAGCGCCAACCGCCGCGAACTTGGCGCGCACACGGCGCACGTGGCTGTCGATTGTGCGATCCGATACGATGCGGTGCAAATCATAGGCCTGATCCATCAAGTTATCGCGGGTGAAAACCTTGCCGGGCCGCTGCAATAGCGTGCGGATAATGCCAAATTCGGTGACGGTCAGAACAACCTCCTGCCCATCCCACCAGGCCCGAAACTCGTCCAAATCGATCATCAAGCGACCATGGCTCAAAACATTGCCGTTGTTGGCGCTCTGGGCGCCGGGGGCATTGGCTTCAGCGCGGCGCAAAATGGCGCGAACGCGGGCGACCAGCTCGCGCGGGCTAAAGGGTTTGGCGACATAATCGTCGCCGCCAAGCTCTAAGCCCACGATGCGATCTATCTCGTCATCCTTGGCGGATAAGAAGAGGATGGGAACCGCGCTGGTCTTTCGGATTTCAAGGCAAACCTCGGTGCCCTCCATCTCTGGCATCATGATGTCCAGAATGATGAGGTCCGGGGCTTTGAAGTGGAACAGCTCCAGGCCTTGGCGGCCATTGGCAGCTTGGCGCACAACGTAGTCGGCCTGTTCTAAGGCGAAGCAAACCACGTCACGGATGTGCGGGTCATCATCAATAATCAAGACTTCGGGCATGTTTGGCGCTCCAGTGTTGGGCCGAGCGGGGCGGGGACCGACGCTCGCCATTTGGGTGACACCATCGCCTTAGCCGGGCTGCGTGGCAAGAAAAAGCCCTTGCATGCCTCTTGCACACACTTTGGTCACGCTTTGCGAAACCATGTCATGAAGCTTGCATGTCCTGACCGCAAACTAACAGCATGACAGGAAGACAAGAACAGGCCACCGCCCTTTGCGGTCCGATCGTTCGGTCTCAATCGGCAGACTTTTGTTCTTGTACTCTCGTTTCAACCCGCTGCTGCTGCTGCGCTTTAATAGGAGATAGTCAACATGTTGATTTTGCGTGCTTTTGAACAAGATCCCGCGCTCGTGACCCTATTTGCAATGGCCGGTGGCTTGGGGTTGATCGCTTTTGTCCTGGCGCTTCCCGTCTAGGGCAGATTTCGGACTAGGTCCGCCTGCGACCAGATCTCTGGTACTTTTCATTTGATCCCCAAACTTTGCCCCTGCTCCTGGTGAGCAGGGTTTTTTTTGGCCTTTTGTGCAAATCTTCGGCCTGGTAGCGGTGCGCAGATCGGCGCGCGGATTGACACGCCTAACCGGCGCGCGGTTATGGCGCGCCGTCGCCTTCGTTGACAGCGGCCTTGAATTTTAATCTAACAAGCCGGTGACCAGACGAGTTTTCCGTCATCTACAGCGCAGATAAGTCATAAGAACAAGCGCTGGCACATTGGGAGCATTGACATGGCAGGCGAATACCAGGCGCTGCATGATCGTTCTGTTCAAGATCCTGAAGGATTTTGGGCTGAAGCCGCCAAAGGCATTTATTGGAATCGTCGTTGGGACAAGGTCCTGGACGACAGCGAAGCGCCAGTTTATCGCTGGTTTGAGGGCGGCAAGCTCAACACCTGCTTTAACGCCGTTGATCGCCACGTTCGCGAGGGGCGCGGCGACACCGATGCCATTATCTATGATAGTCCGGTAACCAACACCAAGGCGCGCTATACCTATCGCGAGCTTCAGGATGAAGTGTCCAAACTGGCCGGTTTGATTGCTGCGCAAGGGGTCGGCAAAGGTGATCGGGTCATTATCTATATGCCCATGATCCCGCAGGCGGTTTTTGCCATGCTGGCTTGTGCGCGCTTGGGCGCGGTTCACTCGGTGGTATTTGGCGGATTTGCGGGCGCCGAACTTGCGACTCGCATCGACGATGCCAAGGCCAAGCTGATTTTGACGGCTTCTTGCGGCATCGAGCCGAACCGAGTCGTTGCCTACATGCCGATGGTCAACGAGGCCTTGTCATTGTCGAGCCATCAGCCAGAAGCTGGGGTCGTCGTTTGGCAACGCGAACAATGCGAAGCCGAACTGACCGCAGGGCGCGACAAGCACTGGCAAGCCGAGCTTTCTGGCGCCAAGCCGGCGGATTGCGTTCCGGTCGAGGCCACCGATCCGCTGTATATCCTTTATACATCCGGCACCACGGGTACGCCCAAGGGCATCGTTCGCGACAATGGCGGCCATGCCGTTGCGCTCTATTGGTCGATGAAGAACGTCTATGGCGCAGAAGCTGGGGATGTCTATTGGGCCGCATCCGATGTCGGCTGGGTCGTGGGCCACTCCTACATTTGCTATGCGCCTTTGCTGCAGGGCTGCACGACGCTGATCTATGAGGGCAAGCCGGTCGGCACGCCCGACGCTGGCGCTTTCTGGCGGGTCATTTCAGAATACCGCGTAAAGGTCATGTTCACCGCGCCGACCGCTATTCGGGCAATGAAGCAGCAAGATCCCGACGGGTTGAAGGTCAAGGACTATGATCTTTCGTGCTTAAAAGCCCAGTTCGTCGCGGGGGAGCGCTGTGATCCCGACACACTGCGATGGCTGCAAAAGCACTTGGGTGTCCCGGTGGTCGATCATTGGTGGCAAACCGAAACAGGCTGGATGATTGCGGGCATCTGTTTGGGAGTCGAAAACCTTCCCGCTAAGGAAGGCTCTGCCAACTTGCCGGGGCCAACTTGGCAAATCGAGGCTTTGGATGCGGACGGCAAGCCGGTTGCACCCGGAGAGACCGGCAGCATTTGCGCCAGGCTGCCGATGCCGCCGGGCACTTTCCCGACGATTTGGGGCAATGCAGAACGCTATCGTCAAGCCTATTTGGACCCCTTTCCGGGCTATTACATGACGGGCGACGCCGGATATTTGGATGAAGACGGCTACATCTTCATCATGGCCAGAACCGATGACATCATCAATGTTGCCGGGCACCGCTTGTCAACGGGCCAAATGGAAGAGGTGCTGAGCGATCATCCCTTGGTCGCTGAGTGCGCCGTGATCGGGGTCGCCGACGAGCTGAAAGGACAGCTGCCCTTGGGGCTGTTGGTCTTGAATGCCGGCGCTGAAGACAAGGCAGAAGAAATCCTGAAAGAAGTGGTGCAATCGGTCCGCGTCGTCATTGGGCCGGTAGCGGCCTTCAAATTGGCCGCCGTGGTCAAGCGTTTGCCTAAGACGCGCTCGGGCAAAATCCTGCGGGGCATTATGCGCAAGATGGCGGACGGCCAATCCTACAAGGCGCCGGCCACAATCGATGACATGGCCATTTTGCCGGAAATCGAAGCAGCCTTGAAGGGGTTGGGATACGCCAAGTAGACCGCCACTTGAAACGCCCAAGCAAAGCCGCTTTGATCCAGGATCAGAGCGGCTTTTTTGCTCGCCAATATCCCCTGCGGCTCTGGTTGCAGGTGTTACCCGGCCTTGGGGTCTCAACAAGTGAAATATCGTTTCGTTTTCTTGCGATTTCCGTTTTGAAATCAACCAATCTGCGCTAGGCCTGAAGGGCTCGCTTCCTTGCCATTCAACGGCCCTGGCCCCGGGCGAGCGGCCCCGGCCGACAGCTTCATAGCTTACCATGACCGCCAAGAAAAAGACCTCGCTTCTCAAGCGCATTTGGGATGGCCTGTTTCGATCAGGCCGCCCTGTTTATATGGAAGATCGTAGTGCGACCAGCCAGAAGGCTAAGCGTCGTCACAAGCAAGCGGTCAAGGCCCAGCACAAACCGGCCAAGAAGGCAAAGACGGTTGCTGTGGCACCCGTCGAGCTGACCCCAGATCAGCCCGCTTATTGGGGGTATGTTGACGCCAAGGGGCATGTTCGCCTTAAGGACAACGACCAAATCTTGGGCAAGTCAAGTCGCAGCAAAAAGGCGGCATTGGCGGAGTTCGCAAGCCGCTTTACTGAGCAGCAGGCGCGCCTGGAACGCCTCGAAAACCTGGAAGGGACAGAAGCGCTTGAGCGGGAAAACCGGCAAGCGCTGGAGGCTCTGTCCGAGGATGTGAAGCGGCGCCCCGGCCTGGGCGATGTGGCGCAGTTAACCAGCCGACTTGCAGCCCTGCAAGCAAGCTATGACGATGCCGCACAGCATCTCAAGACCCAGCGACAGACCCTGTTGGACGCGCTGGGCGCCCTGAACCAGGAAGCCAAATTCCAGGACGTGAGCGCAGCTCTGGATGACCTGGAAACGCGCTGGCAAGCCCTAGTCGCGACTGGTTCGCCGGAAGAGGCGCCGTTGATGTTGCGCTTTGAACGCAGCGTCAAGGCCATCCGTCAATTGCAGAGCCAGGTTGATGGCAGCCAAGACGCGCTGGCCGAGGAAGGCGCGGCTTTGCTGGCAGAGCTTGAAGAGCAGATCGAGAACTCTGCTTGGCAATCGGCAAAGGCCCTTTTGGGCAAAAAGGCGGCGCGTCGTGCCCTTATCGAGCGCGCGCTTGGGGAGGAGATCCGCGATCGCTTTTCTAAATTGGATCAAGTGATTGACGTCAACCTCGATGAAGAGGCCCGCAAGACAACAGCAGCAAAAGAAGAGGCTGACCGGCAACGACATGCGATCCTAGAGGCCTTGGCGCAATTTATCGACATGCAGGGCTGGCGCGCAGAGCCTTCCGGTTTTTCTGCGATCAAGCAGGACTGGCAGGCCTTGCAGGCGGATGCTGCGCTTGCAAATTCGGCGCAAGAATTGCTTTTCGCCCAGGAGAGCGCACGGCTGCAAGACGCCCTGAGCGCCGAGCGCAGCGCGCGCGCTGAACGCAAGCAAGAGGCCGAGCGGAGCCGCCAAGACCTGTTGGAAAGCCTGGACAGCTGGCTGCGCCAAGCGCAAGTTGCGCAGGGCCCCAAAGATTGGAGCGCGATCGACGACGGCTTGGCGGGTATCAAGCAGGCTTGGGCGGCACTGGACCTAGCCGCGAGCAAGGCGGAGCAAGACGCCCTGAACAGCGGCTTGCAGGCCTTGTCACAAGCGCGCCAGGACTACTATGACAGCCAAGACAAGGGTCGCGAGCAAGCGCTTGAAAAGAAACGCATTTTAATTGACGATGTGACAAAGTTTTCGCCGTCGCTTGGTTCAAAGGAGCTTCGCCAGCATCTGTCTGAGAGCCTTGAGTCTTGGAAGGCGGCGGGCTCGGCTGGACGCGAACACGAAGATGCCTTGTGGGAAGCCTATAACCAGGCACGGGATACCGTGCGGCAGGAGATTGACCGCCTGCGCGGCGTTGAAGCGGTGGAAGCCGCGGAGCGTTTGTCGGCTGCCTTCGCTGCAAAAAAGGATCGTCAGGCGCAGCTGGAAAACCTCATCATGGTCGACGAGTTGTTGAACGAGTCCAAGCCCAGCAAGTCCTTGCAAAAGCAGATCGAAAAGAAGAAATCGCAGATCCGCGAACTCCAAGATCAGATGATGGATATTCAGCGGCGCTTGCGAGACCTATCAAGGCTCAATGCCGCTGAGACTGCCGAGGTTGCCGGTCAGGACGAACCCCAAACGCCGGAGGTGGCGCAGCAGAACGGCGGCGATGCTTCTTAGTGGACAAGGGGCGATTTGACCCCCGATTTCGGCGGGCTGCGCCCACGGCTGCTCAATTTGGGCGGGTGTCCGCGCGGACTGTGGCTCGACCGATTCGCCGTGATGGCTGGGCCCGGGCAACCAGGTTGCAGGCGAAGAAGGGCCACAATGATGCCGCAATTGATCCCAGCAAACCGCAGCCTAGCCACGCATTCGCCGCAGTTTGCCCCTTTAAACTGCATTTAGTTGCAATCAATGCTAGGCTAGCACGGTCCCTCATGCTGACGGCCCCAATCTGAAGTGGGCAAAATGTAAGCTTGTGCGTATTTCAAGCGGCCTCGGTGAACAAATCGGACTGCGCAAGTGTCTCAAAGTTCCAATTTCCGTCGTGGATTTTTTGTCGCTCTCGTCGGCCTGTCATTGGGCTTGGCCTTGGCGAGCGGCTTGCTGGCGCTCATGGAGCGGCTCGACGCGCGCGATGGCCTTCAGCAACTGGCCTCATATGCCGGTGGTACAGACGGCTCTAGCCCGCTGAACCGTGGTTCTCTC
>JAUIHE010000201.1 GCA_030432195.1 Alphaproteobacteria bacterium
CAGCCCCAAAGCCGAGGCGGCTTCGCGTTGGCCCTTGTTCACCGACAAAATACCGGCGCGCACGATCTCCGCAATAAAGGACGCGGTGTAGAGCGACAGAGCTGTCAAGAGCGCCAGGAACTGGGGTAGCAGCTTTACGCCGCCTTTGTAGTTGAAGCCTTTGAGCTGCGGTGTTTCCCACTCCAGCGGCGCGCCCAAAAGAGCGAAGACAACAAGCGGTAAACCGATGATCAGCGCCAAATTGACCCAAAATACCGGCAGTTGCTTGCCGGTCTTCGCCTGGACACGGCGGGTGTAGTAGGTCCAAACGATGGAACCGATGATACCGGCAAGGAACACGTAGCTCACAATGCTAAAGCCATCCAGCGGAATGCCGCGTGGTGCATACAGCCCACGGTTAGAAGCAACAAAAGCATCGAAGATTGGAAGTGCTTCCTTTGGCGAGGGCCAAGGAAGGAAAACAATTGCGTTGATCAGAAGGATCCAAAGCAGCAGCGGCACATTACGGAAGGTCTCAACGTAGACCGCTGCAAAGCGATTGACCAACCAGTTGGGCGACAGGCGCATGACGCCGATCACGAAGCCCAGAATGGTCGCGAAAAAGATGCCAAGGATGGAAATGTAGATCGTATTAATGGCCGATCCGATAAAGAACTGCCAAATGGGATCGCGAGCATCGACGGTCATAAGGTCGAGCGCAATCCAGCTGAGGTTATCGACACTGCCGGGCTCTGCCAAGAAATTACCCTTTGGCAAAATATTGAGCGCGCGCATGTTTTTGACGGCGTTGTTGGCGATGTAGGTTAGCCCACCAATAAAACCTGCCAATACAAGAAGTTGAAATGCGATCGCCCGAAAGCGACGATTGCTTAAAATGTCCATGGCCTATCCCCGTAGTTAAGCGTCCGATGGGCACCTTTGAGCCAATACTTGGGCTCAAATGACCAACGAGGAAGCTCTGCCTCGGCCAGCATCACGGGCCGATCCATAGAGCCAAATTTCCCCTGCCCTTGCCCATAAGCCGGTCCCTCTGCGCAAGGACGCGAGGCGGCTTTGACCTTTTCTAGGTTTAAGTTCTTCGTTTTCGTTGGATCCAACGGAGCACGCCAAGTCGTGATGACCGGCTTTCGCCTGCGCTAGATTTTAAAAAAGGGGCAGACTGATGCCTGCCCCTTCTGAACCGTACAGCTTAGCGGAACGGAGGAGCGTACATGATGCCGCCCTTGGTCCACAGCTGGTTCAAGCCACGCTCAAGGCCAACTGGAGTGTTGGGGCCAACGTTGCGCTCGAAGATTTCGCCGTAGTTACCTACAGCAGCGATCGCGCGACCGAATGCATCTGAGTCCAGACCCAAAGACGAGGCTTTGTCGCCTTCAGCGCCCACCAGGCGGCGGACTTCTGGATCGCCAGAGTTACCAGCGTCAGCAACGCCAGCAGCAGTCAGGCCTTTTTCTTCAGCGATGATCAGAGAGTTCAAAGTCCAACGAACGATATCACCCCAAACGTTGTCGCCGTGACGAACAACCGGGCCCAGAGGCTCTTTAGAAATGATCTCAGGCAGGATCACGTGCGCAGCAGGCTCTGCCATTTGCGAACGGTTAGCTGCCAGACCAGAAGCGTCAGTTGTGAAGACGTCACAACGGCCAGCTTCGTAGTTCTGGTTGGTTTCTGCGTTGGTCTCAACAACAACGCCCTCATAGGACATGCCGTTTGAAGCGAAGTAGTCAGCCAGGTTCAACTCGGTGGTTGTACCGGTGATCACACAAACTGACGCGCCGTCCAACTCCGATGCAGAAGCAACGCCCAGGTCCTTACGAACCATGAAGCCCTGACCGTCGTAGTAAGAAACGCCAACGAACTCCAAGCCCAGATCTACGTCACGAGTGTAGGTCCAAGTGGTGTTACGTGACAGAACGTCAATTTCGCCAGATTGCAGAGCGGTGAAACGCTCCTTCGACGTCAATGGAACGAACTTAACAGCCTGAGCATCGCCCAGGGTCGCAGCCGCAACAGCGCGGCAGACGTCTACGTCCAGGCCGGTATAGTTGCCGCTGTCATCAGCGATTGAGAAGCCAGCCACACCTGTTGACACGCCGCAGATCAGCTCTCCGCGTGCCTTCACGACATCCAGCGTGGAATCCTGCGCGAACACAGAACCCGAAACTGCAACTGCCGCTGCTGTCATCAACATGATCTTTTTCATGTCTCTACCTTTTTTTGTCTTATACAATGTTCGCAGAGCGACCCGTTTAGGACGCTCCAAACGAGGTACAAAATGCACGCTGAGACGCAAACGTAAAGATATTTCGCAACCGCTTTGGAAATTTCTCTTTAATTTTCAAGCCAAGCCCCTAGAACATGACCGCCATGCCGTCAGCGCATAGCTGTCAACCCCTTATTCCCAAATAATGAAGTTTCGATTCCCCATGTCCCTTGCCGACCAACAGCCGGATTCGGCCAAATTCGACCGTTCAAAGGAAACCAAGCCCCAAAGCGACGCCACCTTGTTGGCCCATGCCGCGCGCGGAACCCGCATGCCGGGCACGCCGCTGGGGACTATCAACCCTCCTATCTACCGCGCCTCGACGCTGACTTTCGACACGCTCGACGATTTGAGCGAGGTCGGCGGGGCGCTGAAGGCTCAGGGCAAAAGCGGCTATGGTCGCGCAGGCAACGATAGCATCTGGGCCTTTGAGGACATGCTGGCCAAGCTGGACCTTGCGGACGGGGCGGTCGCCGTCGAGTCAGGTCTGGCCGCCGTGACCATTACCTTGAGCGCTTTCGTCGAAGCCGGGGATCATTTGCTGGTTTCCGACAGCGTTTACGACCCAACTCGCCAGTTCTGTAATGGGGTTTTGGCCCGCTTTGGCGTTGAGACCAGCTATTTTGACCCGCTGATCTCGCCCGAGGGTTTGAAGAAGCTCATCCGACCAAACACAAAGCTGATGTATATGGAGAGCCCCGGCTCTTTGACCTTCGACGTGCAAGACGCCCCTGCCCTGGCCGCTGTTGCACGCGAAGCCGGCGTTCTTAGCGCCATCGACAACACCTGGGCGACACCGCTATATTTTAAGCCGCTGGCACACGGCATCGACATCGCGGTGCAAGCGGGAACCAAATACATCGTTGGTCACTCTGACGCCATGTTGGGGGTCATCGCCGCCAATGGCGATACCCTGCTTAAGCTGCGCCAGCAGATGTATTTGACCGGGCACCGCTTAGCCCCCGACGAGGCGGCATTGGCGCTGCGCGGCTTGCGAACCATGGCGGTTCGCTTGCGTCAACACCAGCGTGCAGGCCTGGACATGGCGGCTTGGTTTGAACAACGCCCCGAAGTGGCCGCCGTGTTGCATCCAGGCCTTGAGAGCCATCCGCAGCACAAGGTTTTCAAGGCCTTGTTTGGGGGGTGTTCGGGACTGTTCAGCATCTTGTTGCAGCCCGGAACCGCCCGCAAGCAGGTCGCTGCCTTTGTTGAATCATTGGACTATTTTTCTATGGGCTACTCATGGGGTGGGTATGAATCGTTGGTCGTGCCTCAATACCCTGAGCGCGCACGCAGCGCGACGGCTTGGCCGCCTAGCGAGGCCTGGTCTGGTCCCATGTTGCGCTTTCACATTGGGCTGGAAGACACCGAAGACCTTAAACGCGACTTGAATAAAGCGTTCGCGGCTATGGCGGCGGCTGGCGCCTAGCCCCTCACCCTACTTGTGGACAAGTCTAGCATTAGGGTACACGAAGCCGTGTCTTGCCAAAGTCTGCAAAATTTTGCCAAAAAGGGCAGCTATTAGGCGCCCTCTCCAATCCCCTCGCTACAGAGATCTTATGCGACACATTATTATTGCCCTGTCAGCCCTTGTACTGGCTGGCACCGCCCAAGCGGGCACCAGCTTCAAGACCAAGTATTCGAGCATCGAACGGGTGCCCGGCGAATACACCAACACCGTCCAAAATGGCGAAATGAAAGCCACTATTGATCTGTCAGAACAAGAGATGTGCATCACGCGCACCGACAAGCGCGAGTTTTGCTGGAAAATCTCTTCTGGCAAGAAGGGGTACGAGACCCCGACTGGCAGCTATCGCCCGACCCGCATTTATGAGCGCTATTTCTCGAAGACCTACGATGATGCCCCTATGCACTACGCGGTGTTCTTCCACGGCGGCTACGCCATTCACCAGTCTGTCGGCGGCCCATCGGGCCCAGCGTCGCACGGCTGTATTCGCCTGACCCCGTTGCAAGCCTATCGCTTCTATAATATGGTCCGCGCCTACGGCCCCAAGCGTACCAAGATTGTCGTTCAGAACTAGTACCGACAGCAAGCGCCTGGTCGTGCACCAGGCGCGCCCACCCGCTCAGGCAACAAAGTTCTGCACAAAAAAAGGGGAGCCATTTGGGCTCCCCTTTTTTGTATCTATCGCCATCGTCCGGCGATCATCAATGCCTTAAGCTTCCGCGGCCAATTCGGCGCGGCTCAAGTTGCCAGACGCTTTGCGCAGCTCTTCAGCGCGCGCACGCGCATCGGCGTTGTGCTTGTCCATAAAGTCTTTTGCTTTCTGGGCAATTGCACCAAAAGCTTCCGCTTCGTGGACGGCCATGTCGGCCAAAACCTTACGGTCAAGCTCGATGCCCATGTGGTGCAGACCGCCCATGAACTGGCTGTAGT
>JAUIHE010000030.1 GCA_030432195.1 Alphaproteobacteria bacterium
CGACGACCGAGACCCGCTGAGCATTCGGAGCCCAGATCGCGAAATGCACCCCCTCGACACCTTGGTGGGTCATGGGATGCGCGCCCAGAACCTTCCAGAGCTGGCGGTGGGCGCCTTCGCTGATCAGGTGCTCGTCCAGTTCGCCCAAAACCGGGCCAAAGCGATAAGGATCATCGAAATCCCAGGCGCCATAAGGCCCCTCAGCGCGCAAGCGATAATCGCGGCTGTCTGCCAAATCTGCTGGAACCGGTCCGACAAACAGGCCAGGAAATCCGTCAACAGCAGGCAAGTCGCAAAGGGGACTACGCGGGTCATTGGACAAGACCGTCAGCCGCTCGGCAGCCGGATTGAACACCCGCAATTCGGGCGCCTCTGCGCTGCCATGCAGACCCAAGACCGAGAATGGGTCGTGGTGGCGGCCGTCGATCAACCGCTGCATTTGTTCGTCGTGGATGCCAGTCATGGTCCTGGTCGCTCCTGCTGTAAGGCCCTAGTCTTTGGACTAGAGCGAATGTTGGCATTCCCCGCGCTCTCCGGCTCAGGCCTAGCCCCTTTGCGCCGTCACGGCGTGAATTCCCCACACGTCTTCCGCATAGCCCTTGATGGTGCGATCGGAGGAGAACCAGCCCATATGCGCTATGTTTCGGATCGCCATTTCGGCCCAGCGGCCGCCGTCAAGATAAGCCCTGTCAACTTGGCGCTGGCTTTCGTAGTAGGCATCGAAATCACAGCTTACGAGAAAGTAATCATGTTCGTAAAGCCGGTGGACAATACCCGCGTGGCGATGCGGATCGCCGGGCGAAAAGGCGCCGTTGGCGATTTGATCCAGAACCCGCACCAAGCGCGGACTGGCCTGGATCGCTTGCCGCGAAAACTCGGGTTGCTGGCGGCGCTCCATCACTTCTTCTGCGGTCAGGCCGAACAAAAAGAAATTCTCCGCGCCGACGTGCTCGCGGATCTCCACGTTCGCTCCGTCCAGCGTACCAATGGTCAGCGCACCATTGAGCGCAAACTTCATGTTGCCCGTGCCCGACGCTTCTTTGCCCGCGGTTGAAATTTGCTCAGACAAATCGGCCGCGGGGATCACATGTTCGGCCATGGTCACGTTGTAGTTAGGCGGGAAGGCAACTTGCAGACGCTCGCGGGTTGGCGCGTGGGCGTTCAGCGTTGCCGCAACGTCATTGATTAGGTGAATGATCTCCTTGGCCACATAGTAGCCAGGGGCCGCTTTACCGCCAAAAATCTTGACCCGCGCGGGCGCTTCCAGACCGGGATTGTCTTTCAGCTCATTCCAAAACGCGATGGTTTCCAAGATGTTGAGAAGCTGGCGCTTGTACTCATGGATGCGCTTGACTTGGACATCAAACAGAGCCTCTGGGTTCAAAGCGATGCCATCACGGCTTTTTATCCAATCGACCACATGGGCTTTGTTTTGCGCCTTGGCCGCCATCACCGCGTGCTGAAATCCGGTGTCACCAGCGCGCTGCTCCAGCCCGCTTAGGCGCTCCAGTTCGCCGGGCCAACCTTCGCCCAGCGCCTCGTTGATGACCGCCCGCAGCGGTGGGTTGCAGGCGTTAAGCCAGCGGCGCGGCGTGACGCCGTTTGTCTGATTGATAATGCGGTCGGGGTAGACCTGATGCAGGGCAGAAAACACGGTTTTCTTGACCAAATCGCTGTGGAGCGCCGAGACACCGTTGACCTTGTGCGCCATGATGAAGGCCAGCTCTCCCATCTTGACCGAGCCGTGCTCGATGACGCGCTCAAAGCTGCCGGTCGTCTGAAAGTGCAGGTTTTCAATGCCTTCGATGATCTCAAGGTGACGGGGCAGAATGCGGCCGAACAGGTCCACCGGCCAACGTTCCAGCGCTTCTGGCAACAAGGTGTGGTTGGTATAGCCCAGACAGCGCCGCGCCAGGTCAACGCCCGCTTCAAAGTCCAAGCCGTGCTCATCGACCAAAAGGCGCACCAGCTCAGGGCCCGCGACCGCCGGGTGGGTGTCATTGAGCTGTAACGCTGCATAGCGGTCCAGCTCTTCGATCCGGTGCCCTTCGCGCAAGAAGCGGCGAATGACATCTTGAATCGACGCGGCGGTAAAGAAATATTCTTGGCGCAGGCGTAACTCTTTGCCCGCATCGGTGCTGTCGTCTGGATAAAGCACGCGCGAGATGGCGCGCGCCAGAGCCTCGGAGTGGCTGGCGCCCAAATAGTCCCCGCGGTTGAATGTATGCAGATCAAACAAGGTCTCAGGCTTGGCCGACCAGAGCCTGAGGGTATTGGCCCAACGCCCTTGCCAGCCTACGATTGGCGTGTCGTAGGCCACGGCGATGACCCGCTCTCTTGGCTGCCAGACCCGGCCTTGGTCGCTGTCGCTGACGTGGCCACCAAAGCCGATGGCGTAGGAAATGGCCGGGCGCTCAAATTCCCAAGCGTGGCGTTGATTGAGCCAATCTTCGGCGCTTTCGACCTGGCGGCCATGCTCGAAGCGCTGCTTGAACAAGCCATGCTCATAGCGGATGCCGTAACCCATGGCGGGCATGTCCAAGGTCGCCAGCGATTCCATAAAACACGCTGCCAGACGGCCCAGCCCGCCGTTGCCCAGAGCCGCATCGGGTTCGTTGGCAACCAACGTATCGTAGTCTTGGCCCAGTTCGGTGATCGCTGCGCGGGCTTCGTCTTCGATCTGCAAGTTAATGGCAACATCTTCAATCAGCCTGCCGATCAAAAACTCCATCGACAGGTAATAGACCCGCTTGGCCTTGGCCGCGCGCGCGGCCTCAATGCTCTTTGACCACACGTCCACCGCATCGTCGCGCAAGGCCAGCGACAGAGCCATGCGCCAATCAAACAAACTCGCTTCGCTTGCGGTCGTCCCCAAGGAATAGGTGAGCTTGTTCATGATCCGCTCCCTGAGCGGCTCCCTGAGCGGCTCCTTACGCGGTTCGCGCGTTGCGCGCGGGGCAGGTTCAGCGCGACCGGAGGACGGCAGAAGACGGTTCAGCATGTATAGGGGGATCTCGTGTTGGGTTGACAGAAAGGAAGCGTGTTCGATCGTTTATTGCCCGCGATCAAACCAGCGCTGAGCTGAAAACCTTGAAATCGCATGCGCATGTATTCTAATCGTTGCCGGGGCAAGGTCCAGCACAAAAGCTCCAGATGTTTTCACAAAAGAACATTTTTTGACCGTTTTCGCAAATCCCGCAGCGACGGCGTCGCTCAACGGAGGGCACTTGCCGGAGAATCGAGGACCAAAACCCGCTTTTGCTGCTAAAGGCACGAGCGCAACAGAACCTATTGACTGACACCCCGGAAAGTGACCCGGGATAGCAACGGAGCCATGACTTAATGCGACAGCCCATCTTGTTTTCTCTGCTCAAGGGCTATGACCTGGCGACACTGCGCGCTGATGTTCTCGCAGGCCTAACGGTGGCGCTTGTGGCCTTGCCCCTTAGCCTTGCCATCGCGATAGCCTCGGGCGCTGCCCCGGAAACCGGGCTTGTGACCGCAATCGTCGCTGGCTTTTTCATCTCGCTGCTTGGAGGCAGCCGTGTGCAGATTGGCGGACCGACGGGGGCCTTTATTGTGGTGGTCTATGGCGTCATCGCGGACCATGGCTACGACGGCCTGGTGCTGGCAACCTTCATGGCCGGGGTTGTGCTGTTGATTGCGGGCTATTTTCGGGCCGGTCGCCTCATTGCCTTTGTTCCTGACGCCGTGGTGCAGGGTTTTACAATCGGCATCGCGATTATTATTGCCACCTCTCAGCTCAGCAACGTCCTGGGCCTGACGATCGAAAATCTTCCCGCTGATTTTCTTCACAAACTCCCGGTGCTTTGGGATGCAAGAGCGCAAACCAACGTGTTTGCGCTGGCCGTCGCCGTCGCGACCATGGTGCTGATCGCGGTGCTGCGCCGCGCCGCGCCGCGCTGGCCCGGCCTGATCGCCGCCATTGCGGTCACCTCTGGCCTCGTCGTGCTGGCGGGCCTGCCCGTTGAGACCCTGGTCTCTCGTTTTGGTGCCCTGCCGACCTCGCCGTTGGCCTGGCCCAAGCTGCCCGATTTCAGTTTGGGCCGCGTCTTGGAGCTGGTGCCATCGGCGCTGATTATCGCCTTTCTGGCCGGTGTTGAGTCGCTGCTATCCGCTATGGTGGCCGATCGCATGACCGACAGCCAGCACCGCCCGAATGCCGAACTCACCGCCCAGGGCGTAGCGAACCTGGCTTCATCGTTGTTTGGCGGCTTGCCCGCCACCGGTGCCATCGCCCGAACCGCGACCAACATCAAAGCGGGTGGACTGACGCCGATAGCAGGCATTGTACACGCCATCACAATATTGTTGGTCATGTTGGCGGCGGCGCCCCTGGCGGGCTACATGGCCATGCCAGCCTTGGCGGGCCTACTGATCATTATCGCCTGGAACATGAGCGAGCCGCATAAGTGGGGCAGCTATGCCAAAGCGCGGGTGGGCGACAAAGGCTTGTTGCTGTTGACCCTGGTGCTGACGGTCGCGGTTGACCTGACCGTTGCCATCGCGGTTGGAGTCGCGCTGGGCCTGGCGCTAAGGTTGCACCGCCGTTCTGTAACCAGCGACTGGCACACTCCCGAACGCTAACCTGGGCTTGGAGGCTTTGCGGCTTGGGGGCTTTGCGGCTTGGGGGCTTGAGGCTTTGTGGCTTGAAATTGGGGCCTAGGAACGCCGGCGAGCCAGTGCCTGCATTTCGGCCCGCTTAGCGTCGCGCAGCCAGCGCCCGAAGGCCAGCACCACGGCAAAATAATAGCCTTCAACGCCCGCCGTGTAGTAGCCGCGGATGATATAGTGCTTGAAGAAATAGAAGGGGAAAATGAAGAAAATGCGCGCCAAGACCCCAAAGCGCCCCGGCAGTTTCGTGCCCTTTGCGACCATCGAACTGTTGCCGTTTTGCTTGATTACGCAGTGCCCCAGATCGTCAAAGGCGTAGTGGTCTAAAGACCCCTCTAATGCCTTGATTTTGCGTCGATCTTTCAACTTGAACTGGTCCCAAGCGACGTGAGCAGGCATGCGGTAGCCGGTCTTGTTATACAGCTTTTTTCGCGGCACGCGGAACCGGCGCGCCAGGCGACGGCCGGTCGGCAGGATAAAATCTAGTGGCAAGGTAAAACAGCGATCGGCGGGCGGCTGTTCGGCGAGCGCGGCTTTGATATCTTCGGCCAGCTCTGGCGTTACGATCTCATCGGCGTCCAGATCCAACAGCCAATCGTTTTCGCACTGATCTTCTGCAAAGCGCTTCTGGTGACCAAAGCCCGGCCAGTCATTATGAACCACGCGCGCGCCCGCCGCTTCTGCTAGGGCAATAGTCCCGTCGGTCGAGCCGGAATCTACCACCACGACCTCGCTCGCGACCGCCAGGGCAGCCTTGACGCAGCGCTCAATGTTGGCAGCCTCGTTCATAGTGCGGATGTAAGCGGAGAGCATGGTAAGTAGTCCGTTGGTCAGCAATGTCATGGCGCCACGGCAAAACAGCATAATGAGGCCAGCGCCGCGAAACTGCGCAATGGGGCTGGCGAAAGCAAGCAGAATATGGTGATTTGGCCCTGTCGGCGGCTCTTGTTACTTGGTCCGGTTGCCGTCTGGCTGTAGACGCCGCTAGCACATTTTACTCACTTGCCCTCGCCCTTCCCAACCAGGAGCCCGCATGCCCGCCAGTGATCGATCCTCAATTCTTGTGACCGGCGGCGCAGGTTTCATCGGCTCCCACACCGCCTATTTGCTGCGCGAACGAGGCTACCCGGTCCTTGTCTACGACCGCCTGAGTAATGGCGCCTGCCCCGCCGCCTTGGTCGAGCCTTTGGTGCGGGCCGACTTGACCGACACCCAAGCGCTTGAGGCCGCTATGCGTGAGCACAAAGTGGAAGCCGTTATTCATTTTGCAGCGTCGATTGAGGTCGGCGAGTCGGTTCGTGCGCCGCTTGCCTATTATCAAAACAATGTCGCTGGCAGCTTGGCGCTGTTGGCCGCCATGCACCGCCAAGGCTTGGACAAGCTGGTCTTTTCTTCAACCGCGGCAGTCTATGGCAACGCGGCCTTTGATCCGATCCCTGAGCGCGCGCCCTTTGCGCCCAGCAGTCCATATGGCCATTCAAAGGCTGCAGTGGAACAGATACTGGCGGATCACTGCGCGACCGGCGGGCTCAATGCGACGGCCCTGCGCTATTTCAATGCTGCGGGGGCGGCGCCCGACTGGGGCCTTGGCGAGCGCCACCAACCGGAAACCCACCTCATTCCTTTGGTCATTCAAGCCGCTTTGGGCCAGCGCGAGCAGGTCTCCATATACGGCAGCGATTATCCGACACCCGATGGGACCTGTGTTCGCGACTACATCCACGTCAAAGACCTAGCAGAGGCGCATATTTTGGCGCTTGAAATGCTTCTAGACGGAGGCCACCGAGGCTATAGAGCGTTCAATTTGGGCACCGGTCAGGGGCTCAGTGTGCGGCAAATTATCGAGGCCGTGCGCGAGGAATCTCTGCGCAGAGGCGACCGCGATTTTCTCGTTGAAGAACAAGCCCGGCGCCAAGGCGACCCCGCGCGCCTGGTTGCCGACGCCAGCGCGGCGCGATCGGCATTGACCTGGCACCCGCACTTTTCTGATCTCCAGACCATTGTCGGCGATGCCTATCGCTTCTTCGCGGAGCTAACGCCCTAGATGCATCGGCTAGGCGGTTGCGGATTTTGAGGCTATTCCTGGCCTCGCCAGCCGCTCCATGGCCAAGGTCAAGGCCAGGCCAGACCACAACAGGTTTTCGGAAAAATTGACAAAGATGCCTTCCGAGCTCAAAGGCGATACCATCAGCGGCGCGAAGACCCACAGCGGCAGGAAGGCGAGTATCAACTGACGCGGCTGCTGGCGCGCGCACCAGAGCGCGCGTCCACGATCAAGAAGAAACACCGCTGCTAAGGCCAGAGCCAAGGCCAGGGCTGGCAGCCCGCCCGCCACGGTTATGTTGAGCCACGACTGATGCGGGTGGGTTGAACAACCAATCCGCCGGCTGTTGGCCGCTCCTTCCAACCCCAAAACATCGCGGCAGTAGAAGCGAAAGCCGCGCATACCCAGACCGGTTAGCGGGTCATGACTGATCGCCTCAAGGCTGCGCAAGTGGATGTTGGCATAAGAGCCGTTGGTATCCTCAGGGATTTCGCCCGCGGCATAAATCGCCGCCATTTCTGCGATGTCGTTGAGGCTCCGTTCGATCAAAACCGCCCGCAACTTTGGCTGCAAAGCAACGAACAGGCAGGCGGCCGCGACCAACCCCGCCAGACCCAAAGCGCCCCAATCCAGCCAGCGCTGTTGACGGCGGTTGCGATCTTTGGGACGGCAAACCAAAAGCAACAAGGCCATGGCTAGCAAGCCCGCCAAAAGCCAAAGCGCAAACAGACGCTCGCCCGAAATCAGGACCGCGCCCGCCACGACCAACACTGCGCCCGCCGCCAAGACTAGGGCCGTTTTTTGGCTCACTCGGTTTTGCAACCAAACCCATGGCCCAAATCCGGCCAGAGAGCAGGCCAGAATAACCGGGCTAAGGTGCAGCAAAAAAAATCCAAGCGTGGCTTCATCCAAGGGGCCGGTGAGGCGGTATTTACCGGCCAAGGGCTTGCCAAACATATCGACGCCGAAGCGCCACTGAAACCAACCATCAACCGCAACGAACAATGCGGCAAGAGTGAAGCTCCAAGCCAAAGGCTGCCAGACTTGGGCTTTTGGCTTCTTGTCTTGATGCACCAGCCAAGCCAGAACCACCGCCAGCAACACCGGATGACGGACCCATAACACCGCCAGAGGCAAAGCATCGCTTGGCCGCAAAGCAGCAATTGCGCCGATCAGAAACAGGCCCCAGAGCGCCAGCAGGCCGCCTAGCCAGAACCAAGAGCGCGGTCGCGGTGCGTGGCCTGTGACCAGCGCCGCCAAATAGACAAGACCGGCAAAACTGGTCGGCAAATCAATGGCAAAATCTGCAATCCAAAACCAGGGCGCAAGGGCAAGAGCCCAGGCGGCCCACCCTTCCAGACCCAAGCCAGCAGCGCCAGCGCGCGCGCGCGCAAGTGAAGAAGTAAAGTTCATTGCTGATTTTTCTCCATCTGCGGTTTCCAGTCTCCAACGCTATCCGCGTTTGTTTGTGCAGCCCGGCCCTGGATCACCGCTTGGTTGTCTTCAAACAGCGCAGGCGCCAAACCGGGCGAGACGGGCTCAAGAAAGCGCTGTTGCGTTGAGCCCAGATCGCGCGCCTCAACAATCGAGCGGCCTTTGTAAAAGCGCGCCAGCAGCTCGGCTCGCAGATTGGCAATCAAGGAAAGAGGGGAGTTCACAGTTGCGTCGATTCGCGGGCCAAGGCGCCAAGCGGTGACCAATAGCGATAACGAAAAGGCGTACCAAACCGGGGTGCGGCGCTTATCGCGGGCGCCTGAACAGCCCGGCACGGCCAGCCGCAGAAAACGGTGATGCCGCCCGCCAAAACCGGTTGCGGGCGTCGAGGCATAATGATTGATGATCCAAATATGACGTTGGTTCATGGTGGCCTCAAGTGACATACAAGCTGCGCTGCGCCTATTCTTGATCGAGGTCCCTGATTAGCAGAGTCCTTGAGCGGGGTCCCTGAGCGGAGCTCGCGCGCACGAGACGCCCCCAAGGCGCACCCACCGCAGTGAAGCCGCCCGGCCAAAGTCCTGAAAGAACGCTTGACCGCAGGTGTAGGCGAGCCACCTAGGCCTGGCCAGAGGAAATATGCGTCAGGATCGCTGAAAAGCCCGGCCCGTGACCATCAACTCATAAAAATACCCCGAAAGCCACAGGCCTCCGGGGTACAGCATTCGTTTACCTAGGCGGCAAATTAGTCTTCCAGCTGCAGGTTCGCTGCTGAAGTTTTGCCCTTGCTGCTGGCCAATTCAAACGACACCTTTTGGCCGTCGTTGAGGCCGTTCAGGCCTGCTTTTTCAACAGCTGAGATGTGTACGAACACGTCTTTTCCGCCATCGTCGGGCTGAATAAAGCCGTAGCCTTTGGTTGCGTTAAACCACTTTACAGTACCAGTCGCCATGATCGTTCCTTTAGCGTTTCAGGTTTTGGGTCGGCGCACAATGCCCGAGGGCGACACCAACCCGAGTTGGAAAGGTCACTCTTATTCAAACGCTTAGGATCGTCGTTTTAGGGAAGATCTTCAGTAGTCTCACAAAGACTGGGTCTAGGCACCGTAAAGGCACGCGACGAACCTGCTCCTTGTGATGGTGTTGCACCAAGTCATCCTGGGCAACGTCATTCTAGCAAGAGGTTTGACACTCAACGTCGTGTGGTATGGCAAGGTTGAGCGAATAGCAAGCCTTTGTTTGCCTCAGCAGAACATCTTCCAGCACCGGCCACAAGAAACCCCATTGCTGGCCGCAAATGTCGCAAAAGTGCGCCATGTTTCGGCCTCAATTGCGCCTGCTGTGCAAACCCAAACAATGCCCCTTGACGCCCTTGGCAACACGCGGTCAAGTCGAAGGCTCCTCTTCCCACCGCCGGTTCTGCTATGCGTGATCCCTTTTTCTTTGGCTATGGCTCTCTGGTCAATCGTCAAACCCACACCTACCCCAACGCGCGGCGCGCCAAGGTGACCGGTTGGCAACGCGCTTGGCGGCGCGCCTCCCAGCGCGGTTGGTGTTATTTGACCGCCATCGCGGCGCCGAACGCGGAGCTCTGGGGTCTTGCCGCCGTCGTGCCCGGCGCGGACTGGCAGGCGCTCGATCGACGAGAGGCGGCCTATGAGCGCCATCTCACCGAGGCGCACCTGGATGAGGATTCGCGGCCAGTCGGGCAAGACCAGCCCCAGATTTCCATCTATGCAATCGCGCCGGACAAACAGCACCAGCCGGATGATTCAAGCCCCGTACTGCTAAGTTACCTCGACGTGGTGGTTCAAGGCTATCTAAGGGAGTTTGGCGAAGAAGGCGTCACGCATTTCTTCAACACCACACACGGCTGGGATGCCCCCATTTTGGATGATCGCCATGCCCCCAACTACCCGCGTCACCAAGCCTTGGACCACCAGGAACGCGCCCTTGTTGACGAGGAGCTGGAGCGCCTGGCTGCACGCATTATTCGTCAAAGCTAACCGCGATTGCGCCCTGTCGAGCCATGGCCAGCCGCGGCTTTGCATGCGACAGTAGCACGCAAAAAATCAATTCAAATCGACCGCCGTTCGTCGTAGGCATGAGGGGTCCAAGGCATCGGGCAGCGCCCGCGCGACCAACACCCTGCCGCAGACCAACAGAACAACATCCGGGCCACGACAAAACCGGACACAAGGGAGCACCCGCGACTGCTTGCATCAGCGTGGGATTTGCGAACAACGGATCAAGAGGTAGCTTTGGTGGCAATCGACGCATTTCTGGCCAAGGTCAAAGACAAGAGTGCCAAGATCGGCATCTTTGGACTGGGCTATGTGGGAATCCCACTTGCACACACCATTCACGAAGCGGGTTTCCCGGTCTTAGGTGTCGATATCGACGGCCAGCGCGTTGCCGAGCTCAACGCAGGCCGATCGCCCATCAAACACATTCCGTCCCAGGTCGTGCAAGGCATGGTGGACGAGCGCTTTGAAGCGACAGAAGATTTCTCGCGCACTGCAGAATGTGACGCCTTGCTGATCTGCGTGCCAACCCCGCTCAACAAATATCGTGAGCCCGATCTTGGCGCCGTTGAATCCACCATGCAGGCCATGAGCCCCTATTTCCGCGAGGGGCAATTGCTGGCGCTGGAAAGCACGACCTGGCCCGGCACAACCGATGAAGTCCTAAAGCCCTATGTTGAAGAACGCGGTTTGACCATCGGCGAAAATTTCTTTCTCTGCTATTCCCCCGAACGCGAAGATCCGGGCAACCCCAGCTTCAACACCCAGACTATTCCCAAAGTCATCGGCGGCGATACCTTGGCCTGCCGTGCAGCGGGCGAAGCGGTCTATGGCAGCTTCATTGATCGCATCGTTGCCGTCTCCTCGACCCGGGCTGCTGAGATGGTCAAGCTGGTGGAAAACATCCATCGCTCGGTTAATATCGGCCTGGTCAACGAGCTGAAGAAGGTGGCACACGCCATGGACCTGGACATTTTCGAGGTCATCGACGCCGCCGCCACCAAGCCCTTTGGCTTCACTGCCTATTACCCTGGCCCCGGCATCGGCGGCCACTGCATCCCGATTGACCCCTTCTATCTGACTTGGAAGGCGCGCGAATTCGGCCTACATACGCGCTTTATCGAGCTGGCGGGTGAGATCAACGCCTCCATGCCACAATACGTCGTAGATCGCACGGTGGCCGCGCTCAATCAGCGAGGCAAGGCGTTGTCGGGCGCCAAGGTATTGTGCCTAGGCATCGCCTATAAGCGCGACGTGGACGATATGCGCGAAAGCCCCTCGGTCTTTGTGATGGAGATCTTGCGCGACTGGGGGGCAGATGTGGCCTACCACGATACCAACGTGCCGGTCTTCCCCAAGATGCGCGAACACCATTTTGAGCTGTCGTCTGTCCCGCTGACCGCTGATAGCCTGGCCAGCTATGACGCCGTGTTGCTGCTCACCGATCACAACGATGTGGACTACGACATGGTGCGCAAACACGCCGCGCTGGTCATCGACAGCCGCGGCCGATTGCGGGCGGCCCAGCAGGCCGATGTGGCAAAAAATCAGGCGACCGACAACATCGTTGTGGCCTAGGCGCAATCTTAGAGCGGCCGCGGTCAATGCGGCCTTGCGCAAAAACAATTCAGGATGCGAACATGACCAAGATTGCACATGTGGGCTGCGGCTATTGGGGCAAGAACCTCGTTCGAAACTTTGCACAATTGGGCGCCCTGGCCGCAATCGTCGAACCCGACGAGGCGCAAGCGGCCAAATTATCCGCTGAGCACGGCGTTGGCGTTCAAACGCTGGAAGAGGTGCTAGCTGACCCCAGCATTGAAGCGCTTTCATTCGCCACCCCCGCAGTGACCCACGCCAGTTTTGCCATCCAAGCCATGCAAGCCGGTAAGCACGTCTTTATGGAAAAACCCTTGGCCTTGTCAGTCGAAGAAGGACAAGAAGTGCTGGCCGTAGCCGAGCTGACCGGCAAACTGGTCATGGTCGGCCACTTGCTGCAATACCACAGCATTTTTGCCAAGCTGCGCGACATGGTGCAGGCGGGCGAGCTGGGGCGCATTCAGCACGTCTATTCCAACCGCATGAGCCTTGGAAAATTCCGCTTGGAAGAGAATGTCTGGTGGTCCTTTGCCCCCCACGATATCTCGATGGTCTTGGCTTTGGTCGGCGAGGAGCCGATCAGCGTCACCGCGCAAGGCAACGCCCAGGTCACGCCCGGCATTGCCGATTGGTGCACCGCACAGTGCCGCTTTGCTTCTGGCGCACGGGCGCACTTTAATATTTCTTGGTATCACCCCTTCAAGGAACAACGCCTGGTGGTGATTGGTGACAAGGGCATGGCCGTGTTTGAAGACTCAAAGCCCGAGTGGGCGCAAAAGCTCGCCATATACCGCCACGGCCTGAACCGATCTGAAGGGCTGGCACCCGTACCGGTCAAAGCCGACCCAGACTACGTTGAAGTGGCAAAGAACGAGCCCCTAAAGGCCGAATGCCAGCACTTTATTGATTGCATCGCAGAGGGCCGCCAGCCACTTACCAACGCGCAAGAAGGCTTGGCCGTGCTGCGCGTCTTGCAGTTGGGCGAAGCGGCTCTTCAAGCCAGCCTGACCGCCCAAGCCTAAGGAGCCATTGCCATGCCGATCAATCCTGTCGCCAAAGTCCACCCGGACGCCTTCGTGCATGAAAGTGCCTATGTCGATGACAACACCAGCGTCGGCAAAGGCAGCAAGTTGTGGCACTTCGTTCACATTCTGCCGCGAACCGCAATCGGCGAAGACTGCTCGCTGGGCCAAAACGTCATGGCCGGACCCGATGTCAGCGTCGGCAGAGGCTGCAAGATCCAAAACAACGTCGCGCTCTATAAGGGCGTGGTGCTTGAGGACGACGTTTTCTGCGGCCCCTCTTGCGTCTTCACCAACGTTTTGACCCCCCGGGCCCATGTCGAGCGCAAGGACGAGTTCGCGCCGACGCTGGTCAAGCGCGGCGCCACCATCGGGGCTAACGCCACCATCGTGTGCGGCAACACGCTGGGCGCCTATTGCATGATCGCTGCGGGTGCTGTTGTGACCAAGGACGTGCCCGACTTTGCCCTGATGGCGGGCGTTCCCGCACGGCGCATTGGCTGGGTCTCGCGCAGTGGCGAGCGTCTGGGCGCCGATCTGGTTTGCCCGCGCACAGGCGAGCGCTATCAAGAGAGCAGCGACGCCGCCCAACTTCGCCTGATTGAAGACTAGAGCCCTCACTTATGCGGCGCCAGTTGCGCCAGCCCCTTGCAAGGATTCCAACATGAGCATTGCCTTTATCGACCTGGCCGCCCAGCAAGCGCGCATCAAAGACAAGATCGACGCCCGCATTCAACAGGTGCTGTCGCACGGCAAATACATCATGGGCCCGGAGGTCAAGGAGCTGGAGACCAAGCTTGCTGACTTCTGCGGCGCCAAATACTGCATTTCTTGTGCCAACGGCACCGATGCGCTGATGCTGGCCGTCATGGCCTTGGGCGCTGGCCGCGGCGATGCGGTTTTCTGCCCTAGCTTTACTTTTGCCGCCACCGCTGAAGCGGTCTATGTCATGGGCGCACAGCCGGTCTTCGTTGATATCGACCTTGCGACCTATAACATGGACCCAGCCAGCCTGGAGCGCGCCATCGCCCACGCTAGGGCGCAGGGTCTTACGCCCAAGGGCATCATTCCGGTCGATCTGTTCGGCCTGCCCGCCGATTACGACGCGATCCAAGCCATCGCCAAACGTGAGGGCCTGTGGGTCTTGGGCGATAGCGCTCAGGGCTTTGGCGGCGTCTACAAGGGCAAGACCACCGGTGCCATCGCTGACATCACCACCACCTCCTTTTTTCCGGCCAAGCCGCTGGGCTGTTATGGAGACGGCGGCGCGATCTTCACCGACAACGAAGAAATGGCCAAGCTGATGGACAGCCTGCGCGTACACGGCAAAGGCAGCCACAAGTACGATAACGAGCGCATCGGCACCAATTCACGCTTGGACACACTGCAAGCGGCGATCTTACTGGAAAAGCTGGCGATCTACGCTGACGAAATCGCCGCCCGCCAGATCGTTGCGCAGCGCTATACCAACGCCCTGTCGAACAGCTTTGTTACCCCGCACGTGCCGGAAGGCTACGGCTCGGTCTGGGCGCAATACACATTGCGGGTCCAAGAAGGACAAGACCGCGAGGCCATCCAGGCCAAAGCCAAAGAACAAGGCGTGCCGACGGTCGTCTATTACCCGCGCCCGCTGCACCAGCAGACGGCCTACCAGGATGCTTTGTGCGATCCAGAGGGACTGAGCCAGTCCGAGGCGGCAGCGAAGAGCGTCTTCAGCCTGCCCTTCCACCCCTATTTGGACGAAGCGACCAGCAATCAGGTGATCGCAGCGTTGAAGGCCGCGCTTTAAGCGCCAGAGCCACAAAAAGCAAAGCCGAGGGCCAGGCTCTCGGCTTTTTTTGTGCTTGCGCGCCTGGTGCAGGCGCCTGGCGGCAAAGGCGCTGGCGTTCTCAGGCGGGCTTGTGTGAAAGGTTGAGTGGGCTGTCGCAGGTGATGGAGCCTGCGCAGACCGATGCGCCCTTCCCCAAAGATCGCGCTTCCATCAGGTAACCCAGGCCGTCGTAACCCAGGCTACCCCGCCACATTGGCTGCCGAGTACCCGCCGCACGCACCGCTGAGAAACGGCAAAAAAAAAGCTGTCGCGCGAAGCGACAGCTTGAAGTTCCGTTTCATAGAGTAAGCGATCGGGGTGCTTTGAGGTGTTTCCAACTCAGAAGCTATACGTAAGAAACACGATATATGCCTTCAGGTCAAGCATTGATGCGCATGAAAGCCCAAAAAAGGGGATAAATTCCCATTTACCTATTTCTTGACTTGTCATTTGCTTTTTAGAGATCAATCGGTTTCTAAATAACGCGATTCTCATGCATAATGCAACAAACTCGTCTAAACCTATGCGTCTTACAAGGCTCAAACGTCTCTCCGAATCCGATATTTTTGGTGTCAAGCCTCGCTTTTTACGGGTACCACAAAAAGTAAATGGGAATTTATATCATTTTATGTTAGACCGGTGAATAACCCTTTTTGGCAGTTTGCAAATCACGCTTTTTGCCCCTGGCGTCCTATCATGAGCTTCTAACCTTTTCAGCGAGACCCGCTTGACGAACCCGGCCCTTCCTTCACCCGTATTGCAGGCGACCTTCCAGCGCATTCTGGTGCCCTTGCTGCGTGGCATGATTCGCATGGGCCTAACGCTGCCGCTGTTTTTGCCGATTTTGAAGGCCGCCTACGTTGAGGCCGCAGAGCAAATTCTAGCCGCTGACCAACGCAAGCTCACCTTGAGCCAGCTGTATTTGCTCACGGGGGTTCACCGCCGCGACTTGCGGGTTCTCATGTCCAAACCCAGCTTGCCCCCCAGTGACAAGCTCCCGCTGTTGGCCGCCGTCGTCAGCGAATGGCGCCACAACCCTGCCTTCCTTGACGACAAGGGATCGCCGCGCAGCCTGCCGCGCGAGAGCGACAACGAGGACACCCTGAGTTTCTATCGTCTGGTCACCATGATAAGCCGTGATGTTCATCCCAGCGCGGTCATGACCGAGCTAGAGGCGCGCGGTCTGCTGACGCGCTTGCCCGACCACGAAGCGCCCAGCGGTGGCAATCATGAGAGGCTGTATCTTCGCGACGAAGACGAGCTGGCAAAACAAAACCAGATCACCAAATTGCAGGCCCTGTCACACATCGTTGGCGGCCACTTGGAGACTGCCATTGGCAATACCTTTGGTGAACGCGAACCCCATTTTGAACGCGCGATTGTCTACGACCACATGTCACAAGCCTCGGTCCAAGAACTCAAACAATTGGCCGAACAACAATCGGAAGATCTTCTCAACGTATTGAACCGGCGGGCCAACGAGCTGGCCTTGCAGGACCGGGACCAAGGTGACAAATCCGGTTACCTTCTTTTTGGGGCGTTCGTGCACAGCGAGTCGAGGCAAGATGCTAATGAGCTTGCAGAGCCCTCAAAAATCGACAAAAAATAGAGCTGGATCATTCTGACGCGGCGCCCCCGAAAGGTTCGGTGCCACCCGTTCTAGCTGTGCTCAAGAAAAACTAAATATGCACCTCACTACAAGTCGTCGCCAATCTTGGTGGCCTAGCAACACCTCCCGAACCGGTTCCCCAGCCGCCCCGCACACACCGCGGGCGACGCGGTGGCTACCGGTTGGCTACCGGCGGGCGGGTCGGCTTTTGGTTGCGCTCCTGCTGATCGGCGCAAGCCAGGCATTCGGGCAATCAGGGGGCATCATCGGCACAGGAGCGCCATTAGGCGCGCCCAACTTAGGGGTTGTCGGCACCGTCACTGACTTCGGCTCTGTGATCGTCAACAAACTGCGGATCGACGTGCATCCAGACCAAATGCGCGTTGGCTCGGACAAGCGCGCGCTGCAACGGGGCGAGCGCGTGCTCATCAAGGCTGTTCAGGACGAACAAGGCCTTCGGGCTGTCGAGCTGCGGCCGCTGCCCAAGGTCACTGGCAAAATCGAGCGCCAAGGCCCGGATCTCTATTTGTTGGGCAAGCGCTTGAGCGGCGCCCTTGAAGGCCCCAACAAATCCCAGGTCGAAGCCCAGATTGCCGCCCTTCAGCCGGGCCAGTGGATCGCCGTAGACGCCATTCAAGTAGGCGACCAGGACTTGCTGGTTGGCTCGCTGGCCGTTATTCCGGC
This sequence comes from Alphaproteobacteria bacterium, assembly GCA_030432195.1. Classification (GTDB taxonomy): domain Bacteria; phylum Pseudomonadota; class Alphaproteobacteria; order UBA7985; family JAUIBT01; genus JAUIBT01. Next base: position 16,861 of record JAUIHE010000030.1, read on the forward strand.
CCCGCTGGTGATTACGACGACCGGCATCTTGTCTTTGGCACCGGGCAGCCATCGCTTCTTGGTCGGCGGCCAACCCATCGTCTTGTCCAAGCGCGCAACGCGGGGCATGCCCTTTATCCGAACCGACCTGTTAGGGCGTGTTGTTCGCGTTGAGGGTAAGATGCGCCTCGACGGTGTGCTTGAAGTCATAAGCTTCATTCCCGACCCCGTTGCCAATGCTTTGAAACAAGACAAGCCGCTGACGGTTGAATTGGAGGGCTCCTACGAGCGCAAAGGCGATACCCTGATCGTCAGCAGTGACATTGCACGCATGCGTGTGCCGACATCAGCCTACCCCAAGGTGACGGGTCAAGCTGGCCCGGCCCTCATTACCGCGCAGCTCCAGCCAAGCGGCTTTTTGCAGATTACCGATCTGCGCCCCTGGCAAGCGGCGGTCAAAGCCAGTCCGCCACCGCCGCCGCAACAGCCCACCTATGGTCTCTATTGGCACTTCCTGCCGGTAGTCGCCAGCATGCCCGCAACCCCAAATTGAGTTTTCTCTCAGGCAAAGGAGCGCACCGCCGGGCCTGGTCCATTGGTTTGGCGGGGGCATATCCCCCAGCGACCATCACAAGAATTGCCCCCAAGTGCGGGGCCCTGGTGGAGGCCTGATCCGACCCAGGACCTGCCGCTTGGCTCGCTGGCCCCCTTAGTGTGTGCGCTTGGAGCCGCTGCAAACCGTCCTATCCCCTTCCAGGCCCCTGCCCTAGTGCTCGCCCAGTGCGCCAATCCACGGCTTGTTGTCCATGGGGGTAACAGGACACGGGTTCCATCGACGCTGGATTAATCGACGCTGGAGCAATCGACGCTGGATCAATCGACGCTGGATCAATCGACGCTGGATCAATCGACGCCGGTTGAATCGACGTAAGCCGAGGTCATGCGAGCCGCCTCTTGTCTCACATGCTGGGCTTGTTGCCCATTTCTGGTCTATACTGCCAACCCCACAAAAACGGCACTTCAAGCCGAAAGGACAAGCCCCATGAATTGGATTCCTGGAACCTGGCCACACATGGATTGGCAGCTCGACCAAATCACCGCCCTTGGCCTGTTGGCCGGCGTGCTGGTGCTGTTTATATGGGGGAAGCTACGTTACGATCTGGTCGCCATGGCCGCGCTCATGCTGGCGGTTGTGCTGGGCGTCGTGGCACCCGAAAACGCCTTTAGCGGCTTTGGCCACCCTGCCGTCATTACCGTTGCTCTGGTGCTGGTGCTCAGCCAGGCCATCCAACAGTCGGGGGTCATTGATATCCTCGCGCGCCCGCTGTCGCGCCTATCTGACCGGCCGATCCTTTTCCTGATCGCTTTGTGTGTCTTTGCTGCGGTGTTGTCGGGCTTCATGAACAACGTCGGCGCGCTGGCGCTTTTGATGCCCTTGGCCCTGTCGCTGACCGATCGGCCCTCGTTGGTGCTGATGCCGCTTTCTTTTGCAACAATTCTTGGCGGCATGACGACCTTGATCGGCACCCCGCCAAACATCATTGTCTCGTCCTTCCGTCGCCAGATCGTGGGCGAAGGCTTCAACCTGTTCGACTTCAGCGCCGTGGGCGTCAGCTTGGCCGTGCTCGGCGTGGTGTTCGTGGTCTTTGTGGGCTGGCGACTCTTGCCCCAGCGAAAAGACAAAACGCGCCACACCGATGTCTATTCCACCCATGACTTTTTGACCGAAATTGAGGTTCCCGAGGATTCCGAGCTGCTCAACACCCGGATTGGCGATCTGGAGCACAACCACGCCGGTGAAGTCACCATTATTGGTTTGATCCGCCGCTCGACACGGATTTACGCCAATCTTCGCGTGGCGCTGATCCGGCCTGGCGATATCCTGATTGTTCGCGCCTCGCCTGAAGAACTCGAGGCCTTTCTTGACGATACCGACCTGAGGGTCTGGGGGGCGGACCGCTTTGAAGAAGAGCACCTGACCGACGCGGAAGTTGGCCTGCTGGAGGTCGTCGTCTCCTCGGGCTCTGTTTTGGTGGGCCGCACGCCAAAGGAAATGCGTTTTCGCCGCCGACACGGCGTCAACCTGTTAGCAATCTCTCGCGAAGGCGAAGCCATCCACAACCGCCTGGCGCACGTTGTTCTGCGCGCCGGCGACGTACTGCTGATGCAAGGCAGCCAAGAGCACTTGCGCGATACCATGGTGGGCCTGGGTTGCCTACCGATCGCCTCCAAACAGATTTCCATTTCGCGCGGCGAGCTACGCTTGCTGCCCGTCGCCTTTTTCATGGCAGCCATTGCAGCCACCGCCTTTGGTCTGCTGCCCATCTACATCAGCTTTGCGTTGGCGCTGGGCGCGACCATCCTGTCCCGTCAGTACTCGGTGGAGGGCCTTTATACCGCCATCGATTGGCCGATCATCGTGCTGTTGGCAGGCATGATCCCCTTGGGCGAGGCTCTGCTGTCAACCGGAGCAACGACACAGATTTCCGCGCTGCTGGTTCAACTGACGCAAGGGTTGCCCGTCTGGGTAATTTTGACGGCCATCTTGTTGGTGACCATGACCTTGTCAGACCTGATGAACAACGCCGCAACAGCGGTGGTTATGGCGCCGTTGGCGGCCGAAGTGGCAAATAAGCTTGGCCTTTCCCCTGACCCCTTCTTGATGGCTGTAGCCTTGGGAGCATCTTGCGCTTTCTTGACACCAATCGGCCACCAAAACAATCTGCTGGTCATGGGTCCAGGCGGCTATCGCTTTGGCGACTATTGGCGCATGGGCCTGCCGGTCCAGCTCATAATCGTTGGGGTGGGCATCCCTTTGTTGCTGATGGTTTGGCCGCTTTAGAGCAAGCCGCGAATGAGTGGCAATACGAATGAGCATGGACTTGCGTTAGAATTCAGTCAGCTAGAGCGGAAGGGCTGTTGCAACCACAAGGCCCGACGCTCTAGGCTGCAACTGAAATCATCCAGGCAGATTTGCCCCCACAAAAAGCAACGGGGCGGCCTCATTTGCAGGAAGCCGCCCCTAAGCTTGATGCCGGCACACGGCCGGCAGGAATGTCGTCGAGACCCAGATGCCCGCTGCCAGTCCGCCAGAAGGTGGTAGCCACCACCCTCTTAGATCATGGCAGGCGCCACCCTCTTACGACATGGCAAACGCCACCCTCTTACGACATGGCAAACGCCACGGCGCGCATAATAGCGGCAACACTGTCGCCCGTGAGCATGGCTCCCAAAATAACCAGCGTCGAAATGAGGCTAGCGATTAGGGCATATTCAGCGGCGGCGGTACCCGCGACGTCGCGGGAAAGTTTCAGCAGTGTTTTCACCGAGAGTCTCTTCTACGTTGAGCGTTCTTATATTTTTGCGGTCTTTGTAACCGCTTGATGTGGGAATGATTGATTTTTTGACCCAAAACGCAAGCCTCTCCTTTGCCCCACCTACGATTGAACAACCTGCCTATACGAATTGTATAAGGGCACCTATACCTAGGCCACGGGCCTTTGGCGGTTTTGCAAACACGAATTCGCGGATTAAGAGGGACCGATCGGTCCGCTTGCAATTCGCCAGGCCACAAGCGCGCCAGCACCTGCGCGGTCAAGAATCGCAATTTGGCGAAACCCTTGGGTTATTTCAAACCGTTCAGAACCGCGCCAGCGCGTTGCAAGGCGGCTTGATACAGGCCGATCTCGTCGGACTCTATGCGATGAAACTTGACGTTGCCGCCAATGCGGCACTTGAGCATTAGGTGCGGTCGCTTGCCGCCGCAGACAAACAGCACCGCGGACTTGCCAAGCGCGTAGGCAGCTAGAATGCTGTGGCCAACTAAGAAGGTCTTGTCCAGTAGGGACGGCTTGTAGTCGCCTAATTCGATTGCTGAGGGCATGGGACTTTCCTCGTTTTAAAAGCGTCTACCTTCAGATGGGGCGCTAAACGCCAGCGGCCTAGGCCGGAAGACTACGGCCTTGTAAGATCGGCCTCACCTGGCGGCCACTATCCCTAGCACGCTGTGCACCCCAGAACTGGTCCTGTGCCTTCATGGCGGGCTCAAGCCTGCATTGCGGGCCAAGGGCGCCGCTCTCTAGCGAAGAACCAGAACGCTATCCAGGCTTGCCACAAGCGGCGCCAGCACCTGCTGAGAGAAGATCGACGCCGCCAGCACGAAGCCCGTAGCAACGAAGGCCAGGACAAGGGCATGTTCAATGGTCGCCGAACCCTGAACGTCGCGGAAAAGCTGTTTTGCTATCTTCATTTTTTCGACCTTTCATCGGCACGCCGCTCCATTTTTGAAGGCGGCAACTGCGATAGAAAGACTGAAGGTTGATCTATCAAGATTAGCAAGCAAACCCGAAAGACCTATGCGAAATCAATAAGTTACCGATTGGTTGGCCTGCCTGCCCTATCCCATGGAGACCAAGCCTATCTCGTACTTCTACGGACGGTCGCTAGGGCCCTTCAGCAGTTTCACGCAGGCCTCGATGCAGATCACAGGCTGCTGCTCCGACTCGATCCGCAGGCGCAGTCTTGGCTCAGGCGGGCAAAGAAAAACCCCCACGAGCCGGGCTCGCGGGGGTTCATACTTAGCGCAGAGAGCTAAGCGGTCAGGCGTAAGCGCGTAGCTTACATCATGCCGCCCATGCCGCCCATGTCGGGCATTGCGGGCGCGCCGCCAGCAGCCTTCTCGGGCACTTCAGCAACCATGGCTTCGGTGGTGATCAGCAGGCCAGAGACAGACGCTGCGTTCTGCAAAGCTGTGCGCACAACCTTAGTCGGGTCGATGATGCCCTTGGCAACCAGATCGCCGAACTCGTCGTTTTGAGCGTCGAAGCCGTAGCTGGTGTTAGACTGCTCCAGCAGCTTGCCAACAACGATAGAACCTTCGCCACCAGCGTTTGAAACGATCTGGCGGATCGGTGCTTGCAGAGCGCGCTTGACGATTGCAACGCCAGCTTTCTGGTCAGCGTTCGCAGCCGCTTCGTCTGACACCGCGTCAGAAGCGTACAACAGAGCCGTACCACCGCCAGCAACGATGCCTTCTTCAACCGCAGCGCGGGTTGCGTTCATGGCATCTTCAACGCGGTCCTTGCGCTCTTTCACTTCGATCTCGGTCGCACCGCCGACGCGGATCACAGCAACACCGCCAGACAACTTCGCCAGACGCTCCTGCAGCTTTTCACGATCGTAGTCAGAAGAGGTTTCTTCGATCTGCGCTTGGATCTGCTGAACACGGCCCTTGATGTCGTCGGCAGAGCCGTCGCCATCAACGATGGTGGTGTTTTCTTTGGTGATATCGACCTTCTTGGCAGAACCCAGCATGTCCAAAGTCACGCTTTCCAACTTGATGCCCAGGTCCTCAGAGATGACCTGACCGTTGGTCAAAATGGCGATGTCTTCCAACATAGCTTTGCGGCGATCACCAAAGCCCGGAGCCTTAACGGCAGCGACCTTCAGGCCAGCACGCAGACGGTTAACAACCAGCGTAGCCAGAGCTTCGCCTTCGACGTCTTCTGCAATGATCAGCAGCGGACGAGAAGACTGAACGACCTGCTCCAGAACCGGCAGCATAGCTTGCAGGTTAGACAGCTTCTTTTCGTGCAGCAGGATGTAAGGGTTTTCCAGCTCTGCAATCATCTTTTCAGAGTTGGTCACGAAGTAAGGAGACAGGTAGCCACGGTCGAACTGCATGCCTTCAACAACTTCCAGCTCGGTTTCCAGAGCCTTGGCTTCTTCGACAGTGATAACGCCGTTGTTGCCGACCTTTTCCATGGCCTGTGCGATCATCTGACCAATTTCAGACTCACCGTTGGCAGAAATGGTGCCGACCTGAGCGACTTCGTCGTTGGTGTTGATGACTTTAGACAGGCTGCCCAGTTTTTCAACGACCTGATCAACAGCCATGTCGATGCCGCGCTTCAGGTCCATGGGGTTCATGCCCGCTGCAACAGACTTGGCGCCTTCTTTAACGATCGCTTGCGCCAGAACGGTCGCCGTAGTGGTGCCGTCACCGCCAACGTCGTTGGTCTTAGAAGCAACTTCTTTGACCATCTGAGCGCCCATGTTTTCGAACTTGTCTTCCAGCTCGATTTCCTTGGCGACAGACACACCGTCTTTTGTCACGCGCGGTGCGCCGAAAGACTTGTCCAAAACGACATTACGGCCTTTGGGGCCCAGGGTTACCTTGACGGCGTTTGCCAGGGTATCAACGCCGGCCAGCATGCGCGTGCGTGCATCTGAGCCAAACTTGACATCTTTTGCTGCCATTGTGCTTAATCCTTAGTATTCGGGGAATTTGAGATAAAGGGTAGCGAAAGGCGATTAGCCTTCGATGACCGCCATGATCTCGTTTTCTTTCATCATCAGCAGCTCTTCGCCGCCAACTTTAACTTCGGTGCCGTTCCACTTGCCGAACAGAACCTTGTCGCCAACTTTGACGTCCAGAGCGACGACTTGGCCAGCTTCGTTGCGGGCACCAGAGCCAACAGCTACAACTTCGCCTTCCATGGGCTTTTCCTTTGCGGTATCGGGAATGATGATGCCGCCAGCGGTCTTTTCCTCTGAATCGGTGCGCTTGATCAGCACTCGATCGTGCAGGGGACGGAGTTTCATGTCGTGATCTCCTGAAGTGACATGTTTTCTATAAAGGAATTATCTGAGGGCTTGTTTTGATCCTCGCACGAGCGCTGTTAGCACTCTCCCTCAGCGAGTGCCAAGCATGTAACGAGACCTCATGGCAAGTTCAAGGCCTGATCGCCAAAAAAAGTGATGAAATTTTAGATTGAATGCGGCGGTTGTGGACATCGCGCGCCCAGCCAGGGACTTGGACCAGAACTTTGACCTGAATTTGGACCTGAATTTGGACCTGAACGCGAGCCAGATCCTGGGGCCGCTCTAGAACCCGCGTTATGTCCCCGGCAACGTCCAAAGATGAAGCCCTCACCTGGGGTCTGATCGCCCTCTTGTCAATCAAAACAAAAACCCGCCCTCAAGGTGAGGACGGGCAAAGGGGGAGCCATCGCAGGGCCGCGGGGGCCCGCTGATAACTCAGCGGCATAACAAACGAACAAGTGTTGGCGCCTGCGCGCAGCCGTCGAACAGGACAAGCTTCGCGCTGGCGGATGCCGAACCTGGAAGACCGTCAGGCAGAGCCCAAAACTTAGGCTGCCTGGCCCATGGCCAACATGGCCTTGCGGTCCAGTGTGTGGGAAAGTTCAACCACATCATAGCGCACCAAAACGTTTGATGTGCTGGCTTGTGACAGCTCCTTCCAACGCGCTTCTGCTTCAGAACGCGCGGCAAAGGGGCCCTGCATGACCGAGGTGCCGGCCCGCAGAGCGGTGAAGTTGGCATCGGTGTATTCACCGCCCAGAACGTAGTAGAATTTCTTGTCTGACATGGTGTGTGCTTTCCTGTTGGACTCTGGTGATCTCACATTGAAGATCTTGTTAGTTTAGGTTTGGGTTAGAGGTTAGACGATCCCTTAGCGGCCGCTTTTTTGTTTGGCTGCGACCGCCAAGGGGGGGGAGGGTTAGGACGCGCTCCGCTTATTCGGCAGCGTTGCTGAACTGCTCTTCTTCTGTCGAGCCTTCCAGCGCGCGCACGGAGGAGACACCGCCTTGGATGCAGGTTGTCACTTTATCAAAGTAGCCCGCGCCAACTTCTTGCTGGTGGCTAGAGAAGGTGTAACCACGATCCAAATCGGCGAACTCGCGCTGTTGCAGCTCAACATAGGCGGTCATGCCTTCGCGGGCATAGCCGTGTGCCAGGTTGAACATAGAGTGCCACATCGAGTGGACGCCCGCCAAAGTGATGAACTGGTACTTGTAGCCCATGGCGCCCAGCTCGCGCTGGAACTTGGCGATGGTGGCATCGTCCAGGTTCTTCTTCCAGTTGAAAGAAGGCGAGCAGTTGTAGGCCAACAGCTGATCTGGGTATTCCTTTTTGACGGCTTCAGCGAAGCGACGTGCTTCGTCCAGGTCGGGCTTGGCAGTCTCACACCAGACCAAATCAGCATAGGGGGCGTAGGCCAAGCCGCGCGCAATCGCCTGATCCAGACCGGCCTTCATGCGATAGAAACCCTCGTTGGTGCGTTCGCCTGTCACGAAGGGTGCATCGTAGGGATCAATGTCTGACGTCATCAAGTCGGCGGCGTTGGCATCGGTGCGCGCGCACAAGATTGTCGGAACACCCATGGTGTCGGCGGCAAAGCGCGCCGCAATCAACTTCTGTACCGCTTCTTGTGTGGGGACCAGGACCTTGCCGCCCATGTGGCCGCACTTCTTGACCGAGGCGAGCTGATCTTCGAAGTGGACACCTGCAGCGCCTTTTTCGATCATGTTCTTCATCAACTCGAAGGCATTCAAGACACCGCCAAAGCCCGCTTCGGCGTCGGCGACGATCGGCAGGAAATAGTCGATCATGTCTTGTTCGGCGGTGCCGTTCGACCACTGGATTTCATCGGCGCGCTTAAAGGCATGGTTGATGCGCTCGACGACGGTCGGCACAGAATCGACAGGATACAGCGACTGGTCGGGGTACATGGTGGTGCCGGTGTTGTTGTCGGCCGCAACCTGCCAACCAGACAGATAGATGGCTTGGATACCGGCTTTGGCTTGCTGCACGGCTTGACCGCCGGTCAGTGCACCCAGACAAGCCACGTAGTCCTCGTTGTTAATCAAGTCCCAAAGCTTTTCGGCGCCGCGGCGTGCCAACGAATGCTCGGGCTGAAAAGAGCCGCGCAGGTTGACCACTTCCTCAGCGCTATAGCCGCGCTTGACATTCGCCCAGCGCGGGTTGGTGGCCCATTCTTTTTCCAGAAGTGCAATTTGTTCTTGTTTGCTCGCCATGATGCGTCTCCGTCGTGGATTTCGTTTCGTTCGATAACGCCACCTTGCCGACTGGCGGCCACCTTGGCCAGGCGTAGCCAGGTGAGCCTGTAAAGAATTTACAAAAATCTATTAGTCGCTTGTTAATTTGCTGCTTATTTGGGTCTTCAAGCGCTATAAAGAATGCATCAAAGACGTTGAGAGATCGCTATGTCTGAAAAAAAGCTCATGCTGGGCCATAAGGTCCGCCGCTTGCGCCGCCAGGAGAATCTGAGCCAGGCACAAATGGCCGCCGACTTGGACATTTCCGCCGCCTATTTGAACCTGATCGAGCACAACCAACGCCCGGTTTCCGCGCAGGTGCTGATCAAGCTGGCCAGTGCGTATGACCTGGACCTTGCCAGCTTTGCCAAGGACGATGAAGCCGAACTCATTCAACGCTTTCACGAGATTTTTGCCGACCCTTCTTTGCAGGAAATCAAGCTCGCAAAGCAGGACTTGCGCGACCTGGCCGCGCTCTCGCCTGAGGTCGTGACCGCCATTCAGATCATGTCTGATCGCATCAAGCAACAGCGCGAACAGCTGCAATCCAGCCAGGCCATGGACATGGATTCGCAACACCTGGAAGCTTATGACCCCAACGGCGAAGTCCGCGATTTTTTCCACGAGCACGCCAACCACTTCCCCGACCTGGAGGCCTTGGCGAGCGACATTCGTCGCACGGCAGGGCTGAATGCGCCACGCGACAATCATCAAGCTGTCGAGGCGCTGTCGGGTCTGCTCAATATGCGCGTCCAACTCATGCCCATGC
>JAUIHE010000202.1 GCA_030432195.1 Alphaproteobacteria bacterium
AGAGCCATAGCGACCCGCTACGAAAAGACAGCGTCCAGCTACGCCGCCAACTGGCATCTCGCAGCTGCCATCATCACTTTACGATGAATGTCCACGGACCCTAGACGACCAACACCAGGTTAACCGCCGTTCTGCTTGGCAATGAGCTTATTGGCGAGCGCCAAAATGCGCGCGGAAGCTTCGATTAATAGGCTGTCGCTGACGGTTAGACTCAAACGCAGCCAGCCATTTAGACGGGTACCGAAGGAAGCGCCCGGCATGACGGCCACCGCCATTTCGTCCAGCAAACGCTGGGCAAAGGCCTGTCCATCCAGACCGCTAGCTGAGATATCCAGCAACAAGAACATGCCTGCTTGCGGCGCAAACACCCTGAGTCCCGCCCGGCCGTCCAGCAGGCTAGCGACCAAGCGCGCGCGGCGGGCGTAGTCGCTGCGCATGCGTTCGCTCACCGCCGGGTCGCTTGATTGCAAAACGGCGGCGGTTGCGTCTGCGATGAAAGGCTGGTTGCCGAACAGCAGGGCTTCGGCCAAGGGTAGTGCGGCGCGGCAGAAATCTTCAGAGGCCAAGAGCCAGCCGCTGCGAAAGCCGGGCGCCGCGTGGCTTTTGGAAATGGAAGAGACAATGATGCTGCGCGCGTGCAGGTCCGACCAGTCCCAAGGCGAAGCAAAGGGCGTTGCCTCGGGGTCAAAAATCACCGCCTCGTAAACTTCGTCGGCGACAATCCACAGATCATAGGCTCTAGCCAGATCGCCTAGATCACGCAAGGCAGCGGCGGGCAAAACAGCACCAGTGGGATTATGCGGGTTGTTGAGAAGCAGCGCTTTGGTCTTGTCGGTTATGTAGCCGCGCGCGGTGTCGGCGTGCAGGATAAAACCCGCCTCGCTGTCCAGCGGTACCAAAACCGGGCGCGCACCGCAGGCCACGATGACGCTTTCATAGGTAGCGTAGAGAGGATCGCCGACCAGCACCTCGTCGCCGGGCTCCAAGATGGCGCGCAGAGCAACATAGAGCGCGGTCTGGGTGCCCGGCAGGCAGATGAAATTGCCAGGGTTGAGAAGGGTCGGGCTGCGTTGTTGATAGCGCGTCACTAGGGCATCCAACAAGCCGACCTCACCATGACCGTTTGAATACTGGGTGCGGCCTTGGTCGAGAGCGGCTTTGGCCGCCGCAATTAGCACCGGGTCGGCGGGCTGATCGGGCTCGCCAATCGTCAGCATCAAGACCTCTTTTCCTGCGCGTTTGCGCCGAAGCGCTTCGGCATGAAGAGCCCATTTATCGCCCGCCAAGGGGGCCAGGTCTTGGGTCAATTGGGATGGGCGCATGGAACCTCACAAGAAGAGCGCATAGGCCGCCTCTGCGTAAAAAATTTGCGCCGAAGCGGCCAGGAGGGAAAATCAGCGCAGAGTCTGACGCATTTGGCCCATGCAAACAGGCGCATGCGGCTTAGGTCAAGTAGAACGATACTGACAGCAGGATTGAAGGCCGCCGGTCAAGGGGTCTTCAGCGCCGCCCATTCTTGTTATTAGGAAGGAACTTGCCATGAAAACCCACGCTCAAGCGGTCGTCATCGGGGGCGGCCTGGTTGGCTGTTCGATCCTTTATCACCTGACCAAGTTGGGCTGGCGCGATGTGGTGCTGTTGGAGCGCGACGAGCTGACGTCCGGCTCGACCTGGCACGCGGCGGCCAACATTCACGGGCTGCACGACAATACCAACATCTCGCGCATCCAGCACTACACCATGAACCTTTATAAGGAGCTGGAAGAGGCCACCGGCCAGGGCTGCGGCGTCTATCAGCCGGGTTCGCTCTATTTGGCCCAGACCGAAGCGCGCGAGCACCAATTGCTGCTGCAAGAAGCCAAAGCGCGCTATTATGGTATGAATTTCCACAAGATCAGCCGCGATGAGGCCGAGCGCTTGCATCCGCTGGTCAACTTTGACGGCATTCGCTGCATCATGTTCGAGCCCGACGGCGGCAATGTCGATCCTTCGGGCGTGACCATGGCCTACGCGGCGGGCGCGCGCGCGGCTGGGGCCGAGATCCATCGCTTCACCCCCGTGACCGCCACCGTGGCACAGCCGGACGGACGCTGGATCGTCGAGACGCCCAAGGGCAACATCACCACCGAGTGGGTCATCAACGCGGCGGGCCTTTGGGGTCGCGAAGTAGCGGCCATGGCGGGCTTGGAGCTGCCGCTCATGCCGACCGAGCACCAATATTTCGTCACCGAGACCATTCAAGAAATCGCCAACGCAGGTCGCCGCCTGCCCTCGGTCGCTGACCGTGACGGCGAATATTACCTGCGCCAAGAGGGCCTGGGCCTCTTGATCGGCGCCTATGAAAAAGACCTGTGCTTTTGGGCTGAGAACGGAACGCCACAAGATTTCGGCCATGAGCTTTTCGACGACGACCTGGAGCGTATCATGGATAACGTGATGCGCGCCATGGACCGCGTGCCGGTCGCTGCTGAGGCGGGCATCAAGCGGGTCATCAACGGCCCGATGATCTGGTCGCCTGACTCCTCGGCGCTGTTTGGTCCCGTGCCCGAGCTGAAGGGCTATTTCTGCTGTAACGGCATCATTCCGGGCTTCAGCCAGTCGGGCGGTTTGGGCAAAATGACCGCCGAATGGATCGTTGAGGGTGAGCCCACGCTGGACATGTTCGGCTGGGATCTGGCGCGCTTTGGCAAGTGGGCGGGCAAGGACTTCACCAAGGCGCGGGTCGCCGATCAATACGCCAATCGTTTTTCGATCCACTTCCCCAACGAGGAGCGTTCAGCCGGTCGCCCGGCGCGGGTGCGGCCAGCGCTGGAGCTGCAAGCCTCCATGGGCGCGGTCTTCGGCCTCAACTGTGGTTGGGAGCACCCTTTGTGGTTCGCCGACGAACCCGGCACCGTCGAGACCAACGGCTTTACCCGCCAGAACTGGTTCGAGCCCGTGGGCCGCGAAGTCCGCATGTTGCGCGATAGCGTCGGCGTCTTGGATATCTCCAACTTCGCCAACTACTTTGTCTCAGGCCCGGGCGCAGCGGACTGGCTGAACGCGCTGGTCGCCAACAAGATACCAAGCGTCATTGGCCGCTCCTGCCTGGCGCCGCTGATCGGCAAGCGCGGCGGCGTGGCCGGTGATTTTACCATCACCAAGCTGGCGGATGATGAATTCATGATGGTGGGCTCTGGCTTGGCCGAACGCTTCCACCAGCGTTTCTTCAACGCCGTGCCACTGCCCGAAGGCACCCGCTTCGACAACCGCACCGACGCTATGTGCGGCTTCAACGTGGCGGGCCCTAAGGCGCGTGATCTGTTGCAGCGCCTGACCAACGAAGACCTGACGAATGAGGCCTTCCCCTTCATGCGCTCGCGGCGCATGCAGGTTGCGGGCGTTGAGGTCATCGCGCTGCGCGTCTCCTTCACCGGCGATCTGGGCTGGGAGTTGCACTGCGCGGAGGCCGATCAAATTGCGCTCTATGAGGCCCTGATTGCAGCCGCCCGCGAATTGGGCGGTGGCCCGGTTGGCGGCCGCGCCTTGGGCTCGTTGCGGATCGAAAAGGGCTATGGTTCTTGGGGCCGCGAATACAGCTTTGAATACTGGCCGCAGGAGCTGGGGCTGGAGCGGCTGATCAAGATGGACAAGGACTTTTTGAACAAAGACGCCTACGCGGCTTTGGCGGACCGCGCCCCGCGCGAGGAGCTGACCATTTTTGAAGTGGATGCGGTCCATGAGGCCGATGCCAGCGGCGGCGAGCCCATCTTTTTGCCCGATGGCACGCCGGTAGGGCACGTTAGCTCGGGCGCTTATGGCTATCACGTTGGCAAGTCGTTGGCGCTGGGCTTTGTCCATGCGGGCAAGGTGGCCCCGGGCGATGAGGTCGAGATCTTCATCCTGGGTCGAGCTCACAAGGCGCGGCGTTTGGCTGAAGCGCCCTTTGATCCGGCAGGCGCACGCCTACGCGGCTAGACCTTGGCATTGCGGGGGAACCTTGGAATGGTCTAGGGTCAGGGTCTGTTCGGCTTGGGCGTTTGTTTTGCGCCCGCTAGGCCTAAACCCTAACCCCTGCAACCCTAACCCCCCAAAACCCAACCAAGGATTCCCGACATGCCCCTTTGCGCTCTTGGCGACATCAGCCCCCAGACGGACGGCCAAAATTATTGGCTGGCACCGAACGCCTACGTGATCGGCAATGTGCGTCTGGGCAGAGATGTCAGCCTTTGGTTTGCCGCAACCGTGCGCGGCGACAACGATCCGATCGAGATCGGCGCGGGCACCAACATCCAAGACGGGGCGGTCTTGCACTCCGATGAAGGCGAGCCGCTGACCATTGGCGAAGGTGTGACCGTGGGGCATGGCGCGATCGTTCATGGCTGCACGATTGGCGACAATTGCTTGGTCGGGATGGGGGCAACCATTCTGAACCGCGCGGTCATCGGCGATAATTGCGTCGTGGGGGCCAACGCGCTGGTCACCGAAGGCAAGACCTTTGCGCCCAACAGCTTGATCGTCGGGGCACCGGCGCGCGCGGTGCGCACCTTGAGCGATGAGCAGGTGGCGGGGCTGAAGGCCTCGGCCCAGCACTATGTCGATAACGCCAAGCGCTTTGACCGTGAGCTGCGGGTGTTGGAGAGCTAGGCCTG
>JAUIHE010000203.1 GCA_030432195.1 Alphaproteobacteria bacterium
AGAGACAGGGATTCGAACCCTGGAAGGGCGTTAACCCTTGCCGGTTTTCAAGACCGGTGCATTCAACCGCTCTGCCATCTCTCCGCATGCGGTGGAGCGGTTTATTAGCAAAGCTGGCAGGATTTGCAAGCCTCTAATGCGCGAAAAATGAAAATTGCTGAGCTGCGCCTTTAGGAGCGATCCGAATAGTCTCTGCCGGGCCGCGATTTGTAGGTCGGCAGCGACAAACCGTAGACGATGCCAAGGCTGCGTAGCAGGAGGCTAGCGGCAAATCCCAAGACCGCGGACAGCCCCCCGCCCAAGCCCAAGCTGACGGCCAGCACAAAGGCTGCGGCGCCCGCTGCCGTACATGTGGCGTAGACTTCGCGGCGCAAGATCAGGGGTGTTTCGTCGCTGATGACATCGCGTATCAGCCCGCCAAAGGTGGCGGACATCACGCCCAACCCCACGGCAACCAGCTCGTTGGCCCCGGCCCGCAACGCCAACTGCGCGCCCATGACCGCGTAGGCAGAAATGCCGATCGCATCGGCCCACAGTACGATCACATAGCGGCGCTGGACCACGTGAGCGCTGAAATAGACCAAGACCGATGCGGCAAGGCATGTTCCCAGATAATAGGGCGATTCAATCCAAGAAGCGGGCCGGCCCAACAGCAGGTCGCGCAGCGTTCCGCCCCCAATACCCGTAACCGCAGCCATCACGGCAAAACCGAAGATATCCATTTGCTTTCGTGACGCGACCAAGGCGCCCGAGATTGCGAAGACCGCAACGCCCAGCAAATCCAACGTCCAAAAGAACTGAGACATCTGTGACCCCTTTGCGGACCTGTTAGCGCACTAGCAGGATGGGCACCTTGCAGGCCCGAACCATGGCCGTTGTGGTTGAGCCAATAATCAGGCTGCGGATGCGTGAGTGCCCAAAGGCCCCCATCACTACCATGTCGAAGTCCTCATCTTCAACCAGCTTACCCAGGGCAACTTCCGGCTGCCCCTCGACCCGGCGCGCGCTGGCTTGCAACCCAGCCGCATTGAGGCGCTCGACCGCTTGCTCCATCGTGCGTTCGACCTCGTTGGATGGTCGGCCAACCGTGACCAGCTCCAGCCTTAGGCCCTTGGCAATATCGCTGCTCACGAGATAGTCAACCGCCGCTTTTGCTGACGCACCGCCGTCGTAGGCCAGCAGCAACGAACGGATCGGACGAAACTTACGCGAAGCGACAAAGACTGGCTTGTGGCTGGCACGCACGATTCGCTCAAGGTTCGATCCCAGGTGCCCCTTGGCAAAATCGGCCGCCTCGCCGCGCTTACCGATCAGGATCACGCCCGCCTGCCCCTCGACTTCGGCCACCGCCTCGACCAGATCGCCATGGCGCAATCGCTCGGTGATGTCTGCGACACCGCCTTTTTCCAACAGCACGCGAGCATCTTCTAAGATGGCCCGGCCTTGCTGGCTTATCAACTTGGCCCGCTGCTCATCCAGAGCGCTGAGCTCTTCGAGCAGAGCGCTGCGCGCACCCAGCTTGATCGATCCCGACAGGTCGCCAGTTTGGGTTGCTTCACGGCGCCCCAGTACGTGCATCAGCTCGACCGGTGCCGCCAAGCGCCCGGCCAGCCAGACCGCATGATCGCAGACGCTTTGTGCATAGATGGAGCCATCCACCAGCGCGATTATCTTGTCTTGCATCTTTAGGCCTCCTTAGTGGGCGGTCAGTTGGTCAAGCGCGCCGGGCTTGTCGTGGATCGCCAAGCGGTCAACGATGGTCTCAGACGCTTCGTTCATCCCAACAATCTCCACCTCAGCACCATCGCGGCGGAACTTCAACACAACCATATCCAGCGCGGCAACCGACGATATGTCCCAGATGTGCGCTTTGGAGACGTCAATCGTGACCTTTTCTAGGGCCTCTTTGAAGTCAAATGCAGCCATGAAGCGCTCGACGCTCGCGAAGAACAGTTGGCCTTCAACGCGGTAGGTGCGCGCGCGACCATCGGGCGAGATTTCAGAGGTGACGCGGAACAGCTGAGCAATCTTGGCGGCAAAGAAAATGCCCGACAATAAGACGCCAACGCCAACACCTATGGCAAGGTTGTGGGTCAAGATCACGAATACCACGGTGGCCAGCATGACCAGCGACGACGATTTGGGATGGCTGCGCAGCGCTTTGATCGACGACCAAGAAAAGGTTCCGATACTCACCATAATCATGATGGCCACCAGTGCTGGCATGGGAATTCGGCCGACCCAATCGCCTAGGCCAACGCAAAAAATCAGCAACATAACGCCTGCGAAGAAGGTCGAAAGCCGCCCGCGCCCGCCCGACTTGACGTTGATCATGCTCTGCCCAATCATGGCACAACCTGCCATGCCGCCGATAAAACCTGTCAGAGTATTCGACAAACCTTGCCCAACGCACTCTTGGTTGCGGTTTGAGCTGGTGTCCGTCAGCTCATCGACGATGTTTTGCGTCATGAGGCTTTCCAACAGGCCGACGGCAGCAACCGCGACGGAATAGGGTAAAATGATTTGCAGGGTCTCCAGGGTCAAAGGGACTTGGGGGATCAAGAAGACCGGCAGCGTATCGGGCAGCTTGCCCATGTCAGCGACCGTGCGAACGTCCCAATCAAACGTGATGGTCAGCGCGGTTAGCACTAGGATCGTTACCAACGGCGAAGGCACGGCCTTGGTTATCATGGGAAATAGGTAAATGATGGCCAGGCCAGCGGCGACCAGGACGTAGGTCAACCAAGTGACGTGACGCGGATCGAGTTCTGGCAGTTGAGCCAAGAAAATCAAAATGGCTAGCGCATTGACAAACCCGGTCATGACCGATTTGGAGACAAACCGCATGACGCTGCCTAATTTGAGCATGCCCGCTGCAATCTGGATCAATCCTGCAAGGACCGTGGCGGCCAACAGGTATTGCAGCCCCTGCTCGCGCACCAACGTGACCATCAGAACAGCCGTTGCCGCGGTCGCCGCCGAGATCATGCCAGGCCGTCCGCCAGTTATCGCGCTGATGACGGCGATGGAAAAGCTGGCGTACAAGCCTACTTTTGGATCGACGCCAGCGATGATTGAAAAGGCAATGGCCTCGGGAATAAGAGCCAAGGCGACGACCAAGCCTGACAGCAAGTCGCCGCGAACATTGCCGGTCCACTGCCGGCGATAAGCATCTAAGGAAATCATGGTACTCCGATAACAGACGGCCACCCCGCGCCTGACTGAGGCCGCGGCTGGCGCCGTTTGCTTTTTTGTCGGTGGGGTGAACCGGTCTAGGCGCCAGGCATACATGCCGTATTTGCGCGACCGCTTGCGGTGAGAAGGCCATCGCATAGCCTTGTTGGGCGCAAAGTCCAAGCCCCAATTGCCAAGGCTCCCGAGATGAATGGTCGCAAAAAACGCCTTAGGCTTTCCACACAGCACCGAAACTCAAAAGTTTTGGCCGCATCTTGCCCGATCACAAGCGATGACGCGGACCTGGGGATCGTGAACCAATAAAAATTTTCCGCCCAGAGGACACGAACCGCATGCTAGCTAGCCGCCTTGCCCCGCCCGTATCGCAAAGCCAGCGCTTTGCCTTGGCGACGGGCGTTTGGCTGCGCCTTCTGCTCTTGCAGAGCCTGGTCGCACTCCTACTGACGTTTGCAGGACTTAGCGGCTTTGCGGCCAGCGCTCAAGACCTGACACCAGCAGGCGGGCTAGCGGGCGGACCTGATTTGAGCAACAGCTTCCAACAGCTGCAAAAGACCAACACGAAGTGCAAGAAGTGCCTAAGCCAACAGCAAGCCTATCACCAGCAAGTTGATGTCTATCAGCAAGCCAAGCTGACCTACGAGGCCCAGTTGGTCACAGTGCGCAAGAAGGCCGACGATTTCTTGAAGGCACGCGAGGTCTACGAACGCGATTATCGCCCCTTCGAGCGCCTTTCTAAGGAGGCCGACGATATCTTGTTCGGCAATTCGGAACGTTCCATCTATGACTTGGACGATGTAAAGGATGATCGCGACGACGCGGAGCCCGCTGCCCGCAAGGCAGAAGCGGGACTGGCCCTCGCCCGGCGAGAGTTGAACATCTCGCTCAAGGCCCTAGAGGCGTTGCGCGGCAAAGCTATCGCAGAAATGCGCAAGGCAATCTCGGCTCAACTCGCCATGTACCGCTGTGAACTGACCTGCGAAGTCTCCGAGTTGGATTTGGACGAAGAGCCGCCCAAGGTCTCCCTGCCTGCCGAAGGCACCGCAAAGGGCGTTGCGGGAACGACACCCATAATCGCCAGCAGCGAAGTGCCAAAACCCGAAAACTTCATCGGGGTTGTGGCCAAGTGCGCCGCTTGTCAGGCGCTGGCTGAGAAGGTCAATACGATCCGAAGTCACCGCCGGTCTTTTGCCTCCAGCGCTGAGACACTTTACCAATCGCTGACCGCAAATCATGCGACCCTTAAACGTCGTCAGCGTGAAGCCATCGTGCTTTAAAACAAAATTTTTTGACTAGCGTTGGTTTTCTCGAGCTGCTGGGGGAACAATCAAGCCCACAATGCGTATGG
>JAUIHE010000031.1 GCA_030432195.1 Alphaproteobacteria bacterium
ACCGCGTGCCAAAGGCCATAGAAGCCAGCAACGTCAGTTTGTGGGCGGCATCAAAGCCGTCCACGTCCAGGCTTGGCTCGGCTTCGGCGTAACCCAACTCTTGCGCTTCCGCCAAAACCGCGTCGAAACCGCGACCGGTTTCACGCATGCTCGATAGAATGTAGTTACAGGTGCCGTTCAAGATGCCGTAGACCATCTGGATTTGATTGCCTGCCAAACCTTCGCGCAGCCCTTTGACGGCAGGAATACCGCCCGCGACCGCGGCTTCGAACAGCAGCTGGACGCCATTTTTTTCTGCGAGCCGCGCCAGGCGCATGCCATCGTGAGCCAACAGGGCCTTGTTGGCGGTGACAACCGACTTCCCAGACTTCAAGGCCGTTTCCACCAACTCAAGGGCGGTGCCGGTCTCGCCGCCGACCATCTCAAGCACCACGTCCACATCATCGCGGCGAGCCAAAGCGATCGGGTCATCCTCCCACGCCAAGCCCGACAAGTCCATGCCCCGGTCCTTGTTCTTTGCGCGCGCAGAAACGGCGACAACCTCCAGCGTCTTGCCCGTGCGCTGACGGACTAGGGCACCATTGTCGCGCAACAGCATCAACACGCCCATTCCAACGGTGCCAAGACCAGCAAGGCCAATACGGATGGTAGAGCTAGGCGCAGGTTTGTCAGACGACACGTGAAAGGTCTTTCCTAAAAGGGGCATACAGATTGGGATGATGTCATTCCAGCGCACCGCGACAATCGCCAGTGCGTGCCCTGCTTACCCCATCCAGCGCCAAACTGGCAAAAGGAAATGCGCCTTTGCAGGTGGTCATATTGGCACAAAAAAGGGGAGCCCAAGCTCCCTTTTTATTTGATCGGCCTATGCCCCGCCTACTGGCTCACCAACAGCAGCTCCACGCGGCGGTTGTAGTCCGCGCCACCGGGAACCTGATTGGCCGTGCCGCGGGCTTGGGGAATGATCAGCTGCTTTGGAACCTTCAGGGTCTCCATCAAATAGCGCACGACAACGCCCGCACGCTTAGCAGACATTTTACGGTTGACCTCTTCGCTGGTCTTGCCGTCTTGCGACGCGTGGCCGATGACCGCCAGGCGCCCGCCCTTCTGCTTCAAGATTTGAACCACGTCCTTCAGGATCAGGGTATCGCGGCGCGACAGGTTAGACGATCCATTTTGGAAATAGATCACCGCCAGTTTCGCCACGTTGGGGGCCGCTGACGGATCGCTGGGCGAGGCTGCCTGACTGGACGCGAGCGGCGCGGCAGGCGCTAGACTTGCCGTTGAACCCGACAAGGCCGAAGGATTAACGATATTGCTGGGCGCGGGCAAGCTGGTGCTGCTGGTCGTAGCGCCAACGGCCCCAAGACCGGAAGGCGAGCCCAGGCTTGGCGCTGTCGCGGACCCTGCTGGCGCGGTGGGGATCGACGAAAGGTTGGCCACCTGCTGATTGAGCTGCTGGCCGCTGGACGAATACTGTTGGCGCATAGCAGCCAAGCGATCATTGGCGTTGTTCAGCGAGCCGTTGGGCTGTGGCAGGCCGGTGTTTTGCGCGGTCACCGGCACAGCAGGCATGGCCGGCGTTGAGACGCCGGGCGCTGGTGCGCTAGCCAAGCTCTGCCCGGTGCTTGAGACCGACGCTGCCGTTGAATTCAATCCGTCCTGGATGGTGCTCACCTGCTGCGCGGAGCTAGTTTGCGGTGCTGGCGGAACAGAACTCAAGCTGGGATAAGGATCTTGGTAGAGAGCCTCATCGGAGTTGCGAGAGAACTTAGGCAAGCGGTTGCGCAGACCACAGCTTGTCACCAACATGACGCCCACCAATGACAGCAGGACGAGGGTTGTGGATTGCAGACGCATAAGGATCCCCAAAAATTCTAAATGTGTCGTCTTGACCGGGGCGCACCCGCGCAGCCAGACCTATAGCACTGGTTCTTATATGATCTTCCAGCTAAAAGCTTCAGGCTGCCGCTTTGAAGGGCCAAGGCAACTTATCCCAAGCTTAGCGGAAATTGCGCCCGATTTTAGGCAATTCGCTGCAAAGCGCGACCCGATTGCCGCTACCTAATGTTTCATTTTGCATAAGTCTTTGCAAGTTGCACGTAGTGCTGAGCCGACTCCTTGAACGAACGGTCTTGTTCTGGCCCGAGCTGGCGCATGAAGCGCGCGGGCGATCCGCCCCAAAGCTGACCGCTGGGAACCGACTTGCCCGGCGTCAGCAAAGCACCTGCCGCCAGCATAGCGCCTGCTTCAATTTTCGAACCGTCCAGCAGACAGGCTTTCATGCCAACGAAGCCGCCGTCTTCCACCACGCAGGCATGCAGCAGCGCCATATGCCCTACCGTCACCCCCTCACCGACGATGGTCGGATAAGGCGTCTGTCCAGGACGGTCGGCAGCCACATGAATGACCGCGCCGTCCTGGATATTGGTTCCCGCCCCGATGCGGATATAATTCAGGTCACCGCGCAGAACGCAGCCGTACCAAATCGAGGCTTCTGGCCCGATTTCAACATCACCAATAATCACCGCGTTCTCGGCGATAAATGCCGAGGGATGAACGCGCGGGCTTTTGCCGTGGTGATCGCGAATGAGGGCCATGGGATTACTGCCTTAGTTAAAGGCCGACGCGCCAGCGTAGACGGCGTTGTGGTCCAAGTCTTGCTCGATGCGCAGCAACTGGTTGTACTTGGCAATCCGATCTGAACGCGACAAAGAGCCGGTCTTGATCTGGCTAGAGCCAAGCCCAACCGCCAAATCGGCGATGGTGGCATCTTCAGTCTCGCCTGAACGGTGGCTCATGACCGAGGTGAAGCCGGCGGCGTGCGCCATGCGCACAGCATCCATAGTCTCGCTGAGCGTGCCAATCTGGTTAACCTTGACCAGGATGGAGTTACCAGCCGCTTCTTGAATGCCGCGAGCCAGTCGCTTGGAGTTGGTCACGTAAAGGTCGTCGCCAACCAGCTGGATAGATCCGCCCAACTTGGCAGTCAGCGCCGACCAACCGGCCCAGTCTTCTTCGGCCATGCCGTCTTCGATCGAGCGGATCGGATAGGCCGCGCTAAGTTCTGCCCAGTAGTCCACCATCTGGGCTGCATCCAGGCTCTTGCCCTCGCCTGCCAGCTCATAGCGGCCATCTTTGAAGAACTCGGTAGAGGCCGCATCCAGCGCCAATACAACATCTGAGCCTGGCTTGTAGCCTGCGCTCTCGATCGACTTCATGATGTAGTCCAGGGCCTCGCGGGTTGATGACAGAGCGGGCGCGAAGCCGCCTTCGTCACCCACGTTGGTGTTGTGACCTGCCTGCTTGAGTTGGCTCTTTAGAGCTTGGAAAATCTCGGCACCCGCACGCAGCGCTTCGCTGAAGCTTTCGAAACCGACGGGCATGACCATGAATTCTTGCACGTCGATGGGGTTGTCCGCGTGTGCACCACCGTTGATGATGTTCATCATAGGGGTCGGCAGCTGGACGGCGTTCAAGCCACCCAGGTAGCGATACAAGGGCTGCTCGTAGGACTGAGCGGCGGCCTTGGCACACGCCAAACTGATGCCCAACAGGGCATTGGCGCCCAGACGGGTCTTATTTTCCGTCCCGTCTAGCTGGATCATCTTCTGGTCAATGTAGAGCTGATCGTCAGCAGGCATTCCCAAAAGCGCATCGCTCAATTCGCCTTCGATGTTTTCGATGGCCTGGCGCACGCCCTTGCCACCGAAACGCGCGTCGCCGTCGCGCAGCTCGTGAGCCTCAAAGGCCCCTGTCGAAGCGCCAGACGGCACCATGGCGCGGCCAAAGGAGCCGTCTTCTAGCAGCACATCGACTTCAACGGTGGGGTTGCCGCGCGAGTCTAGGACTTCGCGGCCTTCAATCAGCGCAATTTCTGTCACAGGGATCACCTTTTTCTGGCATTGGGGCTATTTTGATTTGCGGCGCTAGGCCGTTAGGCCTGCGATATATCAACAGGGTTCGCCTTCGCCAAGGCGTCGAATTGTTTCATGAGCGCCAGCAACGCGGGCATACGCTCCAGCGGGACCATATTGGGGCCATCGCTTGGGGCAGTGTCAGGGGCTTGGTGCGTTTCCATAAAGACCGCCGCCACGCCGACCGCCAGCGCCGCACGGGTGAGCACCGGCACAAATTGGCGCTGGCCGCCCGACGTGCCGCCCAATCCACCGGGTTGTTGCACCGAATGGGTGGCATCAAAGACAACGGGATAGCCCGTCGCAGCCATGGTCGGAAGGCCCCGGAAGTCCGAAACCAGCGTGTTATAGCCGAACGAAGTTCCGCGCTCGCATAGCATGATCTTTTCATTGCCCGCGGCGGCCAATTTGTTTGCCACGTTCTCCATGTCCCAGGGCGCAAGGAACTGCCCCTTTTTGACATTGACGACCCGGCCGGTCTTGGCTGCAGCCACCAAAAGGTCGGTTTGTCGGCACAAAAAGGCGGGGATTTGCAGCACATCGACGCACTCAGCAACTTCTGCGCATTGGCCCGGTTCGTGTACGTCGGTGATAACAGGCAGCCCCAGCTCGCTACGAATGTCAGAAAAGATCTGCATGGCTTTTTCCAAGCCAATGCCGCGTGCAGAGCCCGCCGATGTGCGGTTGGCCTTGTCGAACGAGGACTTGTAGATCAACGGGATATCCAGATCGCCGCAGAGTTCCTTCAATTGCCCGGCCATGTCAAAAGCGTGCTGGCGGCTCTCCATGGCGCAGGGCCCGGCGATCAGCGTGAAGGGCAAATCGTTGGCGATCGAAAACTGGGGCAGTGAAACGCGTTTGCAAGAAGTCATGGGCTCGGTCGTATCTGGAGATGGGACTAGCGGGCGATCCGACTGGCAAAAAGGCCAACGCGGACTGCAAGTTGCTCCGGTTTACCACTCCCGCAGCCCGGGGCAACCGACAAATCGCCCTACAGCCTATCGGCCTCAAGGTCGGCAACGAAAGCTTGGCAGGCCTCTAGGACCGCCGTGTTGTTTTCCGGTGATGCCAAGTTCCCGCAAATGACGTGGTGATTGCTGTGTCGACTGGTCATCTCAATGAGCCGCTTGGCACCAGCCCAACGCGCAAACACCTCGTTCTTAGTGACCTGCGATTTCACGGTCTTATCCTCTGGATCCACAATGAAGAGCGCGGGTATTTGCATTTCTTCGAACGGGGCACGGCGCGCCGCCAAAGCCGCAACGGCGACAGGCAGTGCAGCGGGCGTATCGTGTTCCATTGTACCGACATAGCGCGCACGCTCCCAATCAGCCTCTCCCCACCAAGCCTCTCCGGTCCATCCGCGCCGGGGCGGCTCGACAAAGTGCATGAGCTGCCTGGCCCAGCGGTTCGTTAGCATAAAAGACAGGGGGTGATTGATTTTGAAGTTGGGTGACAGAAAGATCAAAGCATCGACCGCCTGCGGCATGTGCTGGGCCGCCCAGGTCGCCATTGATCCGCCCGTAGAGCAGGACATGAGGAGGATTTTATCCCCCAGCTTGCAGGCCACTTTCAGCGCCTGTTGCACATCGTTGACCCAATCAGCATAGCTGACCTTGGCGATACCATGACCATCATCATCCAACGCATGCCCAGCGAACCGCACATAGAAAGCGTTGGCTTTGAGTGATTTGGCGATATCCTGCGGAACAGGGTCCAGTTCTAGCCTTGAGGCCGTAAAGCCGTGGAAATAGACAAGCACCCATTCGCTGGTCTCGCCGACCTTGTCGTGCCAGGCGATCTGCTTTTCTAGACCGGGCTTGACCCCCTTTTCCGACTCGCAAGCTTCCAAGTAGCCGTCCAAGGCGTCCAATTCTTCGGGGATTTCATGGCGCGCCCAACGCCAACGCCGGGGCTCCCTTGGGCCCGCGCGATAGGCCAAGCCCAACAACAATGCACCCGCAAGCATAACTGCGGCCCAAAACGACATAGTTTGCTCCCATACATCAGCGAACGGGCTAGGCTTTGCCACAACGCTGGCCTTTGTTACAGCTTAGCACACATCAAGCGTCTATCTACTGTCTCAACAGACAACTGGCGAAGCAACCATCACAAAGGCGGCCCCATGGCAGACCATAGCCCAAACCATCACCAAGCAGAACGCCTCGCGGACGCGCTGATACACAGGTTGGGGCTTGAGCCGCATCCCGAGGGCGGACATTTTCGTCAAACCTATTGCGCGAACACGCAGGTCGAAACGCCGCGTGGGCCCCGTCCCGCATCTACCGCCATATTCTTTTTGCTGCATGGTACAGAGCGCTCGCATTGGCACCGCATCGCGAGCGACGAAATGTGGTACTTCCACGAAGGCATGCCGCTTGAGGTCTGGGAAGTCAGTGAAAATGGTCACTTGCATGTGACCCGCCTAGACGCCGAGAGCCCACAGCATTGCGTGCCCGCGGGGCGCTGGTTTGGCTCGCGACTGGCCGAGGGCCGAGGCTATGCCTTGGTGAGCTGTGGGGTCGCGCCTGGCTTTGTGTTTGAAGACTTTCAGTTAGCCGGGTCGATTGGTACCCTGGGACTGCACCAAGCCGAGCTTGACGATCCCCAGGTCTCCCAGACCGTCCATTCGCTGCTTCATCCGGCCCCTTGAGCCAGAAACGGCGCCACGCCCGCAGGCCGGCCGTTGCGCGCGCTGGGCCCCTAGGTGCCGTCGTAAAAGCGCCCGCGCTCTGCTTCGATGGTAAAGCGCCCAATGGCAACGTGCCGGTTGATGTAGACCGACATTACCAGCCCTAGCGATAACATGGTCGTCAGCATGATGGTTCCGCCGTATGAGATGAGCGGCAAGGGAACCCCCACCACCGGCAGACTGCCCGACACCATGGCGATATTCACGGTCACGTACAAAAACAAGTTGGTCGCCACTCCCAAGACCACCAGACGCCCAAATTGGTTGGGAATACGGGTCGCAAGGATCAGCAGATAAGCAAACAGCAGCCCGTAAATGGCCAAGACAAAAAAGGCGCCAAATAGACCCCACTCTTCAGAGATGAGGGCGAAGATGAAATCCGTTTGCTTTTCTGGCAAGAACTGCAATTGCGATTGGGTGCCATTTCGGAACCCTTTGCCGAACAGCCCCCCTGACCCCATGGCAATCTTAGACTGGATGATCTGATAGCCATCACCAAACGGATCGGCTTCGGGGTGCCGAAAGGTAATCAGGCGCGCTTTTTGATAATCCTTCAACAGATACTCCCAGGCGGCCCAAAAGGCCAAAAGCGCGGACATCAAACCGGCCAAGACCTTCCAGTGCCTGAGCCCGCCAGCGTACAGCATGACGCTGCCTAGAAAGAACAACAGCAGCCCGGTGCCCAGATCGGGTTGAATGAAGATCAAGGCAAAGGGCAGCAACAACATGGCAAAGGGTAGAACCAAGAATCCCAAATAGCCCATCTGTTCATAGGTCCGCTCGTGCAGATAGCGGGCCAATGCCAGGATCAGGAATACCTTCATCAGCTCGGAGGGTTGCAGGTTAAAAACATACAAATCCAACCAACGCTGCGCACCACCGCCACGGCTGCCGACGAACTCGACCAGCACCAACAACACGATGCCGATCGCAAACCAGACATAGGCGCTGCGCATCCAAAAGCGCACATCGACCATGGCCACCGCCACCATGACGACCAGCCCCAGCCCAAAGCGCACCAGGTGGTTAAACGCCCAGGGCGTCCAGGAGCCTTGCGCCGCCGAATAGAGCGAAACCACGCCGATTAACAACAGAACCAGAGGGATCAGCAACAAACCCCAGTTCATTTCAATCAGGCGTTGGCGCAAGGACAGACCCGTCGCTTCAAAGCCGTCCTCGTAGTGTAGATTGAATGAGCGTATTGGCCTCATGCAGACGATCCTTGCGCGTCGAGGATTTCGGCCTCTTCGTTGTAGCGCGCCGACATGGCAGCCGACAGCAAATCGCGCGCAATGGGCGCCGCCACTGCCGAGCCCGAACCCCCGTGTTCAATCACGACCGAGGTTGCATAGCGCGGTTGATCCACCGGCCCATAACCAATGAACAAGGAATGGTCGCGCTGAAGGTAGTCGATATCTTCGTTTGTCAAGACCCCTGATTCCCGCTCTTTGATCGAGATGCGACGCACCTGCGCAGTGCCGGTTTTCCCAGCCATACTCATCTCGGGCGAACGAATGCGCGAGCGCCGCGCCGTGCCCTCCTCGGAGTTCACAACGTCATCTAGCATGCGCTGTATCAACAACAGATGATACGGGTCGATGTCCAGTTTGGGCGCCAGCTTGCGCCCTTGGTCGGCAACAAAGTGCGGCTGAACCTTCCGTCCAGTCGCCAAGCGCGCGGCCATGGTGGCCAACTGCAACGGCGTTGCCAACATAAAGCCCTGGCCAATCGAAACCTGAATGGTATCGCCCACGTTCCAGGAGCCGCGATTGAGCTTGCTTTCTTTCCACTCCCGCGATGGCAACAGGCCTGGATTTTCGAACTCATGATAGTCCAGCGAGACCCGTTCGCCGAAACCAAACTCTTTTGCGACTTCGGAAATGCGCTCAATGCCTAGGCGCTGTGCTAGCTCGTAGTAATAGACATCGCAAGAAAGCACCAAGGAGTCATGCATATTGACCAGACCATGGCCCTCACGCTTCCAGCAGTGAAAGCGCTGGTTGGACACATCGATGAAGCCTTTGCAATTGACGCGGGTCTCAACGGAGATATTCGCCTTCATAGCCGCAAGCGCGACGATCATCTTGAAGGTCGAGCCCGGTGCATAGACACCCGAGGAGATCTTGTTGTTCAAGGGCGCGGCGGGGTTGCCAATGATGGCCTGCCATTCTTCAGTTGAAAAACCGCGCACAAAGCTGTTTGGATCAAAGCCAGGGTGCGAGACCGCCGCCAGCACTTCGCCCGTGTTAATATCCATCAACACGGCTGAACCCGCACGGTGCTTGGCGAGTTGCTTGTGGGTCAAAAGCTGCAAATCTCGGCTCAACGTAAGCTGCAAGTTCTGGCCCGCGGCGGGCTGAACGCGCTCTAGTTCGCGCCGGGGTCTGCCGCCCGCGTTGACCTCAATCTTCCGAAGGCCGGGCTTTCCCATCAAGCTGGCATCAAAGAGCCGTTCAACGCCCTGCTTGCCAATCTTAAAGTTGGGCATGCGAAGCAAGACCCGGGTATCGCGCTTAACATCTTTATCGGTCACCGAACTGACATAGCCAACGATGTGGGCGAAGCTATCGCGGTCAGGATAGTAGCGCTGCAAAACCTCGCGCACTTCAATGCCCGGCAGCTCAGGCAAGCGCGTCTCCAAGATCATCGCTTGGTTTTGGGTCAAATTGCGTTTGACCAAGACCGGCACAAAAGTCGGCTTATCTTTGAGCTGCGCGTGGATTTCTTCCACCTGACCTGGGGTCAGTTCAGTATAGCGCTGCACCTCACCTAGCAGGCGGTCAACATCCTGCGCTTTGTCGGCCGTGATATAGAGCTCAAACGACGGCACATTGAGTGCCAACGCCTTGCCGAACCGATCCGTAATCAGTCCGCGGTTGGGCACCAACAAGCGTGTTGCGATCCGGTTATCCTCGGATTGGGAACGATACAAACTCCCGTCAGATATCTGCAAGGCATACAGGCGCGCGCCCAGCCCTGACAGCACCGCTGCTTGTAGCCCGCCCACCACCAATGTTCGGCGGGTGAATACGTTTGCCCTTTGGTTCTCGTGCCGTTTCACGCCCTA
Source organism: Alphaproteobacteria bacterium (assembly GCA_030432195.1). Taxonomy (GTDB): domain Bacteria; phylum Pseudomonadota; class Alphaproteobacteria; order UBA7985; family JAUIBT01; genus JAUIBT01. Next base: position 9,677 of record JAUIHE010000031.1, read on the forward strand.
ACTCCGCGATGCGCCCTTCGGCGATTGCGCCCTAAATCGAAGACAAATTGAGCAAGAAAGACCCGGCGCCTCTGCGCGGGCCCAGGTTCAGCCTGCTTATTTCAGGTTTCTAGCACCGGAATCGACCCCCTTTATGGCGCTAGAAAGGCGGATCTCGAACCAAGCAAAGCCGATCGCGATCAAGGGATAGACCAGAATTGCAACGCCATAGCGGGACACCACCGGCTTGGGGTCCAAAACCTGCCAAGCCATGGTACAACTGGCCGCGTAGTGAATGAAGCCGCTCATCGCCATGACCAACATGCAAAGCAGCCAAGAAAACCAGAAGCTGGCACCAAAGCGGTTGGCCGAGCGGCTGCGCGTCACCAAAACAATCGGCAAATAGGTTAGGAAACTAAGCCCCAGCACATCACCAAGCGCCACATCTTGGACAAAACCCAAAGCAAGCAGTCCCCAAAGCGGCATGAGAGCCGGCAGATGGAGACACCAATAAAAGACCACCAAGGTGCCCAGCATGGGCACAAAGCCTTCCGCGTGACCGTCGGTTGAAAACAAGGTTGAAATCAAAATCGCCCAAAAGGCCATTTGCACCGGGAAACTGCGCTCCACCAGCGACCAGACCGGCGGCAAGGGGCGATGACCAATGAAAGGAAGCCGCATGCTGACGCCCGCCTAGTCTAGCGTCGCACTAGGCGCGGGACGACTGCTGGAGACAACTTGCACCTCCATCAACGCATCCAATTCCAGATACGGAAGCACCGACACACCTTTTGAGGAGACCGTCGCAACAATCCCGACCGGCAGGCCCGCGGGAAACAGTCCGCCCTGCCCCGAAGTCACAACGCGATCCCCGCGCTTCAAAGAGCGTTGAATCGTCTGATTGATATACCGCATATCGAGCAGGTTGGAATTTCGCCCCGCCACCATCGCGGTTCGGCGAACCTGTTCGATAAAGACCGGAACACGCGCGTTGATGTCCGTAATCAGCATCACACGACTATAGGACGCGCCGACCTCGACCAAGCGACCAATCAAGCCGCTGGGCCCCACGACTGCATCCCCGATCGCAAATCCCTGCGCGAGCCCGCCTTCAATCAGCAGCGAGCGTGCATAGGCTGAGCCGGGATCGGTTACAATTCGGGTGGTGTGGTATTTAAAACTAAATGGCTCCAAGAAACCGGTTGCCGCCCGTAGGCGCTCGTTTTCGGCCTCGACCGTGCGATAGGCCCCTTCCCACTGGATAAGCTGGTCGTTTTGGCGACGTAACTCGGCCACCTCGGCCTGCAAGTCGGCATAGGAACGAACACCCGTCGCGGTTTGTTTGATGACCTCGGTGGGCTGCGCAATCAGATTAATGACGGGAGCCAAGAAGGTCAGCAGCGCCGACCGGGCGCGGCTCTGCGACTCAGGCGCCAATTGCCCCCACAAAATCAGGAAAAAAGACACGCCTATTGTGCCGAACAGCGCAAAGCGGCTCAGCGGCACGCCCAAGTTGGGCGACGTTGATAAAAATGTCCGGCTCTGGATTCGTCGGCTCATGAAAAAGGCTAGCTAGCTGCGAAAAATATCATGGTCCCTTGCCGACCAAATGCGGCAAAGGTAAGAAACTCTATCTTAGATTGATAATTGCGGCAGAAATTCGCCTGCTAAGCAAGGCGCCTTAGCCAGCTGCAACGCCTCTCGCATTTTGCAACGCTAATTGGCGGCCACCAGGACCGACTTCATGCTGTCCAGCTCTTCCAGACAGTGACCGCAGCCCAGCGCCACGCAGTCAAGCGCGTTCTCTGCGACGGCAACCGGTAGGCCCGTGGCTTGTCGCAGCACAAAATCCAGATTGGTCAGCAGGGCCCCGCCGCCGGTCAGAACGATGCCACGGTCAACGATATCGGCTGACAGCTCTGGTTCGCAGCGCTCCAAGGCGGTTCTAACCGCTTCGACGATGGCTCCGACGGGTTCGGACAGCGCTTCGGCGATTTGGCGTTCAGAGATGGGGACCTCCTTTGGAACGCCGTTCATCAGATCGCGCCCCCTGATTTCCATGATTTGGCCGTCGCCGTCCATGGGCGGGAAGGCTGTCCCTAGATGCAGCTTCAGCCGCTCGGCCGATGCCTCACCGATCAGCAAATTGAAGTTGCGGCGAACATAGGAAATGATGGCTTGGTCCATCATATCGCCCCCGACGCGAACCGAACGTGAATAGACCACGCCACCAAGCGACAAGATAGCCACCTCGGTTGTGCCGCCGCCAATATCCACCACCATTGAGCCGGTCGGCGCCATAACCGGTAGCCCCGCCCCGATGGCCGCTGCCATTGGTTCTTCGATCAGAAACACTTTGCGCGCGCCAGCGGCTTCGGCGCTTTCTTGGATTGCTCGGCGCTCAACCGCGGTGGAGCCCGAAGGAACGCAGATCACCACCAAAGGCGCGGCAAACGAGCGGAAGTTGTGGACCTTGCGAATGAAGTGCTTGATCATCTCCTCGGCAACCTCAAAGTCCGCGATCACCCCGTCACGCAAGGGACGCAGCGCTTTGATATTGCCCGGCGTACGGCCCAGCATCATTTTCGCTTCATCACCAACAGCCATAACTTGGCGTCGGCCCTTCACTTCCGCGATGGCCACGACCGACGGTTCGTTCAAAACGATGCCCTGTCCTTTGACATATACCAAGGTGTTGGCGGTGCCCAAATCAATGGCCAAATCCGACGACAACCACCCCAGAAGCCGAAATAGCATTCTTGGTCCTTAAATTCTTGCCCCGGTAACTAGGGCCCAACGCGCCTTAGATACGCGCTTCGCGCAAAATGACAAAGAGATCAAGCCAGCAAAATGCGCAAAAAAACGCGCAAAGGCCAAGCTTCGCGCGTTTTTTGTTGGGTTTTGGGGTCAAGTGCCCACACCTTTAGGCAGCAGCAGCCTCAGATTTTGCCTTTTCACGCTTAACGATATAGCGATTCAAAGCGTTGGCGTAAGCACGCGCCGAGGCAACAAGCGTATCAACGTCCGCGCCCAAGCCGGTAACGGTCCAACCGTCATGCTCCAACTTAACCGACACTTCTGCCTGCGCATCCGTGCCGCCGGTCACCGCGTGGACCTGATAGAGCTTCAAGTTCGCTTCGTGTGGATAGGCTTTGTGGAAACCGTTAAAGATGGCGTCAACGGGTCCGTTACCTTCGGCTGTGACGGGCACACGCTCGCCATCAATGCGCACGACCAAGCTGGCGATGTGCGGGCCTTTGTGACCGCAGTGAATCGACAACTCCTCAAACTTGATGGTGTCGTTGACGCGCGCGGTGTCATCAACCAAAGCCACAAGATCTTCGTCAAACACATCTTTCTTCTGGTCGGCCAAATCCTTGAAGCGCTGGAACGCGTCGTTCAACTGGTTGTCCGCCAAGGTGTAGCCCAGCTCTGCCAACTTTGTTTTGAAAGCATTACGGCCCGAGTGTTTTCCCATGACCAGGTTGGAATCGGTCAAACCAATCCAATCTGGACGCATGATTTCATACGTTTCTGCGTTCTTGATCATACCGTCCTGGTGGATACCGCTCTCATGTGCAAAGGCATTGGCACCCACGATGGCCTTGTTGGGCTGCACACCGAAACCGGTGATGTTCCCCAAAGTCTTCGAGGCCTTCATGATCTTGGTGGTGTTGATGTCCGTATAGAACGGCAGGCGGTCGGCGCGGGTGCGCATTGCCATCACCACTTCTTCCAGCGAGGCATTGCCTGCCCGTTCGCCGATACCATTGATGGTACATTCGATCTGACGCGCACCGGCAAAACAGCCCGCAAGCGAGTTGGCGACCGCGACGCCCAAGTCATTGTGACAGTGGGTAGAGATCGTAGCTTTGTCGATGTTGGGCACCGAGTTCATCAGCATTTCGATCAACTCTTGATACTCGTCCGCCACCATATAGCCGACGGTATCGGGAATATTGATGGTAGTCGCGCCGTGCTTGATCGCGGTCTCAACCACGCGGCACAGGAAATCGCGCTCTGTGCGTGTGGCGTCTTCGGGTGACCATTCGACATCGTCCAACTTGGAGCGCGCATAGCTCACAGAATCAACGATCGCGTCCAACACGGCCTCAGGCTCCAAGCGCAGCTTGTATTTCATGTGCACCGGCGAGGTCGAAATAAAGGTGTGGATGCGCGCACGTTGGCCGCCATCGGCGCGTTGCAGGGCTTCCCAGGCGCGGTCAATATCTTTGCGATTGGCGCGACACAGGCCTGCGATGACCGAACGCGTTGATTGTTCAGCGATGGCCTTAACGCTCTCAAAATCACCGTTGGAAGCAATCGGGAAACCGGCCTCAATAATATCGACGCCCATTTCTTCCAAAATGGCAGCGATGCGGAGTTTTTCTTCCAGGTTCATCGAGCAGCCAGGAGACTGTTCGCCGTCGCGCAACGTTGTATCGAAGATCTTAATTCGATCGCGATTTGAGGTATCGATACCTTGGATGTTGGTATTGGTCGTCATGTTGGAACTCTTATAGCTTAGCGGCGCGGTGTAACTGAACGTGCAAGGGCTCAGCTTTTGGGCGCGGCTGTATTATCGGTAAAATACGGCTTCAGCAAGGTGCGTTCCAGATCAAAGCTGGGGAACGACGGTGCCCCTGAGCGCTAGAATCGCGCTCAGCCAAACACGATCCCGTCTGCCCTCAGGGGCAACTTAGGCCTAGGTTTAGAACCAGCAGGAGGCGCGTCGCTTTAATCATGCGGAAAGGCTAGCGCCTTGCCTGCGGGATGCCAAGCAAAAATTCCACGCCGTTGAAACTTTATTAGCTCACCCAAACCGCGCGCGGCGGCGCTGTCGAGCTTTGCCGCCAAAGCCCCCGCCGCCAAAGCCCCCGCCGCCAACGTCCCCGACGTCAGACCGGACGACGGCGCACCCAAGCATGGACACGACCGCGGTTGCGGATTGGCGGCAGTTTTGCCTCGCGCAGGGCGATATAAAGGCCAGACGCACAAATCAGCGCAATCCCCCACCAGCCCAGGGCATTTGGCATGGTGCCGAACACCAGCAAGCCAAACAAGCTGGCCCAAATAATCGTGGTATAGTCCATCGGTGCTACAAGCGACGCCGGGGCTAGCGAATAGGCCTGCGTAATCAGATACTGGGCCAGCGCGCCGCCAATGGCAAAGCCGCCCAGCAGCAGCCAGGCTTGCCAATCTGGCGTCTTCCATACCCAAAACTGAATGGGCCCCGTTAAAATCAAAAAGGCGATTTGTGTGTACCAGAAGGTAGTGATGCCCCGATCGGTGCTGCCCGCCATTCGGGTCAGCACATTAGACAAAGCGTAGAGCAGCATAGAGACCAGCGCGATCCCTGTATAAACGGACACCCCCTGCGCGCCCGGCTGCGCGACCAATGCCACGCCGACAAAACCCAAGATCACCGCAAAACCCCTGTGCCAACCGATTTTCTCACCCAGCATGGGCACGACCAAAATTGTCACGGCAATCGGAGCCGAATAAACAATCGCCACCGCATCCGCCAAGGGCATGGCCGAATACGCAAAAATGGCGATCAACATCGAGATGGATCCGGCCATTGCGCGGCTAGCCTGAACAAGCGGTTGACCGGTGCGCAGAACCTGCCAGCCGCCGCGCGAGCGCGCCAAGACCACCCCCAGGCCCAGGCCTGCCAAACACCGCAGCAGCAGGATTTGGGTGGGGTGATAGTCGTCAGCCAGCAGCTTGGACACCGTCTCCAACATGGCATAGCAAAGCATGGCAGCCGCGCCACACAGCAGCCCAATCACAACCGCGGACTGGGTGGCATTGACCCCTGCTTGTGGCAGCTTGGCCGTCTCCAGTTGGATCGGACACTCAGCCGGTGCGAAATCTGGCGGAGTAACAGCAGACATAGCCAAGACCTTTGCGGTGCGATCCGACCATTGCTGCGGATCTGTCAATCGTTCCAGCTAGTCCCTAGCGTGGCAGAACGGCTCGCTTAAATGCGCCTCGCGCGCCGCTTTTGGGCGGCTTTGTCAATTTTCCCCGCAGCTGCAATGATCGGTTAACCACCGCGTTACAATTGTTTCCATTTTCAAGGGTCCAAGACATCAATCCGTTACAGCTGAGAGCCAAATTTCAAAGCGTTCCACGAACACACACCGCTCAACGTAACGCTCTCTCAAAAAGGAATTTTGTCATGAAGAAATCAACTCTCATCGCCCTGGTTGGCCTCGTCGGGGTCTCAGCATTGGGCACCTATGCCGTCGCACAAAACGCCCCCTTCCAGGGGCAAGGCTTCGCCAACTATGACCAAACGCAGTTTGCCGATGCATCTTCAGGAAAGCGCGGTCATGGCTTTGGCCGCCATGGCCAAGGCAGAGGCGAAGGACCGCGTTTTTGTAACGCCGAGTTCGAAGGGCGCATGGAAGAGCGCCAAGAAGCGATTGACGCCTTCGTCTACAGCTACCTGGGCTTGAATGCCAATCAGCAGGCCCTCTACGCCGCAGTCGAGCAGACCAAGGAAAGCATCGAAGACCAGCAAGCCGCGATTTGCGAGCAAATCGGGCAAGGTCAACGGCCAGATCGCCAGACCATGCAGAGCCTGCACCAGCCGGTGAAGGAAGCAATGGACGCGTTCGTTGCCAGCCTGAGCGACGACCAAAAGCAGGCTTTCAGCCTGGTCGCCCCTAAGCCGCTAGGCGGCCCAAACGGCGGGCATGGCGGCCCCGGTGGCATGGGTGGACATCGCGGCAGCTTCAATAACTAAGGGCTGTCACAGCGTTCGGGGCGTTGGACTACGAGTGCCAAAGCCCCCGACGCTCCGGCCTCCAAGGCCGCCCCGCTTGGCACTTCATCCTCGACGGCCTGCCCCGGATCGGCTCATCGGCTGATCCGCGGCATTTTCGTTGGCCCGCGCGCCGGTTATGCGCCTTGATAGTGCCGCGTCAACCAAGCCGCCGACAAAGCGGGCTTGTCTCGGCCTTCGATCTCCACTGTCACCAGCCAAGTTGCGGTGAACTCGTTGGGCTTGCGCTCTTCAAAGCTTTGCAGCTGGAAGTGTCCGCGAATTGAAGCGCCACAAGGAACCGGGGCCAAGAAACGCAACTTGTCAAAGCCATAGTTAATGACCAGCCCCAGACCGACCAGCTGCGGCAGTGCTTTTTCCATCATCCAGACCAAACGAGAAACCGTCAGGAAACCGTGCGCGATGGTGCCGTCAAACCCGGCGCGCGCGCGGGCCGCTGCGGGGTCTACGTGGACAAACTGGTGGTCGCCTGTCACATCTGCAAAGTCGTTGATGCAGGCTTGTGTGACCCGATACCAATCGGAGACCCCGACCTCCCTTCCTACATAGTCTTGAAGATCTGCAAGGCGCTTAAGGTGGGGCTTGTTGGCTTGTGTCATCGGCAGCGTCTCCTAGGCTTTCCGCTTGTCCAGCGCTTGTTTGGCATCGTCAAACAGCGGTGGTCCGGTCATCACATTAATCCCCCCACTAAGCGGCAAGGCCGCACCCGTAATATAGGCGCCTGCCGTACTGCAAAGAAAGATAATCGTGCCCGCCATATCTTGAGGCGCGCCTATCCGGCCCATCGGCACCCCTGCCCCAACGATGTCTTGCCCCTCTTGATCGGCGGTCACAAAGGCGGTCATTTTGGAGGCAAACGGCCCCGGCGCCAAAGCATTGACCGTGATGGACTCGGCTGCAAGTTCTTTGGCCAAGATTTTGGTAAGGTGGATCACGGCCGCCTTAGACGCCGCGTAGGAATAATTGCCGTCCCCCATAGGCTGTTCGCCCATGACGGAAGCCAAGTTAACGACCCGCGCGGGATCAAGGGGCTGGGCGCGACGGCGCAGCTCGGGCAGCAAGGCTTGCGTGAGCGAAAAGAGTCCTGCCACGTTTAGGCTCATGACGCGCTCCCAAGCCTCGAAGGGAAAAGCGCCCAAAGCAGCGCCCCAAGCACGCCCGGCGTTGTTAATGAGGATATCAAGACCATCAGGGCAGCGTCGGCGAACGTCTTCGGCGAGCGCCGCGACGCCAGCTTCGTTAGCGACATCGCCGCCGAACCCTTCAACATGGCCGCTGTAGCCAAGTTGGTTGATTTCCTCAGCGGCTTGCTGACAAGCGTCGGCCTTGCGTGAGGCGATCAGCACACGGGCTCCGGCAGAGGCCAGTCCTTCAGCCGCCATTCGTCCAATGCCCGTTGCGCCACCGGTCACTAGCGCGACTTTGCCCTCTAAACTAAACAGGTCTTCAAGGGCCTTAGAAACGGGAGTCGTCATGCTGGAGATCCTGGCGCTGTTGGTTTGCTCCCGCCATGCTAGCGCCGGGCGCTGCGGGCCGCAACACACCGACTAGCCGCAGCAAATCCTTCGGCCAAACCCAAAAAATTGAACCAAAGCCGCGCGCACGCGCAGACCGCGCCAAGCCGTTGCCGCGATCTAATGGACTGAATTTTTGTGAAATTTTTCTGGTCGGGGCGAAAGGATTCGAACCTCCGACATCCTGCTCCCAAAGCAGGCGCTCTACCAGGCTGAGCTACGCCCCGATCCAGGCGGCCTGCATAGCTCCAACCAGCAAGCGATGCAAGCCCTATCGCCAACCTGAGCAAACATTTTCACCCCAAGCGCAAATTTGGGCCACGCCGAGGGCCTTTGGACGGCGGGGAGCAGTCGTGGCGCCCCGGCCCTCGCGCAGTGCGACTAGATGTGCAAGCTGCTGGGACTATCTAGAACCCGGGCAGAAGTGTAGCCTCGCCTTGGTGGAAAATGCTGCAACCATTGGGGGGCAAATTGCAATCGCGCTGTTCCTTGCGATCGGGCGATTGCGTCGGCCAAACTGGGAGTCGAGGGCATGCAAGACTACGATATTTTGATTGCTGGAGCCGGTCAGGCGGGAAGCTTAGCCGCTTTGGCCTTGGTACGTCAGGGCTGGCGCGTCGCGATGATCGACCCGCGGCCCAATTTCGACGCCGGCGCCATTATCGATCACGGCCGCACCGCCGCCATCATGGCCGACGGCCTCGCCTTCCTGGAGCGCCATGGCCTGTTGGCCCCCATCCAAGACCGCTGTGCCCCTTTGTGGAAAATGCGCCTGATTGACGGCATCGGCGCACGCCAAGGCAAGCCTGACATCATCACTTTTGACGCCCGCGAAATCGGCGATCAGCCCTTTGCCGTGAATATCCCCAACGCGCCTTTGTTGGCACAGACCTTCCAAGCCTTGGCCGCCGAAGACAGCATAACGCCTTTTGCAGGCCGAAAACTGGTCTCTGCCCAATGCGATGAGGCGGGTGCTAGGGTCGAACTCGATGACGGCCAGGTTCTTACGGGTCGTCTTCTGATTGGCGCCGATGGCAAGAGCTCATTTGTTCGGCAAGCCCTGGGCTTTGCGACCCACAAACGCCCGAGCCAGCGCCTAACCTTTACCTTAGCGGTCACCCACAGCCTGCCCCACGATTTTGTCTCGACCGAATTTCATTATGACGACGGCCCCCTGACCTTTGTTCCGATGCCGGGCCAAGAATCAGCGGTTGTTTGGAGCCACAATCCCCAGCGCGCCCAAGAACTTAAAGACGCCGATCCCGATACGTTTCTGGCAGCACTCCAACATGCCTCGCATGGCATACTGGGACGCTTGGCATTGTCTTTGCAGCCCGTCGCCGTGGCTCAGGAGCCGGTCTTGACCCGCGCCTATGTCAAGGGCCGTTGCGCGCTCATGGCCGAAGCAGCGCATGCGTTACCGCCGATCGGCGCCCAAGGGCTCAACCTTTCGATTGGCGACGTCGATGCCTTGGCCGACTCGTTGCAGGGCCAATTTGACCCCGGCGATAGCAGAGCGCTTGCGCAATATCAGCGCCGTCGCCTGCCCGATGCCCGCTTTCGCTTCTATGGCACCAACGCGCTGGATCTGGTTACGACGTCCCATAAGGCGCCCATTCGCCGCCTCCAGCAAATTGGCTTGCAAACCCTCAGAAGCAGTGCCACGCTCCGCCAGTTGGCCATGCGGGTTGGCTCCAATCCCTTACGCCTTCCTTCATTTTTCCTGACATAGCTGCACCCAGTCGCCCGATGGCCTGCGGGCGATCAGCGTGCCGTCGTGGGGTGAGAACGTGGAAATCATCGGACTTTTGGCGGCGCTGGGAACAGCGCTGTCCTGGGCGACCTCTTCGCTGGTGTCAACAGGCCCCGCCCGCGCGCTAGGCAGCTTTGCCTTCAATCGCATTCGTCAGATCTCTGTCTTCATTATGTTGGCGGCCTTGGTAACAATCCTGGGTCGTTGGCAAGGATTCGCGCGTGAGGACGTCTTGCTGATGGTGGCTTCTGGCCTCGTCGGCATATTTTTGGGCGACACCGCGCTGTTTGCCACGCTGGCCCGCCTCGGCCCCCGACGAACACAGCTTGTCTTTTCCTCGCACGCCCCCATTACCGTCATCCTGGGGGTTTTGTTTTTGGGCGAGCGGGTTTCGATCTACACTGGGCTTGGCTCGATGATGGTCGTTTTGGGCATCTGGATCGCGATTGTCTACGGCAAGCGCCGGGCGCAGCTCCACACCTGGGAGCAGGTGCGCGGCCCGCTGTGGGTGGGCGTTGCCATCGGCCTGATCGCCGCCAGTGGTCAGGCAACAGGTGTTTTGATCGCCAAGCCGTTGATGAACGCGGGCGTCGATCCCATCGCGGCAGCGGCACTTAGAGTCGGCGCCGCTGGCTTTTGCTTGACCGCCATTCGTGCTTGGCCGCTTAAGATTGGCGTCGCCAAGTCGCCCTACACCCCGCGCCTTTTGGGCCTTGCCGTCCTCTCTGGATTTTTGGGCATGGGGCTCGGCATGAGCCTTTATATGATCGGCCTGGCCCATACGTCGGCCGGCAATGTAGCTGTCTTGTCTTCCACCGTGCCAGTTTTGACCCTACCGCTCATGTGGATCACTACTCGCGAGCGCCCCGCCCTGTTGGCCTTTGTCGGGGCCTTTTGCGCCTTTTGCGGCACCGCCATTATCATTCTGAGCTAGGCACACTGTTGGAACCGGCACCGGTGCCCCCGGTTGCGGGTTTGGTTGTCGGGGCTTCTTCTATTGACACTGCGGCCTTTGGCTTTCGGGTTTGCCTGGGCCACCATTTCGTCCAAGGCCGCTTGCCTTGCCAAGCCCGCACCTCGTGAATGTCCCAACCCGCACCCTCGGCATAGATAGCAACTGCGCCCCGCTGCTTGAGCCGGGCATAGTCAATCAGCGGTACCGAGCAGCCTTGCAGGGAGGCTTGCAGCGAAATGACCAAAGCCGCCGACTGGCAATCCTCTATCAGGCTCTCGTAGTCTTGGCTGATGGCGATGGGCCGGACCCCGGTTGTAACACAGGCCAATTCATCGCAGCGAATGAGGCCTTGGGCCTCGGCCTGCTTGAGGCTCAACACATCCTGCCAGCCTTGAGCATGCGACCACTGGTCGGCGACAAACGAGCCAGCGCGCGTGCGGTACAAAATAAGGCCCTGCGGACTTTGGATTGCCACCGAACGCGCATTGCCAGCGACAAAAGCACGGGCGGGCTCGCCCGCCATTGGCCCCCAAAAGCTCGCCAGCAGCAGGAGCCCTGCACCGATCCGCAGGACACCGCGCGACAAAAGAGCCAGCCACAAAGCCATGCCCGTGAGGGCCGTCCAGCCGCCGCTGAAACTGGCCATATAGATCAACCCAACGTCCAAGTTGGCGAACCAATGCGCCCATTCAAGCAAAATGCCGACGCCCCAGCTCATGGGCACGAAGGCCAAGTCACCCAGGCCAAAAGGCGATAGCAGCAGCCCAACCATCCCCCAGGGTAAGATCCAAAGGCCGGTCAGGGGCACCGCCAGCAAGTTAGAAACCAGGCCAGCCAAAGCCAGCCGATGAAACGTCGCGAGCACGAACGGCGCGGTCGCCAGTGTCGCCAACACGGATGTCACCATCAGACCGCTAGCCTTGCTGGCGAGCAACAGCCCGACGCTCCGCTCTTGCCCATCGCCGCTGAAGAAGCCGCGATTGAGCAGGCGCTGCCAGATCGGCGCAAAAGCGATCAGCGCCGAGACCGCCGCAAAAGACATCTGGAAGCTGGGGGTCAACAAACTGTCTGGCCGTGTCAACAAGATGACCGCCGCGGCCCATCCGACCAGCCGCGGAGAAAAGGCGCGCCTATCAAAGGCAACGGCGGTGAGAACAAGGGCCAGCATCAGAAATGCTCGCTGTGCTGGAATGGCAGCGCCAGAGATCAACAAATAGCCCGCAGCCGTTCCCAACGTCGCCAGCGCGGCGAGTTTTTTGGCGTGCAACCGCAAGACCGGCCCACCCAATCCCAGCAAAGCAAAGCGTAGACACAAGAATGCAAAGCCGGCGACAATGCCCATGTGCAGGCCGGAAATCGCAAACAGGTGCGCCAGACCAGACTTTCGGATGGCTTCTTTGCCCTGTTCAGATAGTCCCTGACTGTGCCCGACAACCAGCGCGGTCATGGCCTGCCCCACATCCCCGGGAAAACGTTGCCGCAAACGCTGAGCAAGCTGCTCGCGCCAAAGCTCTAGCGCCGAAGACAGGGTCCATTGTGGCGCCGCATCGACCAACTCGGGCAGGTCCATAAAGCGACCGTAACCGCCGATGCCTTGGAAATAGGCCAACCGTTGGATGTCCAGGCCACCCGGACGAACGGGCTCGGAAGGCGGGAAGGCCTGCACGCGCCCTTTCAAACGAGCGCCAACTTGCAACAGCGCTGGATCTACCGTCTCTTCCGCCAGGCGCAAGCGAAGCAATCTTGGCTGCACCCAGCCTTCGCGCCAGCCCTCAATCGTTTCCGGCTCGACCCATAGCCGCCAGGCCTTAGCTTCCTGTTCGCTACGACGCACGACACCCGTGACTTGCTTGGCAAAAATGGGGCGCTCCAGGCGCGGTGTTGACATGCTCGCGGTCCGAAAACTGGCCGCAGCGATGCCCAAACAGCAAGCTGTCGCAAAGCCCAAACCAAGCGTTGCTGTCGAGAGTAAGAGACCAGAGCCTTGCCCCCTGGCTTGCGCTGCCCTGCGCCGGAACCAGAGTGACAGAGCCAGGCAAATCAGCAGGCCCAGGCCGCCCAACCAAAGCGGCGGCTCTACAGGCAATGCAAAATAGAGCAAGATCCCGGCAGGCAATCCGGTCAGAGCCAGCAAGGGCCACTGCGCCAAGGTCTGACTGCTATCATGGACCAGCCTTAGGGTGATGGCGCTGCGCAAAACCCGCCACGCCTGGCCCCAGCCCTGCCTGTCATCGGACTGGTAGCCCGCCCCAAAGTCAGCAGCGTCGGCGTCACTTAAGCCTAGAGTCGCGCGCCAAGGTTGGCCCGCCGTTTTCCTCTCGCCTTCTGCGCTACGCGCGGCGGCATAGAGCCAGGCGGGCCGTGGGCGCATGTGCGACCAAATCATAGTGAGAGATGGGGGCCATTTTGACACTCTTTACCTCGAAAGGTGCGCTGACAAGCTGCGACTTGGTTCGCTTTGCTGCCTATGGTATGGAGGCGGCAATACTAGCAAATCCTCCATACTTGATAAGCAATCCAACCCTCAATGACAATTGTTACGCGCTTTGCGCCCTCTCCGACCGGCTTCTTGCACATTGGCGGCGCTCGTACCGCCCTGTTCAACTGGCTCCTTGCCCGCCATCATCAGGGCCGGTTCTTGCTGCGCATTGAAGATACCGACCGCGCGCGTTCGACCCAGGACGCGATTGACGCCATTGTTCACGGCATGGCCTGGATGGGGCTGGATCACGACGGCGATATTGTCTTTCAATCGCAGAACCTCGCCCGCCATCAGGAGGTCGCTGCCCAGCTTCTGGCCGAGGGCAAAGCCTACAAGTGTTTCACCACACAAGAAGAGCTGGCCGCCCTGCGCGCCAATGCCGAAGCCAACAAGCAGAACTTCAAGTTTCAAAGCCCCTGGCGGGATCGCGACCCCAGCCAAGCTCCAGCCGACGCGCCCTATGTCGTGCGGATCAAAGCGCCGCTTGCTGGAGACATGACTATTGACGATCAGGTTCAAGGCTCGGTCACCAAGCCCGCCGACGACCTGGACGATTTGGTCATGCTGCGCGCCGATGGCACACCGACCTATATGCTGGCTGTTGTGGTCGACGATCACGACATGGGCGTCACCCACGTCATCCGCGGCGACGACCACCTGAACAACGCCTTTCGTCAAAAGGTGATCTTTGACGCCATGGGTTGGGACTTCCCAGTTCAGGCTCATATCCCGCTGATCCACGGGCAAGACGGTGCCAAGATGTCCAAGCGCCACGGCGCCCTAGGCGTTGAATGGTACGAAGAGGCAGGCTTTTTGCCCGAGGCCATGCGCAACTACCTGCTGCGCCTGGGCTGGAGCCATGGCGACGAAGAGATCATTCCAACCGACAAGGCAATCGAGTGGTTCGATTTGGACGCGGTCGGCAAGAGTCCGTCGCGCTTCGACCTGGAAAAGCTCAAGTTCGTCAATGCGCACTATATGAAGACCGCCGAGCCCGCGGCCTTGCTGACCCTGTTATGGCACCGATTGGCCGCCGACGGGATTGAGCCCAGCGCCGAGCAAAAAGGCTGGATTGAGCAAGGCCTGGCCAGCCTGGTTGAACGCTCGAAGACGCTGCCGGATTTGGTTGAGCAGGCAGGCATTTATTATCGCCCCTTGCCCCTGCCGCTAGATCCCAAGGCCGAAAAGGCCCTGGACGAAGACGGTTTGGCGCTATTGGTCGCGGCAAAAGAGTTTGCGCAAGGCCTTAGCGACTGGCAAGAAGAGGCTGTTACGTCTTCTTTGAAACAATTTGCGGCGCAAAGAGACCTTAAGATCGGCAAGGTCTTTCAGCCATTGCGCGCAGCTTTAACCGGCTCCATGGCCTCACCCGGAGTGAGCGAAGTCATGGCAGTCCTGGGCAAAGAAGAGACCATTCGCCGTATCGAAAGCCGCTTGGCCTAGCGCCCTGCGGCACGGCTTCGGCCACCCCCAACACTCGACGTCGAGCCTTGCCCCCAAGGCTCTAAGCAAGGGAAACAGAACATGAGCGTCTTACACAAGATACTCGGCAACATCGTCGGGAGAAAAGACCCGACGGCGGACACTGCCCAAGCCCTGCCCAACAACAAAACAAAGGACGAGAACATGGATACATCAACCTCACAATCCTACACCCTTCGAAACAATGAAGATGGGACCGAGATCGACTTGCCGGTTCTCAAAGGCTCCGTGGGACCGAGTGTGATTGATGTGCGTTCTCTGTACAAGCAGACCGGGCACTTCACC
>JAUIHE010000204.1 GCA_030432195.1 Alphaproteobacteria bacterium
CCTGCACTCGTGAACTAAAAAAGGAAGTTAGATAGAAGAAAATGTTATTGTTAAATACATCGCCGATGGTTTCCCATCCGCCCTGATAGTATGCGTAATAGCCAAAGCCAACGCCCATAGCCAACAATGTAAAGGCAATTGGGAAGCCCAACAGCACCAATACAATGAAGAGGCACAGCATCACAATGGCAACTTGAGGATCAGTCATCACTTGGTCTCTTTTATCTGTTTCCGAATTGTCGGATTAGTTGCCGGCAGATGCGTGCCGGTTTGCTTCTTCAAGATCATGCTCTTCGATATCGATCAGCAGATCTTCGGTTTCTTTGACGTCATCCAAGCGGTCCATCCAGACGCCTGTCTTCATTGCATTCCAGCAACGGAACATTTCCGCTATGCCCTGCAGAATTAGCAAGAAGCCTGCCAAGGGGATCAACGTCTTAAAGAAATAAATTTGGATGCGTGCGGGGCTGTTCCAGCTGACTTCTTGGTAGCGCCAGCTATCTGAGGCGATTTCCCAGCCGAACCAGAACAGGGCCAGCATGCCGGGGAAGAAGAACAGAATATAGAGCACAAAATCGATGCGCGCTTGCCAGCGGACTGGAAACAAGCGGTAGACCACGTCGCCACGCACATGGCTGTCTTGGGCGAGCGCATAGGGGCCAGCCATCAAGAACAGGGCGCCATACATCTGCACCATCATGTCGAAGGCCCAAACTGTTGGGGAATTCAACACGTAGCGCACAAAGACCTCATAAGAGACCGAAAACGTCAGGATCAATATGCACCAACCGAAGGCGCGCCCGACCCAGAGGCTGAGCCCCTCGATCATATAAATGAATCTGTTCAAGACCGCCTCCCTTGCGGATGAATGAAACCGGGGCCCCTTATAAAGAGACCCCGGTCGGAGATCATACCAAACTTCGCGATTAGCCGAAGTAGTGGTTGTATGCCAGCTTGTAGTCGGGCTGGTTCAGGTTCAGGTAGTTCATCACGTCCTTGGCGTAGGCCTTTTGAGAGGCAACAACCTTGGCGAAGAACTCGTCTTCAGCTGAGATACGGTCAACCACGACATCCCAAGCCTTAAGCTGGTCAGCCATGACGCTGTCAGGCGTGCGGTAGACGTTGACGCCCTGCTCGGTCTCAAGCTTGATCAAGTCTTCTGAGTAGCGCTTGGTGTTGTGCCAGTAGAAGTTTGAGTTTTCAGCTTCAGACGCGTACTTCAAGATTGCCTTCAACTCGTCAGGCAGCTTGTCATACTTGCGCTTGTTGAAGGTTACTTCGAAGAACTCCTGGCTCTGGTGGAACGAGGCCAAGTGGTAGTGCTTGGACACGTCCTGCATACCAAAGTCGCGGTCAGAGGTGGGGTTGTTGAACTCTGCTGCGTCGATCAAGCCAGACTTCATCGCAGGCTGGATTTCACCACCTGGCAGCTGAACAACAGACATGCCCATTTCCAGCAGAACGTCGGCAGCCAAACCAACGGTACGGTACTTCAGACCCTTCATCTGGGCTGCGTCCGTGATCTCCTGCTTGAACCAGCCCAGCGGCTGTGCAGGCATGGGTGAGTTGAAGAACGACACAACATTCAAGCCCAGCTTGCCCATCAGTTCGTTGAACAGCTCCATGCCGCCGCCGTAGTGGACCCAGCCCAGCACTTCTTGCGAAGACCAGCCAAAGCAAGGGCCGGTGCCGAACAGCGACGCTGCCTTAGACTTGGAATACCAGTAGGCCGGTACGTAGTGCGCAGCGTCCAAAACGCCACGGTGAACTGCGTCCTGCATCTGGCTGGTTTTCACAACTGAATCGACTGCCAACAGGTCAATCTTCAGCGCGCCGCCAGCCATTTCGTTAACGCGATCCACGTAGGACTTGGCGTTCTCCAGGAAGATGCCGCCGCCCCAGGCAGCCTGCATCTTAAAGGTCACTGGTGCCGCGCGTGCGATCGACGGAGCAGCCAAGGCAGCAGCACCAGTTGCAGCAGCTGCACCTGCGCGCAGGAACTTTCTGCGGTTGAGTGTTTCGGTCATAGATTTTTCCTCCCGGTAATTAGGTGAGCGAACCTCACCAAAGTTGGTAAGAAATATTAACCAAAGAATGCGGAAAGACACAAGTATCTTGCGCAACCATTATGTGGAAATTGGTCGCGCCCTAAGATCTTTCGGGCCCAATCGCCCCAGGACCACGCCCCGCATCTTCAGTTAAATTTTTGAAATTATTAGCAGATTTCTCCGCTAGATCGCCACCTCCGTGGCCTTGCCCGCCTTACGCGCTAGCTCGACGATAGCGGAAGCTACGGACAAATCTTGTAACCCAACGCCCGTTCCATCGAACAAGGTGATCTGCTCAGCCGAGTCCCGGCCGCTCTTTTGGCCGTTGATGACATCGCCCAAAGCCGTGATATTGGCAGGCTCAAGAGCCCCAGCCGCAACAGCATGCTGGCATTCACCGATGCTAATCGCCTGCGCGATTTCGTCGGTAAAGGCCTTGGCACCGGCCACCAGGTCCGCAGCCACCTCCTGCTTGCCCTTGGTGTCCGTGCCCATACAGGCCAGGTGGGTGCCCGGCTTGATGTGGCCAGCTTGCAAGATGGGCGCAAAGCTGGAGGTGATGGTAACGATCACGTCCGCGGCCGCCCCCAGCTCCTCCAAGCTCACCGCTTCAAAGGGCAAGCCCATGTCCTGAGCGACGCTGGCCAAGCGGGCCAAGCGCTCGGGGTTGCGGTTCCAGGCTACCACGCGTTCGAAATCGCGCTGCTCGGCGACAGCACGCAGCTGAAAGGCTGCCTGGTGACCAGCGCCAACCATGCCCAGCACCTTTGAGTCCGGGCGGGCCAGATGCGCCACCGAAACCGCCGCCGCCGCCGCCGTGCGAATCGCAGTCAGGTAGTTGCCGCCAACCACAGCCTGCAAGCGTCCCGTATCGGGATCGAACAAGAAGACGGTCGATTGATGGTTGGTCAGCCCCTGAGCTTCATTTCCGGGCCAATAGCCACCCGATTTCAAGCCCAGCGCCAAACCGGCTTTGTCGAAGCCCGACTTGAAACCATAGAGCGCGTTGGCATAGCCAATGTCTTCGCGGATCACCGGGAAGTTGCGCGCCTGCCCGCTGGCCATGGCGGCGAACACCGCCTCGATAGCCTTGAAGGCGGATGGGCGGTCGATCAGCGCCGGAATATCTTGCTCAGCAACAATGTACATCAGTAGGCCTTTCCGCGTGCTGACACGGGCCAAACCACTTCAACCTTGCCGTTGCGCACGCCCACATACCAATCGTGCACGTTGGCAGTGGGGTCACAGTGGCCTGGCACCAAGCGCAGCTTTTCGCCGACTTTCAGCACGCCTTGCGGGTCTTCGATCACGCCATGTTCATCAGAACACTTGATGTAGGTGACATCATCGCGGCCATAGACGACTGGCAGACCGCTATCAACCGACTGCGCCTTGAGCCCTGCATCGCAAATCGCTTTTGTGTCTTTGGCGTGACTCATAACTTGGGTCAGAATGAAGAAGGCATTTTCCCATTCGCCCTGGTCGATCCGCTTGCCGTCCTTGTCCAGGATGCGGCCATAGTCGGCATCCATGAAGGCGTAGGAGCCGCACTGCAACTCGTTGTAAACGCCAGAATTTGATTCGAAGTAGTACGATCCCGTGCCGCCGCCAGAGACCAGATCGCAGGCGATGCCTTCGGCTTTCAGACCCTCGACCGCATCCTTTACCATGGCAATCGCGACATCCAGCTTGGCTTTGCGATCCTCGTAGGAGTCCATGTGCTGCATAGCGCCTTGATAGGCTTGGATGCCGCTGAATTTCAAACCGGCCGCAGCTTCAACCGCCTTGGCAATTTCAACCACCGCAGGCGTTGTGGTGACGCCACAGCGCCCCGCCCCGCAGTCGATCTCCACAAAGACTTCCAATTCGGTGCCATGCTTCTGGGCAGCTGCGGACAGCTCGGCGACATTGGCCAGATCGTCAACACACACAATGATCCGCGAACCCAGCTTGGGCAGGCGCGCCAGGCGATCGATCTTGCGCGGGTCACGCACTTGGTTGGACACCAGCACATCCTTGATTCCGCCGCGCACGAACACCTCTGCCTCAGAGACTTTCTGGCAACAAACGCCGACCGAACCGCCCAGCTTTTCCTGCAGCTTGGCGACATCGACCGATTTATGCATCTTGCCGTGCACGCGGTGACGCATGCCATGTGCCTTAGCGTAGTCACCCATTTTGACGATGTTGCGCTCCAGGG
>JAUIHE010000032.1 GCA_030432195.1 Alphaproteobacteria bacterium
GCAGCACTGGCAAACTGATCAAGAGGAAATCCCCCGTGAAGAAACATGAAAACCAAGTCGCTATCGTCACCGGTGGCAGCATAGGCATCGGCCGTGCGATTGCCACCAGGCTAGCAGAAGGCGACGCGGCCGTGTGTGTTGTCGATATCGCTGAAGAATTGGCCCAAAAGACCTGCAAAGACCTGTCCGACGCAGGCCACAAGGTGTTGTTCAAATATGCCGATGTCACAAACTTTGAGCAAACCCAAGCAGCAATCCGAGAGGCCGAGGCCGAGCTGGGCGCTGTCAACCTGCTGGTCAACAACGCAGGCTTTACGGACTCCGGCGATTACGCCACCATTGCGCTGGAACACTGGCACCGTGAAATCGATATCAATCTTAGCGGCCAATATCACTGTTTACGCGCCGTACTGCCGGGTATGCAGGAGCGCCAGGGCGGCATCATCGTCAACATCGCCTCGGTCAACGGCGTTCGCTATTTCGGCAATCCAGCCTACAGCGCTGCCAAGGCAGGCGTCATCAACATGACCCAATCCATCGCTTCCGAGTATGGAAAGTTCGGCATTCGCTGCAACGCCGTAATGCCTGGCTCGGTACAAACCGAAAATGTCTCGTGGGAAATTCGACAGCAAAAAGACCCGCAAATTTTCGAAAAGCTCGCCAAATGGTATCCGCTCGGCCGCGTGGCCCAACCCGACGATGTTGCCAAAGCGGTGTCGTTCTTGGCTTCTGACGATGCCGCGTATATCACGGGCATTGGTTTGCCGGTGGATGGCGGTCTTTTGGCCGGAATGAACGTGATGATTGACGAATTCATCTTGGAATCGCAATAGCAAACCACCGCGAGCTAACCCAACTAAGTGACGAAGGAAACACCCTCCATGGCTGCTGAAAATGGCTCGATGAAACTGTCGGATTTGCCCACGCCTTGCCTTGTGCTGGACCGAAGCAAGTTGATCGCAAACCTACAGCGGATGCAAGAGGCCTGCGCGCGAAACAAGGTGCGCCTACGCCCTCACCTCAAGACCGCCAAATCTATCGATGTCGCCCGCTTGGCGCTTGAGAACGATGAGCAGGGCATCGCGGTTTCGACCTTACAAGAGGCCGAATATTTCATTGAAAATGGCTTGAGAGACCTGCAATACGCCGTATGCATTACCCCAGACAAGCTGGAGCGCGTGGCTCGGCTGCAATCGGGCGGTGCAAAGCTTGCGATTATCACCGACAACGCAGGCGTGGCCAAGGAAATCGCAGCGGCCGCCGACAGACTCGCAACCACTTTCTATGTCCAAATCGAAGTCGATTGCGGCGAGCTACGAACCGGGGTTCTGCCGACCTCAAGCGATCTTCTTGACATTGGCCGCGTCCTCAATGATGCCAAGAATATCGAATTCGACGGTGTCATGACCCACGCCGGTCATTCTTACAACTGCCGCAGCCGCTCTGAGGTCGAGGTCGTCGCCGAAACCGAGCGCCAGGCGGTGGTTCTTGCCGCTGAACGGCTGGCAGAAATTGGGATTTCGTCGCCGACCGTCAGCATTGGCTCGACCCCAACGGCCTTGTATGCCGACGGACTTGCGAGCGTGACCGAAGTACGCGCGGGCGTCTATATGTTCGGTGATATGTTCCAAGCGCAAATCGGCTCATGCGAGCCGACAGATCTGGCGGTCTCGGTCCTGACCGACGTATCCAGCCACCGCCCAGACCTGGGCCACTTTACTGTAGATGCAGGAGCGCTGGCTCTGTCCAAAGACCGCAGTACAGAGCGTGTGGCCAACGACATCGGTTTCGGGCTCGTGGCAAGCGAGGAAGGGCAAATCCTGGAGCCGCAATTAACGGTCGATCGTGTCTATCAGGAACATGGTTTGATTACGCTTCGCCCCGGCCAGGAGCTGGAAAACTTCCCTATTCAAACCAAGTTGCGCATCTTGCCGAACCACGTTTGCATGACCGCGGCCATGTACGATCGCTATTACGTGGTCGATAGCTCTGAGGGCGATGGCACGACTGTCATTGCAGAATGGAACCGGGTGAACGGCTGGTAGCGACTGGCTGCCAAGGATTAGCGCGGATAGCGCAGCAGATCTTGCCGATGCGCCATCCGCCAACCCGCCCAATCTATGGGCCTTAGCGCCAAGCTTACATTTGCGCAAACGCACGCAAGGGACGCAATCTCACGCAAAGCGACCCTGACGCAATCTAAGCCCGAGTTTGGCAGGCTTTGTCCTAGCGAGCCGCAGGCCAGCTCACCTGATCGTCAACGGGGAAAACCGGACGCGGCAGGTTCTTGAAGTCGAAACGCTGCAACATGGGCGAGGTCAGCCCGGGCGCGTCCACTTCCAGAATCTGGTCATCACCAAAGAACTCAGAAAAACCTGCGCGGAAATGGCCGCGTGACTTCAACACCACAGCGCGCGCCTTGGCAATATCCAGCCCCATCATCTCCAAGAAGACAGGCTCCGCACATTGAGTGCGAATGGAAATCACTACGACCTGAATACCGCCTAGGTCCAGCAGGGCCGTTGTGCCAAGGTTCATGCGGCGTCCAGCATAAAATCCACGGCGGCCCACACAGTCGCCGTCTCGGATGCGCTTGACCGTCGCTTTGGCTTCAAAGATCTGAGAGAACTGATCGTCTTCCGCGCGGTTAAACACAGCATTGAATTCAGCGCCCTCGCCCAGCGTTGCAGCTTCTGCGGCCAGCGCGGCGTCATAGATGACGCCAACGATCACATCGTGGGCGCCAGCGCGATGAAGCGCTTCCAAGATCCACATCGTATTGCCGCGGCCACCGCCGCCGGGATTATCCGCAACATCCGCCAGGGCAAGCGCAGGCAAAGAAGGATCATTGCCCACTTCTAGGACGCGCTCGACGGCCTCCTCCAGCGAAGTAAGGACGGGCCGGTATCGTTGGTATTGCGACCAAGCCATTTTAGCGATCGTTTGCGCCACCTGCGCGGCGCTTCCGTCTTTGCGCCGACTTGTAACGATGATCGCCAGACCGTTTTTTTGCGTATCGCTGTAGGCAAATCCGCCCAGGATCGACACGTTCAAAATATCGTCGCTGACCAGGGTTTGGCCAAAGTCGATTAGATCGCCATACGGGCCGGACTCCGTTAACAACGTGACTGTCGGCGGTGTGACCGGCAAGTGCACCAAGCAGGTTTCGGGCTTCATCCCGCCGAAAAGCTCCATCAGCGCATCGGCGGCTTCGATTCCGCGCTCCAGCATATCGACGTGGGGATTGGTGCGATAGGCGATAATGACATCGACGCAATCCACCATTCTTTGCGACACGTTGCCATGCAAATCCAAGGTAGCGACCACCGGCACATCCGGCCCGACGACATCGCGTACCATGGCAAATATTTCTCCGTCTGGGTCGCTGTTTTCCGTCGTAATCATCGCGCCATGATTGGAGATATAGACCGCATCGACCGGCAAGGACGCTTCCAAGCGGGACTTCATTTCTGCGAGCGTCTTTTCAAAAAAGGCGTGGTCTAATGGCCCTCCGGCCTCCACGAGCCCGACCAAAATAGGCACCGGTTGCCAATCGGTCGCGCTATCCATCTGCCGACAAAAGCCGCGCAATTCGGTGGGTAACATCGGATCAGAGCTCGCAAGGTCGTTCAGAATTTCCTGTCCAGCCAGGTACACCCGGCTCAGATAGTCTTCTTCGGTGGTGACCGGCGCGAAGCGATTGCTCTCAAGCATGAGCCCGAGGAGTGCGACTTTATTTGGGGAAGTGTTTGGCATGTGTTTTGACCTGTCCAGCATGAGACAAGCTTAGCCACCGCTTCTGGCGCATACCAATGCAACGTTGTTCTATGATAATGCAGTATCGGCATCACCCAGGGTTCGCCAGAAATCTTCGGCGGCCTTAGGCAGTGGGTCGCGGTTACGAAACAACCGGATTTCTGACGGGATGACAAAACTGCCGTCACCCGCAATCACAAGCGTGCCTTGCTCGATCTCGCGCACGATTTCGCTCTCGGGCAACCAAGCCAGCCCCCGGCCCTGAATTGCCATGGGCTTCAACACGCCAGCAAGGTGAGAATCAAAGACTTTTTCCAGCGCGGGCGCTTTTTTGTGATGCCGCAGCATGAATTCCAGTGCCCGCCCGCTTGCCGCCGTGCTGTCGTAGGCCAGGTATTCGACGGGTTTCTTTGCGCCGGGTATCAGCGCGTGCAAGGGCGAGCCGTCAGGGGCTGGCGCGGATACGGGCAACAAGCGGTCATGGCCTATCGACTTCGACGTAAAGCGGTCTTCGGGAAGCTGAATTTCCACGGCCGAATGCGTTGGGCTGATGAGGAAATGGCACTCTCCGCGCAACAACGATTGCACACAAACATCAATCTGATTGGATTCTAGCCGGGTTCGAAGAATGCCCGTTTCCGCCTCGAATTGAAGGATCCACCGCGGAAAGAAGACCAGTGACAGGCTGTGTGTCGAGGTGAAGGAAATCGTGCTTTCCGTATGCTTGCCAATGCGTTGGATCTCCTCGCGGCTTTGAAGCAGCCGCCGCAAGACCTCCTCCGCAACGGGCCGAAAGCTTTGACCAGCATAAGTGAGCTGTATCGGCTGTTCGCTGCGGTCAAAGAGGGTCGCGCCAAGCCATTCTTCCAGCGCTTTGATGCGACGACTGAAGGCCGGTTGCGTGGTCGCACGCGCTTCCGCAGAGCGTGAAAAATTCTGCGTATCCACGAGCGAAAGAAAATCGAGCAGCCACTTTACTTCCATCGAAGCCTGTTCCCTGCCTGGTTCAACCTGGGTCTATTGCTTCCGATAGTTGAGTGAATCCGACAGCGAAAGGCAATGCGGCATTCATGCTAGTGAATAGTTCTATCCAATTTTGGCATTCGAAATCCCAGAAATTTTGGCGCAACGTGCTGATGGAATACGGAACTAGAAAGGGAGCGCCCCAGCGTTCGGGCGCCATATCACTATGACAAAAGCAAGCGACGTTCGGCCCTATTGGAAGAATTTCATCAACGGCGAGTGGGTCGATGGCTCCGAGGGAGCACGGATCCCCGTCACCGACCCGGCGACCGGCCTAAAGCTGTGCGAGGTTGCACGCGGCACGGCGGCTGACATTGATCGCGCCGTAGCAGCCGCGCGAGCCTGCTTCAACTCTGACGAATGGCAAAATATGCTGCCTCACGAACGCGGCGCCTTGATGTTTCGCCTTGCGGACGAGCTTGAAAAGGCTGCCGATGAGGTTGCTTTGGTTGAATGTTTTGACAACGGCAAGACGCTGGCGAACGGGCGCGGTGAAATTCCGCTGACCCAGCGCTATTTGCGATACTATGGCGGTATGGCCGATAAGCTAGAAGGACGGCAGATCCCGTTGGGTTCTGGTCTTTTGGACTACACCATTCTTGCCCCATATGGCGTCTCAGCACAGATTGTCCCCTGGAACGGACCTTTGCCCGTTGGCGCGCGTTCGATCGCTTGTGCGCTGGTCACAGGCAACACGGTTGTCTTGAAGTCGCCGGAAGACTCGCCGCTGAGCCTCTATTTGCTTGCCGAGGCTTGCACCCGCGCTGGCGTGCCGAAAGGCGCCGTCAACATCGTCTGCGGCTATGGCGCCGAAGCGGGCGCGGCGCTGGCCGCTCACAAGGACATCGACCACGTTGTGTTCACCGGCTCGGTTGAAACCGGCCGCTCGGTGCTGCGCGCAGCGGCCGAACGCATAATTCCCTGCGTCATGGAACTTGGCGGCAAGTCCGGGGGCATTGTCTTCCCTGATGCCGACATCGACCAGACTGTAGAGAGCGCTGCAAACGGCATCTTTAAGCACGCGGGTCAGATTTGTTCGGCAGGCTCGCGGCTGATCGTGCATCGTTCGGTCTACGACCAGGTGGTCGAAAAGCTGATCGCGCGCGCCGAGAGTTTGAACGTCGCGCCGGGCATCGAAGGCGGAGACCTTGGTCCGCTGATTTCGGAACGTCAGCTTGAACGGGTCGAGGCCCTTTGCCGCGTCGGTGTGGAAGAAGGCGCAACCCTGCGCACGGGGGGTTCCCGTACCAAGGGACTCGACGGATACTTCATGGCACCAACGGTCTTCACTGATGTTCGCCCGGACATGATCATCGCGCAAGACGAGTTCTTCGGACCGGTTGTCGTGGTCATACCGTTCGAGGAAACAGAAGAAGCCATCGAAATTGCCAACGGCACGGATTACGGCCTCGCTGCTGGGCTCTATACGCGCGACCTATCCTTGGCGCACAAAGTGGCCAACAGGCTTGTTGCCGGACAGGTCTATGTGAACCAATGGTGGGCCGGTGGCGTTGAAACCCCGTTTGGCGGGATGAAGCGTTCGGGCTTTGGCCGTGAAAAGGGCCAGGAGGCTTTGCTTGGCTATGTGCAGACCAAGAACGTCGGGATCAAGCTCTAGCGGGTGCAGGCCAACGGCGTTTTTGATTTAACCGTCAAGGGGCCGTTCGCGCCACATCGGCTGTCGCCAGCCCCTTCGAAATCAAGCGCGGATGCTTGTGTATAGGAGCCAGCGATCTCCCGCTAGGGAGGCCCTAGGGAGGCCCTAGTGGTCCAGCCGCTTGCCTGAAGCAGAACCCCCCGCCCGCCGGCGCTTGCGCCAGGCCTGCGGATCATCCCAGGCCTGCGCGTCATGCCAGGCTTGCGGGTCATGCCATGCATGCATTGCCCCATCTGAAAACGGCATTTCGCCCGCTACCAATCAGCGCCTAGGTTTCACAGAAACAGCGGTGTGCTGATCGCGCTTGGGCGCGACCCACCTTTCAATTTGATGGTCTGAGATAGGGAGACAGTCGTGTTTCAACTTGACGGCAAGCGGGTATTCATCACAGGCGGCAGCCGCGGCCTCGGCCGGGAAATGGCCCTTTCACTCGCCGACGCGGGCGCCGACGTGGCTTTGGTCGCCCGCCCGTCAAACAGCCTTCAACAGACCGCCGAAGACATTCGCGCAAAAGGGCGCCAAGCTTGGACCATAGAAGCCGATGTCGGTGATCCTTCTGCTTGCGAGAACGCGTGCGAAACCGCACTGCGCGATATCGGCCGCTTTGATATCCTGGTCAACAACGTCGGTGGGCGACGCGTAAACGTGCCAACAGAAGACCTGCCCCTGCAACAGTGGCTTGAGTTGATGGACCTGAACCTGACAAGCACCTTCTTGTGCTGCAAGTCGATTGGCGGCGCCATGGTTCGGGACGGAAAAGGCGGACGTGTCATCAACGTTGCCTCCATCAATGCCTTTGTGCCCGGGCGCGGCATTCATGGTCGCCACTACGAGGCCGCCAAGGCAGGCGTGATGCAGCTAACCCGCAGCTTGGCCGTGGACTGGGCCAAGGCAGGCGTGACCGTAAACGCGATCTGTCCGGGGATCTTCTTGACCGAGCCCAATAAGATCTGGGCCCAAAAGCACCCTGAGATAATCGACGGTATCCGCGCCAACATCCCGATGGGCGATCTGGGCGATCCTAAGGATATCGGCCCGTTGGCTGTTTACCTGGCTAGTGATGAGGCAAAGTACATGACCGGCGCCTCGCTGGTCATGGACGGTGGCTATACCTGCTGGTAAACCCGCTAGTTGCAGGGCGCCGTGCTGCGCCAAAGGAGATGCGCCAAAGGAGATGCGCCAAGGGAGATGCAATGACACATGACTTAGTTCTTTGCGGCGGTCGGGTTCTGGATCCAAGCCAACACCTGGATGCCACGACTGATATTGCCTTTTCTGATGGCAAAATCTCGGAAATCGGTGACAATCTGACCGGTGCAGACCGGGTGGACGTAACCGGCAAGTTGGTCGTTCCCGGCTTGATCGATCTTCACACTCACGTCTACTGGGGCGGAACGTCCTTGAGCGTCGAAGCGGACGCTTATGCCCGCAAAGCCGCCTCAACGACCTTGGTGGACGCGGGCAGCGCTGGTCCAGGCAACTTTCCCGGATTTCGCGCCCATGTCATCGAAAGGGCCGACGTGCGGATCCTTTCCTATCTGCACATCTCCTTTGCGGGCATTTATGCGTTTTCGCCTACGATCATGGCGGGTGAGAGCCAGGATCTGCGATTGATGGCCGCGCGCGAAGCCGTTGCTGTGGCCGAAGCGAACCGCGACACGGTGGTAGGGATTAAAGTGCGTGTTGGCGCTAAGACCAGCGGCATAAACGGCATTGCCCCGCTTGATATCGCGCTCGACGTTGCCGACCGGCTCGGTTTGCCGGTCATGGCCCATATCGACGAGGCACCGCCTACCTACGAAGACGTCGTGGACCGCTTGCGTCCCTGCGATATCCTGACCCATTGTTTCCGCCCTTTCCCAAACAGCCCCGTTCACAGCGATGGGCGGGTCCGAGCGGCCGTCTTACGCGCTAAAGAGCGCGGGGTGCTGTTCGATGTTGGGCACGGCATGGGCGCGTTTTCTTGGGATACCGCGCACGCGATGGTGGCGGCAGGTTTCTGGCCGGACACCATTTCTTCGGACGTGCATGTTCTCTGCATTGATGGCCCGGCGCATGATATGCCCTATACCATGACCAAGTTTCTGGCGCTGGGAATGTCCCTGCAAGACGTGATAACGGCTTCGACAACCGCAGCGGCGCAGGCGATCAACCGCCCCGATCTTGGCAAGCTGGCAGCCGGTGGTGTGGGCGATGCCAGTATTCTGACGATCACAGATGGCCCGGTCGAGCTTGAGGATGTCCTGGGCAAGATCGTGACCCACGACCAAAAGCTGTCAGCAGGCGGGATTGTTCTGGGTGGAAAGTATTTCCCAAGCTAGAGCGGCGATGCCTCAATCAAAAGCTGCTGCCTAGAGCGGGTTTCGTTAAATTGCATTCACCGGGCGCGCTCACTCTATTTGATATTGCCGCAAATGCACCTTGCGGATCTTTGGCGTAATCGAGGGCGATTGCTCGGGCTTTGCTTTTGCCGCTGTTATACCCGCTGAGCAGGGCCTGCCTACATCTGCGCATAGGTCTGCCAAGGCGCGAATTCAGCATCGCCGACATCCAGCGCCTCCGATTTCGTCCGGTGGCCTGAAGCGGTCTTCAAAATGGCTTCGAAAATCCGCTCACCCGCCTCGGCAACGGTCTCAGCGCCTTCAGCGATGGTGCCGCAGTTGATGTCCATATCGTCCTGCATGTGATGATACATAATGCTGTTCGAAGCGATCTTGATCGAGGGCACCGGTTTGTTGCCATAACAAGAGCCGCGCCCTGTGGTGAAGCAGATCATATTGCAGCCCGACGCCACTTCCCCGGTGATGGATACGGGATCATAGCCGGGACTATCGACGAAAACCAAACCCTTGGCGGTGATCTTTTCGCCGTACTGGTAAACACCCTTTAGGTTGGTGCTGCCTGCCTTGGCGACAGCGCCAAGCGATTTTTCCAAGATAGTCGTCAACCCGCCCAACTTGTTGCCTGGGGTCGGATTGTTGTTCATTTCTGACCCGTGCTTGGCCGCGTAGTCTTCCCACCACTCCAGCAGATCAACCAGTTTGCGTCCGACCTCCGGGCTCGCCGCGCGATCGGTTAACAGGTTCTCGGCGCCATAGATTTCAGGCGTTTCAGCAAGGGCCGCGGTGCCGCCATTCTTGACCAACAGATCAACCGCATGACCAAGGGCCGGATTTGCCGTAATGCCCGAGTAGCCGTCCGAGCCGCCACATTGCAGCGCTAGGCTCAGATGCGAGGCATCAAGGGGCTCGCGCTTGGCCTTTGACGCTTCTTGCATCGCGGATTCCAGCCAAACAAGGCCCTTCTCGATCGATTTGCGGGTCCCGCCCGCACTTTGCAGCGTATAGTACTGGAAGCTCTCGTCAACGGGCCGCCCATAGGCCTCCAGCATTAGCGGGATTTGGTTGGTCTCACAGCCCAGCCCGAGCATCAAAACAGAGGCAAAGTTGGGGTGTGTGGCATAGCCCCAGATCGCCCGCTGCAACTTGCGGAAAGACTCATCATCGGTGGCAATGCTGCAACCAGCCCCGTGGACTATCGGCACGATACCATCCACACCGGGATAGCTGTCCAAAAGCCCAGATCGCTCGGCCTCTTTGGCCAACAGCTTGGCCGCAGAAGCGGAACAGTTGACGGATGTGACGATGCCCACATAGTTCCGAGTTCCCACGGCGCCACTGGCACGGCGGTAGCCATCGAAGGTGGCCCGCTCGCTCACCGGCAAGATATTTTCGGGCGTCGCTTGCTCGCCAAATTCTTGTTTTCTTTGAAAACTGGTCATTGCTACGTTCTGAACGTGCACATGCGCACCGCGTGCAATGTCCTGCGTGGCCACGCCGATGACCTGACCGTATTTGATGATCTTTTCACCGGCCTTGATGTCCGCCAAAGCCAGCTTGTGCCCTGATGGAATTTCCTCGCCAGCAACAAAATTATCAGGCCCGAGCAATGCGCCCGCAGCGAGTTTGCGCAAAGCAACCGCTATGTTATCCGACGGGGTCAACGTGAGAATTTGGGGGCTGGACATAGTTGGCGCTCTGGGGTGATTGAAACACGGGCGAAGCCTAAGCGGCGGCCGGTCAAAAGCTTACGCGCGCGCCCATACCTTGTCCATTGCAACAGGCCTGGACAGCTTTGTCGCCCCATCACCTGAACCCGTTCTAATGGGGCTGGTCTAAGCCTAGTGGGACGCGCAGACATCGCCGCGCGCAGAGGCTCTTGCTTGCGTCAATCAAACCCCTGCAAAGGGCGCAGCGATCGGCGAACCTGCTTGATAGAAGCCCGCGGCAGTAGTTTGATACCAGCCACGCCCAATTCAGTCCCAAAGGCAAGGAGACCGCTCCCTTGCTCGCACGCGCCGCCAGCATCAGTTTTCTCAGCGATATGCTCAAACGCATTGCGGGCAGCGGGCGCCTGCGCCCGACCAACGTCCGCGACGCCAACTTTGACGTCGTGGCGGCCTGCCATCACTTGCTGAACGATTGCGGCGAGGCCTCTGGCCTGGTTACCGCTAAGCGCATCTTGGGCCGCTTTGAAGCGCTGCCCCTGGATGAGCGGCACCGTGCCTAGCAGAGGATTGCCGAAGAATTCGGCCCGGATGAAACCGCCATGGCAAAGGCCCTAAAGCGGTGGCAACCCGGCGATGTCGTCGCCGCGCGCAAGCTGCACTTCGCCGCTGAGCCGCGTAGCCAGGCCATCATTAGAGCACTCAACCGGGTTCCAGGTGCCACGGCGCGCCTTGTTCAATTAGGCGCTGACCTTCTAAGCCCGCGCGATATGGCGCCAGAACAAGCGACCACCGTTGTGTTGTGTTCTATTCCATCTCCAATTGCCAAAAGGGCCTGCGCGGCATTTCATTCGGCAGTTTCCTCATCAAGCAGGTCGTCGAGGAGCTGTCGCGCGAATTTCCCGGGCTCAAGCGCTTCGTCACCTTGTCTCCGGTGCCGAGCTTGCGCAGGTGGGCCCAAGAGCAAGCCGCTTTGGGCGATGATTCTCGCTTCGATGACAGCGCCAAGGCACTGATCCCGGCGCTTGAGCGGGGCGATACCCTGGACGACAGCCAAAACCAACACCTGCGCCGCCTGGCCGCTTTCTATTTGCTCAAAGCGCTCCGCAGCAACAATCAAATTTTGGCCCCCGTCGCCCGGATTTCAGCGAAGGCGTGGTCGCGGTTGTCGTGCCCCAACGCGCTGCCCCGCAACACCATGGGCAAGGTGCAAAAGAACGTGCGGCGTCAAGCCTATACGGACAGCTTCACCGCCTAGCTGGTGTCTTCAGTCCGCTGGGCGCGGCGCGCCATCTTTTGCATCAAGTTTTCACCAATACCGGGGCGTGACCAAGGGCAAACCGCGATACAAATCGCGCAGCCGTGGGTTTGGTTGAAGAACGGCAGACAGCGATCAAAATCGACGTACCATTTCTGCACCCCCCGCACCATTTGCTTGTCTGGCGACAGCGCTTCGGGCGGGCAAGCGTTTTCGCAGATTCGACAGCTCTGGCAGAAGCGATCAATGCCAAACTCCTGTTGGGATGTCGGGGCAAAGGGCGCATTGGTTAGGACCGCGCTCAGGCGGAAAGAGGCCCCCATTTCGGGGTTGATGATCGAGCCGTGCTTGCCCAACTCGCCAAAGCCGCATGCCAGCGCTGCAGGGATCAGCGTTAGGGCGCCCGCCATAGGTCCGGTTACGGGCTCGGCGTCATGCCCTTGCCGCCTCAGCCAGTTGGCAACCTCCTTGGCTGCGCCAGCCGCGCGCCCGTATTGGCGGATGACTTCTCCACCCGCTTCAGGCTCGGGTGCCTTACTGATTTCGTCATAGGCATGCTGCACCCCCAGCACGATGACCCAGGTGAATTCAGATTGTTGACCGTCGTACAACCAGTCTTCTTGCAGGCGCGCTACGCCGACTTTCTCACAAACGCCACCGTCTACGAACTGTGCCAGCGCCTCGGTCCAATCTTGGGGCGCGCGCTCGACCTGGTGGTCGGACAGCGCTTCCATCGGGCGATCCAAAATAACCTGCCGCTCCTTGCGTGCTTCGACCAGCGCGGGCTCGTCGGGACGCACCGAATAAAACCACTTCTGCATTTGACCATGCGGGATGTCGTCCGGATCTTTTGCCCAATACACCACGTTCGGCCGCCGAACCGCTCGTTCACCCAAACCATTGATGGTGTTGCCCGACACCTGCGGTCGAAGCGCCATCTGCTCGGGTTTCGGGGTAAAGGGACGGTGTGGATTTTCTTTGGCCATGCCGCCCAGTCTAGCAAGGGACGCCAAAGCTGCAACCCGGCTCAGCGGGCGCGGCTCCAGCGATCAGGCCTGATCGCTAGGGCTTGATGACCCCAGGCGTGCCAAGGGCTGCGCCGGTAACCAACACAAAGGCCCACGCCGGTAACCAGCACAAAAGGCCCACGCCGGTAACCAGCACAAAAGGCCCACGCCGGTAACCAGCACAAAAGGACCACGCCGGTAACCAACACAAAGACCGGCGTCGAAAATATATGTACACAACTTTTCAGTTTTTTAGTATTCGCTCATTGGAATATGACCCAGCTCAAGGCCACCCGAGCTGGTCTGAGCCAATGTCAGCCTGCTCGCCGCTGGTACCTGAAGGAGTTTGCTATGGACATCGCGCCGTTCGTTGACCAAATCGGAACGCCGCTTACCGCCGCCCTATTCGGCCTGCTGACAGGTCTGATATTTGGGGTCGCCGCCCAGCGCTCGTCATTTTGCCTGCGCGCTTCGGTTGTGGAGTTCACCAAAGGCCAGCTCGGCAAGCGCATGGCGGTCTGGTTGCTTGCTTTTTCGACCGCGCTTGTCTGGACCCAATCGGCGGCCTTGTTCGGGCTCATGCGCGTCGAAGAAGCCCGCATGATGGCGGTGCCCGGCTCGATTTCTGGTGCCATTGTCGGTGGTTTGCTGTTTGGCGCGGGCATGGTGTTGGCGCGCGGCTGTTCAGGCCGTCTGCTGGTTCTAGCAGCGACCGGCAATCTGCGCTCGATCGTTTCGGGGCTTGTCTTTGCGATCGTCGCGCAAATGTCGCTTCGCGGTTGGCTGTCGCCGCTGCGCAACTGGATCGCCGAGCTCTGGATCACGCCAGACGGGCGCAACATCAACCTGCTGAATTTCTTGCACCTGCCCCAGGCCAGCGGCTTGGTCATTGGCATCCTGTTTGCTGGCACCGCAATCTGGCTTGCCCAACGCAATCAGGTCAGTAAACGGGTACTGTTTACAGCCTCTGGTGTCGGATTTGCCGTGGCCTGTGGCTGGGTCTTGACCTATTCGCTCAGCTTGGTGTCGTTCGATCCGGTACAAGTGGAGAGCGCGACCTTCACCGGCCCTTCAGCCAATACTCTCATGTTCTTTTTGACCGCCAACCCGGTGCTTGAATTCGACATTGGCTTGATCCCTGGCGTATTCATAGGCGCCTTTTTGGCCGCCGCCTGGGGCCGAGAATTGAAGTGGCAGGGCTTTGAAAGCGCGGGCAATATGCGCACTGCGCTGGCTGGTGCCGCCATGATGGGCATGGGCGGCATGCTGGCGGGCGGCTGTGCCATTGGCGCCGGTGTCACCGGCGGGTCCATCTTCGTCTTCACGGCTTGGCTGGCTCTGTTCTGCATGTGGATGGGCGGGATGGCGACCGCTTGGCTGTTGGAGCGCCGCAGCGTCCTTATTACCTAAGCGCCCTTGTTGGCTAGGTGCCCTTATTGGCTAAGAAATTTCTGCGCCACGCCAGGCCCACAGCAGGCCCCGCTGTCTTGTCCCCTGCGCCAAAGCGTGGGGCACCACACCGCCACTTATGAACGTCTTGCGCCTGGTCGAATTTGTGTTGACCTTTTGACCGAATTGACCGGCAATGGCTCGTTCGCACCTTGTGCATTTCATGTGACGGAGCGCTAAGGTAGGGCGGCGCTATTTGTTTGGGATCGGGGGCCAGGTACATGACACAGCGGATTGAGAATACCGACCTTCTGGTCGTCGGTGGAGGCACCGCAGGCTTTGGCGCCGCCGTGGCCGCTGCGCGCGCGGGCCTAGCGGTCACCCTGCTGGAGGCCACCCAAAAAATCGGCGGCGTCATGGCTTTTTGCCCCGGCATGCCATGGGGCGGTGCTTTCCCGGTAGATCGCATTATCGGCGGCTTGATCGAAGAGTTGAGCGACCGCCTTCAGGCCATGGAGCCGCCCGCTGCCGAAAAGCGACCCTGTAGCCTTGAGAATTTCGGCCCTGAGATCCTCTATGACCCCGATCTGGCCACCTTGACCATGTTCGACATGCTGGCCGAAGCAGGTGTCACTGTGCGGCTGGGCGCAACCGCCATGGCGCCAACGATGCTCGCTAGCAATCGCGAGCAGGCGGGCGCTCGGTCTGGGGCAGCGTTGAATGACGCCGGGCCCACCAAGGCTCCCGAGGCCCACGCTGGCGCCCCCAGACAGAAAATTGCAGAGGTCGCTTGCTATGACCGCAACGGGCCCTTCATCGTTCGACCGAAAATGGTGATCGACTGCTCGGGTGACGGCGACATCGCCGCCAAGGCAGGGGTTCCCTATAAGCTGGGCGATGCCAACGGCAACATGATGGCCGTCACCCTCTCCTTTCACATGATCGGCGTTGACTGGCGCACCGCTTTTGCCGATGCAGACCCCTATTTCACGGCCTACGCCCGCCAAGGGGTTGCCGAGGGCAGCCTGCACCCAGATCTAAGCCAGCTCTACTTGATGAAAGGCTTTCATCAGGGCAGCGTTTTTTGCAACTCCGTCCATGTGCGCGGGGTCGATGGCACCGATCCGGCGGCGCTCGCCACTGCCACCCAAGAAGGGCGGCGGCGCTGTCACCAACTCGCTCAGTTCTTGCAAAAGCGCGTGCCTGGCTTCGCTGGAGCCCACATGGCGCACCTGTCCCCGACGGTAGGCGTGCGCGAGACCCGAAAGCTTGAAGGCTTGTACCGGCTCGCCGGGCAGGACCTGGCCCAGGGTCGCAAGTTTCCCGACGGCATCGTGAGTTGCGACAATCCCATTGATGATGTCATGCGCGCCGACGGTGGCATGACGCACAATGCAGCCCTAAAAAAGGGCGATTATTACACCATCCCGTTCCGGTCATTGTTGCCCGCCTCGATCAGCAATCTGATGTTTGCCGGGCGCATCGTGTCGGCCGATCCGCTCGCCTTTGCCTCGGTGCGCGGCATGCCCCAGTGCATGGCCATGGGCCAAGCGACCGGCACCGCTGCCGCGCTGGCGTTGCGCGATGGCATGGCCGTCCAAGACCTGCCTGCCGCCCAACTTGTTGCAGCACTGCGCGCCCAAGGTCTCAATCGAATAGGCCCTGCACGCTAGCGCACGTTTCGTTGAATTGTCTTCACTGGACGCGCGCGCGCTCTTTGATCTTGCCGCAAATGCGCCTTGTGGACCTTTGGTGCAATCCAAGGCGCTTGCTCGGGCTTTGCACTAGGCCAACCTAGCAGGTGCCGCCTTGCGGCGCAGCTAGCAAGAACTATCGTCCCCCGCCTTACAGGCTAGGCTGTAGTAGTGACGCGCTTGCTTCAAGTCCGCTTCGCCGCCGTTCCGCTCTTGGAACAAGGCCGCCGCCGCCGCGCAGCCTGCAGCAAGTTTTGCTTCACAGACGGCTTTATACAGCATTAGCGCTTGTTCAGGGTTTTTTGGCAAGCCATAGCCATGCTGCAAGGCCTCGCCCGCCCTCAGACATCCCTTGGCGCTGCCCGCCTGGCAGCCCCGAATGAACAACTGTGAGGAGATGTCCAGGTCTTTGTTCCCGCCCCGGCCGTCGAAATAGAGCACACCGGCCGCATAACAGCCCGTTCCAAGGCCCTGCTCGCAAGCCATACGGTATTGTTCGCGGGCCCCAACGAGTTCAGCAAGCGCCGGTTGACTACCATCCTCCCGCTTCTCCAGCAAAACACCGGCCATAAGACAGGCCGAAGAAATTTCGCCCGCGCACGCGGACAGGAAAAACCCTAAGGCTCGGCTGCGGTCGGTTTCAACTCCCATTCCTCGAAGGTAGAGTTGACCCGCTGCCTCACAGCCCTTGGCGCTACCAGCTTCACAAGCCCTGGCTAGGTAGTGCGCTGCCAGCGCCTGATCTTCTTCAACGCCCTTTCCAATCAGACGGGACGCGCCCGCGCGAAAACAGCTCTCTGGCTCGTTGGTCTCCAGGCATATGGTCTCGTCCGTTTGCGCGGCGGCGAAGGTGGCGGACAGCCCCAGCCAGGCAAACACCAAAACGACAGATAAAAAAGCAGGCATGACAGACGCACTCGTTCTGGGGTTTGGGACGGCATTCAACATCAAGACAACGAAGGAATTGCACTTTAACACCGAATGAGGGCGCAATCTAGCATCTGCCGCTCACTCGATTCAACAAAATGCCAAAAAAGACAAATTCACCCCTCGTTCCATGTCCTAGCCGACCGTGCGGAA
Organism: Alphaproteobacteria bacterium; assembly: GCA_030432195.1. Lineage (GTDB taxonomy): Bacteria > Pseudomonadota > Alphaproteobacteria > UBA7985 > JAUIBT01 > JAUIBT01. Next base: position 16,871 of record JAUIHE010000032.1, read on the forward strand.
CACATAGACCCGATAGTCCATTTCCGGTTCGGACAAGGGCAAGGGCTTGAAGGACTCGCCCAGCGACACCTCAATAAGGCGCCCTTCGGTCTTCAGAGCCTCTACATTCTGGCGAAACCCGCCTTCGTCAAACACCCGATCCCAGCCACAAAAGACCAGATAGCCGCCCGGGCGCAAAATCCGAGAAAACTCGCGAAAACAACTGCCATCGACATGCAAAGTCGATCCAACTTGCACGACGGCATCATAGCTTTGGTCGTCCAAGGCAATCGGCTGGTTCAAGTCGGCCTGCATCAGGTCGGCATAGATGCCCTTGGCCGCCGCTTGATCCAACATGCCTTGCGAATAGTCCAAGCCATCGATGTGCGCATAGCCTGCCTTTGCCAACTCTTCGCCCACGAACCCCGTGCCACAACCCGCGTCGAGAATGCGTGCAGACGGCTCTGCCAAATCTTTGAAGACGGCCACTGTTCGGGCGGGCGCTAGATAGGATTCCGTGGCGGTCAGATCCGCATCATAGTTCTTCGCCCAGAGGTCATAGCGGGCCTGCATGGTTGCGGAATCACCCGCGCCGACCGCCCAGTTTATCCGCTCTATAGCGGTCTCCGGTTCGCTCTTGCTGCTGGCTGCCTGTTTTCTTTGCGCTTCTGTTGTCATGTCTGGACCTCCCTACCCGGTTTTCTCAGCATTCGCGCCCGCCATTTCCGGGCAAGAGCCAAAGTGCCAAGCGACTGATTTTAGACATCTTTGCAGATGCGCAGTGCGTCGTACAGGGCTGCATGGACATTGCGGCCGGTCACAGCGTCGCCCAACCGCGCCAGCAGATACTGGCCATCCGGGTTACAGGCCAAGAACGGCCATTGCCCTGCCAGCAGAGCGGCTTGGTCAAGCTGACCCAGATTACGAGAGCCAGGCTTTAAATCGAAGTAGAGCTGGTCCATGGGCGCGGTGCCGTTCTCTATGACAAGATGATCGACCTCCAATCGCCGCAGTTGTCCTGTTAAGACATGGCGCATCGTTACCGCCAAGCGCTGATGGTCCCTTGCGACCGCTTCTAGGCTCCAGAAGCAGTCGAACCGAACGTCTTTCGCCGCCAGCTCCCGCAGCGCCACCGCCGAATTTGTCGGGCCTAAGTCTTGCGCGACCGCGCGGTCCGGCGTCAGGATCTCGACCTGACATCCAGCAGCACGCAAGACCTCGGCGCAGACCAAGGCTGCGTGATCGCCCAGTTCATCATACAGCAGAACGTCGCCCTGTAAGCGTGCTTGCCCGCTCAGTACATCCCAGCTTGACACGGCCAGCTCAGCGCCCGGCAAGTCACCCGGGAGGGTTGGCCAACCACCGCAAGCCACCACAACAAGATCCGGTTCCAACGCCAACACTTCATGGGCTTCGGCGAAATGGTTCAGCCGCAGATCAACATCTAGCCGAGTGACCTCTTGGATCAACCAATCAGCGACGCCCCAAATTTGCCGCCGCGTCTTTCCTTTGCTGGCGAGTTTTAGCTGCCCGCCCAAGCCTTCGCTGGCTTCAAACAACACCACCTCGTGGCCGCGCTCTGCGCAGACTCGAGCGGATTCTAACCCGCCGGGGCCGCCGCCAACCACCACCACCCTTTGCTTTTGCGCGCTCGGCTGGATTTTGTGGGGCATTCGTGCCTCGCGGCCCGTGGCTGCATTGTGCCCGCAGACCGCCGCCTTGCCCTGGTTGACCCGATCGACGCAATAGCCCAGGCCGACACAGGGCCGAATGCGCTCTTCTTGGCCCTGAATCAGTTTTTGGACCAAGTAGGGGTCGGCCATGTGGGCCCGTGTCATACCGATCAGATCCACCTGACCGCTTGCGATGGCGTGCCGCGCTGTAGCGATGTCGGCGACCGCGCCCGCATGCAAAATGGGCAGTTCGACCGCCTGGCGAATGCGGCCGGCAACCGACAAATGCGGCGCGCTTGGCTGGCCCATGGGCGCAACCCAACCGGCCAGCCCTAAGTCATCGTAGGGCGCGCCCGCCAATATGTTCAGGAAATCCACCGCGCCCGTCTCGGCCAAACGTTGCGCAACCTGCACGCAGTCAGAGGCCGTCAGCCCACCAGGTGTCAGCTCGTCGCCGGTAATGCGCAGCCCCAGGACCAGATCCGGGCCAACGGCCTCGCGCACCGCCTCGACGACCTGCAACGTGAGGCGCAATCGGTTCTCCAGGCTTCCGCCGTAGTCGTCGTCACGCTTGTTGACCAATGGTGACAAGAATTGCCCCAATAGATGCGAGTGAACCAGCAGCTCTATGCCATCAAAGCCGCCCAGCTGGCAGCGCTTGGCGGCCTCTGCGAACTGATAGATCACCCGTCGGATGTCTTCGGGCTCCATCGCCTTGGGCAACGCTCTATGAGCGCGTTCGCGGGTTCCAGACGGCCCCAACACCGGCAACCAATGCCCGTCATCCCAGGCCGTGCGGCGGCCCATGTGGGTGATTTGGCACATAATCGCCGCGCCATGAGCGCGGACGCCAGATGTCAGCGCGCGAAACCAAGGAATGATACTGTCATCACCCGCATAAAGCTGCCCAAAGACCGAAGGACTATCAGGGGCAATATTGGTCGAGCCGCCAATGATGGTGAGCCCCAGGCCGCCACGCGCCTTTTCTTCATGGTACAAACGATAGCGATCTTTGGGATGCCCTGCTTCTTGGTAGGACGGGGCATGCGCTGTCGAAATGATGCGATTGCGCAATTGTAGGTGGCGCAACGCGAAGGGTTCTAACAGCGGATCGGTTTTCATGCGTTCGATCTCCCAGCCGAAGGTCTAGAACCCGCCCGCACCGGAGCAATTGGGGCTAATCGAAACCGCTGTTGTCATCACAATTTCCGGTCTGTCTGTTCCAGTTATATTTTAAATGTGCCAAACTTGCCGTGCTGAAGCTATCGCTTTGACGACACGCCAAACCGGAGCGAGCGGCAGCGCCAAAAGTGGCCGTTCTGAGCGCTGCACCTGCCGATCGGCGAACGGTCTAGCCAACGAGGAGACACCGCATGCGTCCAGCCCTGCCTAGCCTTGCCGCCCTTGCACTCGTGGGTTGTGCTGCACTCGTGGGTTGTGCTGCACTCTGGCCGAGCCTAGGCCACGCCATGGGCGGCGAGCAAGACACGGGCGCTGCCGAGATATCAAGCCCGCTCTCCTTGGAACAGATCAGCCTTGCCAACAGCGCTGGCGCGACACCGATCAACTGGAGTCAAGCGATGGTGGTGCTGATCGGCAACTCGGAAAATACTTTTGCCACCAACCTGCCCTATGCCGCACGCGACCTGGAGGCCATGCGTCTTTATGCATTGGAGGGTCTGAAAGTTAGTCCTCAAAACCTGCACGTCTTTGAAAACGCTGACACCAATGCCTTTGACAGCATTTTCGGCAAAGGCGGCCTGATTGACCGTGATCTGCGCGGGCGCAACCTGTTTGTTTTTATTTCCGGCCACGGCGTGACGCTGCCTGGCTTTGACACGTCACACTTTTTGCCGTCAAACGCCGATCCATCGCGCGAAAAGCAGCTCTATTCGGTGGATGACGTGAAAGCGGCCCTTAGCCGCGCGCGCGCTCAGCAAGAGGCGAGCGGTCTTGAACGGCGCGTCTTTGCCATGTTCGACACCTGTTTTTCAGGCTTGGATCGACACCGGCCTGGCGAGCAAGCCTACAGCGGAAAGGCGCCGCCGCTGGTGCCGCGCATTAGCGTGCCAGATGCGGGCCCGTCCTTTACCTTGCTCAGCGCCTCGAACGGCATTGCCTATGATGACGAGAACGCCCGGTTGGGTGCCTTGACCTCGGGCTTTTTGCGCGCTGCTGCGGGTCTGGCCGACCACCGACGCTATGACGGCAATGCAAACAACAGCTTGGAAGCGCCGGAGCTGCGGGCCTACTTGAACGAAAACGTGGCGGCCCTGGCCGGACGCGCCCAGTCGGCCGATTTGGTCGGCGAACAGGACTTGGTGTTGCCCGTCTATGCGGTGCCGGAATTCAAAGAGTTGCAGCAGACCCAAAATGCCAAGTGGATGTTCGATCAGGCGCAACACGCACTGCGCCTGCTGCCCAGCCCGCTAGACTATACCAACCTGGCAAGCCTGCGCGAGGCGCGGCTAAAACGCGATCAAATTCTGTTGCCGCTGCGCCGGTTCGACCGCTTCTGCCAAAACCAAGACTGTAGTTCGGAGCTAACCAGCCAGCGCGAGGCCTTAGATGGCCGCTTGACGCGAAACTTGCTGGAATTTGAAGACCAAAGCAAATGGCTGGAGGAGACCGAGCGCGATCTAACCCAGCGCTGTCAGCCCTATTTAGCCGCTTGCCAGCGGTTCAAAACGATCAGCCCGTCCTACGCCTGCATCTATCAATACGAAGCCGAAAGCGAATGTCGCCTGTTGGCGCCCAAGCCCAGCAATTTTGATGCCCAACTGCTGGCCAACGCGACCCGCAGCAATAGCCGCGAAGATTGGCAAACTTGCCTCGACCGCTGCCAGCTAGACGCCAACCGGCAAATGGCCCGCCAAGCCTTGGCGCGTTTGCAGGAGCAAGAAGAAGAAGAAGCCCAGCGCAAGGCTGAAGAGGAACGCAAGGCCGAGGTGCGCCGGCGAGCGAAACAGCAAGCCAAGCTGGACGCCCAAAACGCAGCAGCAGCGAATGACAAGGCGACGAAGCTCACGGACCAGCAAGAGGCGGAAGCACGGGACGATCGCCTGTGGCAACGCGCCAAGTCACGCGATTCTGTTTCGGCCTATTTGGCCTATGAGCGGGTCTGTAAACTGTGCGGCAAACTGGAAGAATCAAAGGCCAGACGCCGCGCGCTTGAGGCCTCCAACGAAAAGCGGCAAGCCGAACTGCTGGATCTGCAAGTCTGGACGCAGGTGAAACAAGATCCGACCCCCGAAGCACTGCAACTCTATCTGTCAAGTTGCCAACCGGTGTGCGCCTTCCAGGCCGAAGCGATCGCAGCGCTCAGCAAGAGCGTCAACCAGCTGAGCTTTGACGACTTGGCCAATCGCCTGGCGGACCTTAATTTGCGCCGCCTATCGCAGCGCGATGTTCAGCGTCTGCAACAGGCGCTGGCGGACCGAGGGTGCGATGTTGGCGTCATTGACGGCAAGGTGGGCAGCAAAACCCGCAATGCACTGCAAACCTTTATTGACCAAGCCCGCAAGACCTCTGGCGGCCTTGATGTAGACCCCAATGCCCAGGCTTTGAGCCAACTGGAGAGCGCCACCCAAGTGGCCTGCACGCGTAAGGCCGGATCGCGGTTCCGCGACTGTCCAGACTGCCCGGAAATGGTCGTCTTGCCCACCGGCAGCTTTCAAATGGGCAGCAACAAAGGCGAAGCCGATGAACAGCCCGTCCATCAAGTCCGCATTGATCGCGGCATTGCGATGGGACGTACAGAAGTGACGCTTGGCGAGTTTCGAGCCTTTGTCAGGGCCACCGGCCACGACATGCCGCAATCCTGTTGGACCTTTGAAGACAATGAATACAGCTATCGCGCAGACCGCAGCTGGCTGAGCCCTCAGTTCGCGCAGACCGACACCCACCCCGCGGTTTGCCTCTCTTGGAATGATGCCCAAGCCTATGTGGCTTGGTTGAACAGCAAAGTGGCGGGCTCCCCCTACCGCTTGCCAAGCGAAAGCGAGTGGGAGTTTGCCGCGCGCGCTGGCACCACCTCGCCCTATTATTGGGGCACGGATAGCGACCATAGCCGCCAGTGCCGCTATGGCAATGGCACCGACACAACGACTTGGAACGACGGCAAGACATCTTGGAACAACAAGGCCGCCTGTTCGGACGGCTATGCCAAAGAGACCGCCAAAGTTGGCCAATTCCGGGCCAATGATTTCGGCCTCTATGATATGAGTGGCAATGCCGGTGAGTGGGTCGAGGACTGCTATAAAGACAGCTATCAGGGCAAAAGTGGAAGCCAATCGGCCCACAACCAGGCGGACTGCCAGCAGCACGTCTTTCGCGGTGGCGGCTGGTATTCGGTACCGGCCGAGCTGCGCTCTTCCGAAAGGGTCTGGGCTTCAAGTGCTTTTGCGGGCAATGATCTGGGCTTTCGCGTGGTCAAGGATCTACGCTGATACAGGGCAAATGCAGGCCGTTTCCGCCGCCTACAGCGATTTGCGCCACACCTGATTGACCAGCGGCTGACCGAATTCAACGGCCGGTTCGCTCTCGCAAAGACGAAAGCCACTGCGGGCATAGAGGCGGCCCGCTGCTTCAAGGCGATCGAGCGTCCACAGAACGATTTCCTCAAAGCCCTGTTCGCGCGCATGGTCAATCGTGGCTTGCACCAGGCTCTGGCCAATGCCCTTACCGCGCGCAAAGGGCTCCACCATCAACAACCGCAGTCTGGCGACCTTCGGGCTTTCTTCGACCAGGAAGACACTGCCCAACCTGAGGCCATCAGCCTCTGCGATCCAGCCGCGATCCTTGGTTTGTTGACCATCACCCAACCGGCGCGCCTGGTCGCGTTGGCTCTGGGCGAAGTCCGCCAGAATACGCGCTACCGTGATCTGAAATCCCACATCAAAGCTAAGCGAGGTACTAAAAAGCTCCCCATTGCGCTTTAGAACCCAGCCCATATCGCCGTCGCCGGTCGGCCCCAGGGTGATGTTGTCACCGCAGGCGACGAAGACGACGGCGAACACCGCCCCGAGGATC
>JAUIHE010000205.1 GCA_030432195.1 Alphaproteobacteria bacterium
AAAGATACCATAACAGCATCCTTGCCACCGCCATACACGACGCCAGGCACGCGGCCAGACTTGCGTGTAAGACGAGCGGCCCCTTTTCCTGCCCCGTCCTTGCGCTCAACGTTGAGCACAGAAGTTTCGTTAGACATGTGTGTCTCCAAGGTTAGATAGGCTCGCGTGCTTGGGTTGGGCCTCCAGGGTGGTCTCCGCCCCCGCGAGCTGGGAATTAGCGTCCTAGAACGCTAAATACTGTGCATCCAATCACGGCGGAACAATTCGGTGACCGACTCGTGATCGCGGATGCGCAACATAGCCTCTCCGATCAAGGTTGCAACCGTAATCTGCGTGATCTTGTCGTGGGCCTCCACTTCCGGCGTCGCTTCGATGGAATCCGTAATATAAAGGCGATCCATGGGCGAAGCAGTGATGCGCTCCAGCGCTGGTTCAGACAATACGCCGTGGGTGCAGTAGGCGCGCACGGAGCTTGCGCCCGAATCCATCAAGGCTTGCGCGGCATTGCAGAGCGTCCCGGCCGAATCGACGATATCGTCAACCAGAACGCAGTCACGGTCTGAGACATCGCCAATAACGTTCATGACTTCAGAAACGCCAGCACGCGGGCGACGCTTATCGATGATGGCAATGTCGCACTCGATCATCTTTGCCAATTGACGCGCACGAACGACACCGCCAACGTCGGGCGATACGATCATGGTCTTCTTTCGATCAACCTGCAGCTCGGTCTCGATGTGTTCGGCAAACACCGGCGCGGCCGTCAAGTTGTCTACGGGGACATCGAAAAAGCCCTGAATCTGCCCCGCGTGCAGATCCAGCATCAAGACGCGATCGACACCCGCTGTTGTAATAAGGTCGGCCACCAGCTTTGCCGAAATCGGCGAGCGCGGCGCAACCTTGCGATCCTGGCGGGCATAGCCATAGTAAGGAATAACCGCTGTAATGCGGCTGGCAGAGCCGCGCTTGATGGCGTCGATCAAGATCAACAGCTCCATCAGGCTGTCGTTTGCTGGCTTTGAGGTAGGTTGAAAAACAAAAACGTCCTGACCCCGGACGTTTTCCTTCACTTCTACATAGACTTCCTGATCCTTAAATCGCTTGATATCGACCTCGGTCAGCTTGGTGCGCATATAGCCAGCGACCGCGCGCGCGAGGGTAGGATTGGAGGTCCCGGAGATGATTTTCATGGGAAATTGTGTCCGTGCAGGAAGAGGCGAGGCTGAAGTATCGCTCTGGTAACAATCTCTCCGCGATTCTTCAACCGCCAGCATGTCCGAACTGTGAATAATCAAGATGTTGTTCGGCTTGGCTTCTTGTCGCGCCTGGCGCTGAGGCTAAGTATCGTGGTCGGGATGCTGGTGATTGCTCGCCTGGATCGCTTCCAAACAGCCGGGATTGTCCTCCTCAGAGGAAAGTTGCTCGACGGGCAGAGGCACCAGCCCCGGCCAACGGCTCTCGATGCCCAATTCAGCGATGATGGTGATCTCAGCTGCTCGGTCGAATGCAGCGATCGCCATGGATTGTCGTTCAGAAAGTGCGCGGCGAAAATAAAGATAGGTTCCACAATCGCGGCAGAACCCTCGATAGATTTGATCAGAGCTTTCGAACTCTGATGGCTCGCCCCGTGTCCATTCAAGCGAGACCTTGGCCACGCCAATATGTGCAGCGAACGGAGCGCCCACGGCCTTTTGGCACATACGACAATGACAAAAGTGTGCGCTTGCATGATCCGGTTCCGCACGAAACCGTACAGCACCACACTGGCATCCACCGGACCACTTCGCCGAAACCATAACAGCAACACTTTCGTTTTAGTGCTTCAGCTCGCCCCAATCCCCGACGCTTGAAGTTGACCGCCAAGCTTGGGGGCATAGCGCCGGACGATGCCTGCTAGCCCAGCGCGCGCAGGCGACGAATCAAAGACGAGGTATCCCAACGACCTCCGCCCAGCTTTTGCACGTCCTTATAGAATTGATCGACCAGCGCCGTAATGGGCAAGCTGGCGCCGTTCTCGTTCGCCGTCGCCAGGCAGATACCCAGGTCCTTACGCATCCAATCAACCGCAAAACCATGTTCGAAATGATCGTCCAGCATGGTCTCATAGCGGTTGGACATCTGCCAGCTTCCCGCAGCGCCGCCGGCGATAACCTCGACCACGGCCTTGCCGTCCAGGCCGGCTTTTTCTGCGAAGTGAAGCCCTTCGCTAAGGCCCTGAACCAAGCCCGCGATACAGATCTGATTGACCATCTTGGTCAACTGCCCTGCCCCGCTCTCGCCCAAGCGCTTAATCGAGCGGCCATAGGCCTGCATGATGGGCTCCGCGGCGTCATAGGCCGCCTGATCGCCACCGCACATGATTGACAGCACGCCATTTTCCGCACCCGCCTGACCGCCTGAAACCGGCGCATCGACGAACGACACGCCATTCTCGCCAGCCGCGGCGTAGAGCTCGCGGGTCACCTTGGCCGAAACCGTTGTATGATCGACGAAGGTAGACCCCTTGGCCATGCCCGCCAGCGCGCCATCGTCGCCCAAGCACACCGAGCGTAGGTCATCGTCGTTGCCGACGCAGGACATCACAAAATCGGCGCCCTCGGCCGCTTCGCGCGGTGTCGCAGCGCTGTTACCGCCGTGCTGTTTTGCCCAAGCTTCGGCCTTGGCCTGCGTGCGGTTATAGACCGTCACCTCGTGGCCCGCCTTGGCCAGATGTCCAGCCATGGGGTAGCCCATGACGCCCAATCCTAGGAAAGCAACTTTTGCCATGCTCAGGTCTCCTGCAAATGCGTTGCGCCGACTACCTGCAAGGCAGCGACGACGGGACTAGCCCGAAAATTAAAGTTTGTCGCGCGGCTCGCGACCCGCAAAAAAGGCGTCCAGATTGTCCAGCGCTCGAAAGCCCATGGCGTCGCGCGTTTCGCGGGTGGCGCTGCCGATATGGGGCAGCATAAAGATATTGTCGTGCGCCGCAAAGGCAGCGTTACCGCCTGGCTCGACAGCAAAGCAGTCCAGACCGGCGGCTTGCAGCTTGCCGCTCTCAATCGCCGCCAGCAGAGCCGCTTCGTCCACCAACGCGCCGCGCGCCGAATTGACGAAAACAGCCCCGTCAGGCAATTGCTCAAAGCGTTCGGCGGTCATAAAGCCGGTGGTTTCCGGCGTCGCTGGGCAGTGAAGCGATAGGAAATCAGAGACCGGCAACAGGCTGTCTAGGCTATCGTGGTAGGTCGCGCCAGCTTCCAATTCGGCGGGCAAACGGCTGCGGTTATAGTAGTGGACTTGCATGCCAAAGCCGCGCGCTCGCTTGGCCATGACTTGACCAACCCGCCCCATACCAACGATGCCAATGCGCGCGCCGCTGACCTGCTTGCCGACCATAAAGGCCGGGCTCCAGAAGTCCCAACGGCCCTGGCGCACCAAAGCATCGCCCTCGACCGCTCGCCGGGCGGCACCCAGCATTAGGAGGAAAGCCAGCTCTGCGGTCGCATCCGACAGCACGTCCGGTGTGTTGGTAACGGTGATTCCGCGCGCTGCCAGCGCTGCAAGGTCGCAGTGATCCGTTCCCACCGAATGGTTGGCGATAATCCTAACTCGAGGGTCCAGCTTTGCGGCAACCTCAGCGCTGAAGATCTCTGAATGGCAGGGCAGTATTGCGTCAAAATCGTTGCTGCGTGCAATGATTTGGTCGGTGCTGTAGACGCCGTCGTCGTAATTGATTTCACACTCATAGTCACGCTGGGCGCGTACCAAGGTCGCATCAGACAAACGGCGCGTAATCCAAAGCCGGGGCTTGGTCATGGGATCAGGACTTCTTAAAGACGGTTTCTTCGAAGAAGTCGTATGTGGCCATCAGCAACACCGAAACTGCGATAACCCAGAACGGCAAGCCGCCCCAAAAACCCGCGAAGCCGGTTGAAATAGAATGCGCCAGGCCAAGGATGAAGGTCGCCATCAACGCGGTGGCAAACAAGGCCAAAATGATTTGCAGTCCTTTGGGTAGCATGTGCTTTCCTTTCACTTTGCTCAGGCGATGTCGAGATAAGATAGCAGCCAATTCGCGGTTCGCATCAGCCGATCGTCTTCTTCGGCCCCACCAACCAGCTGAACGCCGACAGGCAGGCCATTTTCGCCCACTAACAGGGGCAGTGTTATGCAGGGGAGCCCTGCGGTCGTCCAAACGGTTGACATGATGG
>JAUIHE010000033.1 GCA_030432195.1 Alphaproteobacteria bacterium
CAGAATGCCCGCCCCCAGGAGTCGGATCTTTTCAGCCCGCGGGACGTCACGCTCCTCCGCAGGCAGCACCGGGCCGAGGTCCGGGTTCACGTAGCACCGGATCACGATATAGGCGATAAAGAGCCCGGCCACCACCATGGCAAGCGGCCCGGACAGGTGCAAGTAGATCGCGACGGAATAGGCGCCGGTAACGAGCGCCAGTGTGATGATGACATCAAGCACATAGTCATCGACGGCCTTGATTCCCAAGTAGGCAATGTAGCCGAAAACCAGACCCAATAGGACGCCACCAAAGGCCTCTTGCGCGAACAGCGTAAGCGCGCCCATCAGGCTAAAACCCGCGTGTGCAGCATCGCTTGCGTGATCGGCAGTCGCGCCATGCCCGCCCGCATCGCCAAAGGCCAAGCCCACAAGCAAGGAAAACACCACGACCGCCACGCCATCGTTAAAAAGGCTTTCGCCAGCGATCTTCGCTTCCAGGCTCGCAGGGACCGTCTGGCGTTTGAGAACAGCAAGAACGGCGACCGGATCGGTTGGGGAGATGAGCGCGCCAAACACGAGGCACATTAGGAACGGCAGCGCCATGCCAAAGGCGTAGGTCAGTGCCCAAAACCCAATCGCATTGAGTAGGGTGGAGACCAAGACCCCCAAGCTCGCCAACAGCAAAATGATGCCTTTGCGCTGCCAAAGGCTTGGCAGATCGACATGCATGGCCCCCGCAAACAGCAGGAAACTCAGCAAGCCTTCCATCAGCGTTTTGTTGAAGTCGATAGAAGCCAACAAAGACCGGCTCTGCGCGCCCAAGCCCAAGTTTGGCAGCAAAGCATCAAGTCCCATGACACCAAGCGCGGAGAGCAAGGCAAACAGCACAAGCCCGATGGTCATCGGCAATTTGAGGGTCAAACGGTTGAGCAACCCCAGTGCTGCGGTCAAGGTCAACAGAAGGGCAGGAAGGGCCAAGAATGGCAGCATAGCAAGGGGTCTCCGATCCGATTGAAGCAAGGACGGCTAAAGGGGAGGAGCGCGCAGTCTAGCGCGCGCACTTGCGCATGCAAATCCGCTATACCAAGCGACGTTGCAAGGCGCGGTGCGTTAACGTCGCGGCGCGCCTGTCTGGGCGGGCGTCAACGCTTGATAGCGCTCCAAGAACGCCGTCTTGATGTCGGTCGCTGGTCGTGGCTCAAGGTCGAGTGGACAAGCGATTTCCGGGGAACCGAAAAATCGCCCGGCTTCTTCGGGCGAAAAACCAGCGAGCTCTGTTGCTTCGAAATAGGCGGCGATCCGATCGGCACGCTTGATTTTACTCTGTGGGTAAGAAGCAAGATCGCCACCCAGCCCGACGCTCATCATAATGGCCGATAAGAGTCTAGCTTCCAGTGCTTTGTAGGACGTGCCAACCAGCGCCTTGAAGGGCGAAATCAGATCGCCAACCACGTATTCCGCGCCGTCATGCAGCAAGGCAAACAGGCGATCCTCACGGCGAGCCTTGGGGTATAGCTGCTCGAAAATGGCCAGGACCAGCAAAGAGTGCTGCGCGACGCTAAAGGCGTGGTCGCCTTTGGTTTGCCCATTCCAGCGCGCCACTCTGGCTAGGCCGTGCGCTATATCCTCGACCTCAATATCGAAGGGGGAAGGGTCGGCCAAGTCCAAGCGGCGGCCGGAGAGCATGCGTTGCCATACACGAGGCGGCTGGGCGGGTAAGGAAGGCGTCAAAACGACCTCATTTTTCTTGGTTATCAGAGATGGGCGAAGGCAACAGACGTCTTGGCAAGGCTGCCCGACATGCCTATACCCGCAGTATGAACAAGCCCGCCCTCGACACAAGGCCAGAGCGCCGCGAGCCCACGAGTAAAGCCCGTCCTGAGACCCGTTTTGAAGCCTGCCCTCAAGGACTGCAAAGCGGGCGGGTCGGGGCCGTGGCGCGCTTTGCCGTTGCGCCTATGATGGACTGGACCGACCGGCATTGTCGCTATTTTCACCGCCTTATCAGTGCGCGTGCTGAGCTGTGGACCGAAATGGTGACCACGGGGGCTTTGATCTACGGCGACGTAGAGCGGCACTTGCGATTTGATGAGAGCGAGCACCCCGTGGTCTGCCAGCTTGGCGGAAGCGTGCCTAGCGCTCTTGCAACTTCGGCGCGTTTGGTGCGCGACTGGGGGTATGACGGTGTCAATCTGAACTGCGGCTGCCCTTCTGATCGCGTTCAATCGGGGCGTTTTGGCGCCTGCCTTATGGCCGAGCCCGCACTGGTCGCCGATTGCATAAAAGCCATGCAAGACGCGGTTGATATTCCGGTGTCCGTCAAGTGCCGGATCGGTATTGATGACCAGGACAGCGAACAGGCTCTGGCGGATTTTGTCGGCCAGATCGCTGAAACTGGTTGCCACACCTTCACCGTTCACGCGCGCAAAGCCTGGTTGCAAGGTCTCAGCCCCAAAGAGAACCGCGATGTGCCGCCGCTCAACTACGAGCGGGTGCGCCGTCTCAGGCAGGCCAATCCAGAGCTGTCTATCGCGCTTAATGGAGGGCTTGTTGACCTTGCGACATGCTTGTCAGTGCTGGACTGGTGCGATGGCGTCATGCTGGGTAGGGCGGCCTATCAAACGCCTTGGCTGCTCTCAGATGTTGATGCTGATATTTACCAAGATAAGGGCGCACAAGTTGGCGATCGCTGGCAGGTGGCCGCGCGTATGGCGGATTATGCTGATCGGCAGCGCGCGCGGGGCGTACCGGTCAAAAGCATCACGCGGCATATGATGGGGCTGTTCAATGGGCTGGCGGGCGCGAAGGCCTGGCGGCGGTATCTCAGCACCCAGGCCCACCTTGAGGGCGCGACCGGCGACGTCATTTTACGGGCCGCCGATCTGGTTGCGAGAACCGGCGAGGACTAGCGTTTTGTAGGTCCGCCTTGCTCGGGCTGCGCTGCCATCAAAGCTTCGATGCGCGGGTAGCTCAATATCAACACCAAGGCACGTGCTGCGAAGAAGGCCGCCAGCCCAAGCCACACACTGATGATGCCAAGCCGCTGGGTGAACAGCACCAACACCCAAAAGGCCAAGGCGCCGACCAGCGTCGAGTTGCGCAGACCCGCACTTTGAGTGGTTCCAAAAAACACGCCATCGGCCTGATAAGCCCAAACGCCAATCAAGGGCAGCACGGCAGCATAGAGTGCGGTAAGTTCAGCGGCCTGCCTAACCGCGTCAATCGTCGTCATAAGGGCGATGATCTGGCCGCTGGCAAGGGCATAGGCGATGCTTATCACAAGCGCGAGGGCAAAAGCCCAAATGCTGGTCTTCTTGATGATGTCGCGAAACAGAGGCCGGTTCTTTTGCCCAAAGGCTGCCCCACACAAGCTTTCAACGCTGACTGCAAAGCCATCTAGACCATAGGCGGCGATTTCCAGAAAATGCATGTGAATCGCCGTGGCGGCCACCATCACGGTGCCAAAATTACTCGCATAGCGCAGCATGAGTGAGAACACGGCCTGCATTGCCAGATTGCGGATCAAAATATCCGTGTTCGCGGACAGTAGCTGCTTCAACTTTTGAGCGTTGAATAGGCGTGCCCAAGGGGCAGCCAGATCGCGGAACGGCCAGAGCACCAAAGCGCCGCCCATGACAAACGCGCTGGCCTCAGCAATGACCGAAGCCCAAGCAACGCCCTCGATGCGCCAATCCCAGCCAATTACAAAGACCAGGTCCAAGCCTATGTTCAGGCCATTCAGCAAAAACTGAAGGGCGACCATCAAGCCCGTGCGCTGCTGCCCGATGAGCAGTGCTAAGACCACCATATTGCCCAGGATGAAGGGCGCCGATAGCAGGCGGATGGACAGGTAGCGCGCCATGTAATCTTCGGTGGTGGCGCTATCGATAAAAAACCAGCGGGCGGCGACCAGCAGCGCTGGGCTGAGCAGGACCAGGACCAGGCCAATAATCAGCGCCATGAAGAGCGCACGCCAGAAGACGGCCAGCAGCTCGGGCCTGTCGTTCGCGCCGAATGCCTGTGCTGCAAAGCCGCCCGTAACAATGCGCAAAAAACTGAAGTTGAAGACCGTCAGGCTCAGCGCCGTCGCGCCAAGGGCCGCACCAGCAAGGTAGGCTGGATCGGGCAGGCGCCCAAGGACCGCGGTATCGACGGCCCCAACAAGCGGCACCGATGCGTTGGACACGATGACCGGCAGGCTGATTTTTAAAATTCGCCAATGACGGATCGTTTGAGGCTCTTGTCGGGCTCCCAAACGAGCGGCATCAGACGGCGACCGCTCACTGTGTGGGTCGTTGGCGGGCTGGCTCATAGATCCTAAATCAGCGGAAAAAGAAGGGAAAATAACCTATTCCGCTGCGCGCGACCGCGGAACCGGCTGGTTGAGGATCGACTGTAGAACCTCCACCAGATTGCGCAAGGCGCGAACCACCTGGCTTGCCCCTTTTTTAGAAAGCGCGGCTTTTGTCGCTTGCCGCACCGCACCGTGCCTGAGTGCGGTGAGGCCGGGCCCGGTAAGGCTGCGCTGGGCGCTTTGGGTCAAATAGAGGCTGCGGCAGACCTCCACTTGCAACGCATACAGGCCGGTGTCGGGCCGTGAATGCTGCTCCACAATATAACCACCCGCATAGGGCAGGTTGCGCGCGACGGTGTAGCCTTGTGCCTCCAGCACGTTGGCGGCCTGTTCCAACAACCAGTCTGGGCAACTGCGCCCGAAACGGTTGCCCAGGACAAAATGCGCCGAGCTAAACGGCTGGGGGCGCAAGCGGGGCATGGAGTGAAGGTCGAGCAGCAGCACGCGGTCGTGGCAGGCGTGGCTAGAAGCACAGAGCTGCTTCAAAGCGGTATGGTAGGGGGCATGGAAATGCGCCAAACGACGCTGGAAGTCGTCAAAGTTGGGCGGAGCGTCATAGAGCTGGTCGGCGCCCAATCGTGTAGGTACGACGCCCAGACCCAAGCGCGCTTTCTCGCTGACGTTGGCATCGCTTGAATGGCTGGGCAGGGCGATGATGTCGGGCGACATATCGCCCGGTGAGCGATTGACATCGGCAAGCACGCGCGGGGCTTGTTGGATGATGAGCGGCACACCGTCACGAACAAGGGGCAGGGCCAGGCTGTCCACGTAGGGATCCTCGCCGCGCCGAAGCACAGAAAGTGCCGCACTGGGCGCTTGGTAGCGCGCGAGCCAATCATATCGGCGTCCGGCATGGGGGACAGAGACCAGCAGATTTGACGGCGCTGGTCTATACTCGGCGGACAGTAGGCGATAGGGGCGTGCCGAGGAACGATGCATGCTTGATGCTATCCAGACCTTATGGGGAAGACTAGTCTAAAATTTCCTCACTATTTGACTTGCCATGCTCACAGGCACTTGCTAAAGACCCATTCGATGGTCGGTTAGCTCAGCGGTAGAGCACTTCGTTGACATCGAAGGGGTCACAAGTTCGATCCTTGTACCGACCACCATCCCCTCCTAAAGCGTTGAAAAGTATTGACTATCTCCCACCGGGTTGCAGTAGGGGGCTGTGCGTGGGCCTCATTCTTCTAAAAAGAAGTCCTCATCAACGCGATGTAGGTCGAAGGTCATGCGGGTGCGCACGCCGACACCGCTGGCAATCATCAGATCAACCAAGCGTTCGCCATCTATGGTAATAATGCGGGTGTTCACGGTTTTAAGATAGGCCAGCGCGCCGCTGGAAAACCGGGACGTCGTGACAAAAACGCCCTTGTGCGCCGACAGGCCAGCCAAAGTTCCAACAAAAGCCTGAAGCTCTGGCCACCCGACCGTCTGGTCCTGCGCGTAACGTTTGGCCTGAATGTATACGACGTCAAGGCCAAATGTGTCCTGATGGATTATGCCGTCGATGCCGCCGTCAGAGGTTCTGTTGGTGACCGTTGCAAGCGTGTCCTTTGTTCCGTAGCCCAAGGTTGCCATGAGCTTTACGACCAGCTCCTCAAAAAATGTAGGAGAGTTCAGTAGGATACGTTCCAGAATCTGTTCGCGTAAGTCGGTTTGGATTTCCAGGTAGGCGTCGCCAATAACTTCCTCGGGGCTCCGATCGTCTGTACTTTTGGCCACCTGGCCGGCCGCACTTTGATTGTTCGACTTTGATTTGCTGCGTTCTAAAAAGTATCGGAACGAAGGTATGGTTTTCAAGAATTGATTATCTAGGCTGGCAGGTGGGTTCTGCAAAACCTTGTTGCCTTCTTGCGTGACCACGAAATATCCGCGCCTGGGTCGCACCAGAAGGCCCGCTTGCACAAGGTAAGTGATTGCCCAAGCAAGGCGGCTACGGATAACGGTATTGCGGCCCGAAGGAACGGTTTTAGTTCGCTCTTCTTGGCTAAGCCCAAGGCGGTCACAGGCACGCTGTACAGCCTCGCGAATGCTTCGTTCCTCTTTGCCCAGTTCAAGTGCTAAAGGGTAAAGGGCTTCATAGCTCGGTATCGACACGCGGTAGCTCCTAGAACTGTCAGATCACTCTAGAAAGTTATTAAAGGCCTAATCTAAAAAGGAATTTGTGCTGACCGCAAGGCGTGGGTTGCGGCGCTGCGTTGGCATGAGCTCGCAAGTACGGTCGATGCTTGATGCTTTTCTGTCGAGGGTCTGTTCGCGAGGTACGCACAATCCGGCCCCAACACGCCCGCGCGCTCTAAATTGGCGCACGCGTCAAAACAATGCAAATTGTCAGGAAAAAAAAATGGTGTGCCCTGCAGGATTCGAACCTGCGACCCACTGATTAAAAGTCAGTTGCTCTACCAACTGAGCTAAGGGCACCCGGGAGCGGTTGGATACGCAATCCCACCCGGACGGTCAAGCCCATTTTTCACATTCTTTCAATTTGTTTGCTCGTGCGCATGTTTGGGCCCATTTCTGGCTCCATGCCTTCAAAGATGTGGCCCGAACCATGGCACAGGCTCAAATAAAACGCAGCGTGAGAATATCAACGCGCGGCGGCACCCCAATGCGCAGCGGCAGCAAGGACATGCCAATGCCGCCGGTGATAAACAGTGGATAGCCGTTGACCTCATGCCGTCCGAGCAGATAGGGCAGCGTGCTGGCGTTGAACCAGCGCTGCAGGCCAAACAGGGCGACTTGGCCGCCGCGCGTGTGCCCGGCCAAAACCAGATCGACCCCGGCATTTCGCGGCAAGCGCGTCACATGGTCGGGCTGATGGACCAGCAGCAAATGCAGGTCGCTGCTGTCGTCCACTTGGCTCAGTCGCAACAGCTGTTTGCCCATCTGAATGTCTGGTAGGCCCGTGATGGCGATGCTATCACCCTGGTGTTCAAAGATGACGCTTCTGTTGTCGATTACCTGCGCCCCAAATCGCGAAGCTGCCTGGCGGATTTGTTCGACATAGTTAGGGTCTTTGGGGTCATAGTCGGCGTTGCCCGTCACCATGTAAACCGGTGCATCAAATCCGCCTAACTCGCTGAAGAAGCGGCGCAAGTCGATCAGATCTGCACGATAGACTAAGTCGCCAGCGATCAGCACTATATCCGGGTCGTACTGGTTGACTGTTCCATGAATGCGCCAAAGTGGCATGGGCTGTCCGAAAATGCCGTACTTCGTGTCCGACAGCAGCGCCACTTTGAGTTGTTTGGGGTTGTCCGCGCGCGCGGCAAGATCAGACAGGGACAAAGTGGTTTCTTTGATCAAAAGGCGCCGGGGTTCCAAATAGCTGGCATAGGTCAACACCAGCGTGATGAGAAAGACGGGGAACCAATACAGACGCACCTGCCAACGGCGGGTAATGAGCTGCCAAATCGAGATCAGCAATAGCGGCGGCAAAAGGTAGGTAAGCCAAGAGGCGAGCGAGGCGATCATAACGGCTTGCTTTCTGTGTCAAGCTTGAGTGTAACTAGCAGATCATCATAGGCGCAAGGGGAGGCGCGAAAACCATGACGATTAGACCATTGGTAGCGGTACCCTCGGATCTAATCAACGTTGATGGACACGAGAGCTATAAGTGCGGCGACAAGTATCTGAGGGCTCTGGCCGATTGCGCCCAGGTGACACCGGTCATAATTCCTGTTCTGGAAGGCGGCATGGATGTGCGCAGCCTGGTAAGCCGTGTTGATGCCGTCATGCTGTCTGGAGGGCTGTCAAATGTGCATCCCAGTATGATGGCGCCCGCCTATCGGGGGCAACCCGTCATTGAGCCCAGCGATTTAAGACGCGATAAAGTTACGCTGCCATTGATTCATGAAGTTCTGGATCAAGGCAAGCCCTTGCTGGGCATCTGCCGAGGCATGCAAGAGCTCAACGTCGCGTTGGGCGGCAGCCTGCACCCCTTGGTGCATGAGGTGCCCGAGCATGACGATCACCGCGAGCCGAAGAGCGATGACGTGGCGGTTCGTTATGGGCCAAACCACGAAGTCGAAGTCCTGCCCGGTGGGGTGCTGTCAGCTTGGATCGATGAACCGCGGTTTATGATAAACTCTTTGCATTGGCAGGCGGTCGATCAATTGGGCGACGGCCTGCGCATCGAGGCACAGGCGCCTGATGGCGTTGTTGAAGCGGTCTCATTGCCGACCGCCAGCAGGCCGGTTGTTGCGGTTCAATGGCATCCAGAGTTCCAAGCAGCCAGCAATCCGCAATCTCGACAAATCTTTGCCGGTTTTCGCCAGGCCATAGACGGTGCGGCTCTTTCGCTCGCCGCACAATAGGCTCCCGAAAAACAGCCGCCCAAATAAGCGACCCATGTTGTGATCCATGTCGCGACACATGTTGCGACCCATGTTGCGGCCCATAACCAAGAGACACCTTCATGCCCCTATCCCAAAACACGATCCAATCCTACCTTTTGGCGCTGTTGGCGATTGACTCGCCGACCGGGCGAACCCAGCGGGCGGCTGCCTGGGTTGCGGCGCAGCTAGAGGATTTGGGGCTGATGGTGGAAACCACCCGCCGCGGCGCCGTCAAAGCCGTCTTGCCCGCGACAGAGCCCAGTGGAGCGCCGGCTCTGGCTATGGCCGCACATCTTGATACCTTGGGCGCTATGGTGATTGGTCATTGGCCCAGTGGCCGGGCACTAATGACCCCTTTGGGCTCTCTATCGGCGCGCATGGTGGAAGGTGCGCGCGTTCGATTGGAGACGCGCGCCGGAAAGCTGGTCCCTGGCACCGTCATGCCAAGCAAGGCCTCAGGGCACCGGTTTGGCGCGGAGGTCGAGTCGCAGCCAGTTTCTTGGGACAATCTTGAACTGCGCTTGGATCTGGCCTGCGATTGGCAGGCGGACGCTGAAGCCTTGCGCCAGGTCGCACAAGTTGGCGACTACGTATTTTTTGATCCCCAGCCCGAGCTTAGCGATGATGGTCTGATCAAAGCGCGCTTTATCGACAACCAGGCAGGGGCGGCGATTTTGCTGGCCTTGGCGCAAGCTTTGACCGGTGATCCACAGCCGCGAAGCCGTGATTTGCATTTGCTGTTTTCTGTAACCGAAGAAATCGGGACCGGTGGGGCGCATTTGCTAACGGACGATATCAGCGAGCTGATCGCGGTGGATATTGCGGTGAATGCACCGGGTCAGAGCTCCAGTGCGATGGGAGCGACCTTGGTTCACAAAGACAGGGGTGGGCCCTACGATTTTGACCTGACATCCGCGCTCACAGCCCTTTGCGAGCAGCTGGAGCTAGAACACAGCCATGATGTTTTCCGGCACTATTTTTCCGATACCCAGCCCGCGACAGCGGCAGGATATGACTGCCGAATGGCGCTGGTTTGCTATGCTTGTGAGGCTACTCACGGGCATGAGCGCAGCCATTTCGCCTCAATGCAGGCGGTCGCGCAGCTCTTGCTGGCCGCTGCCAAAGCTCCGACGCTGGGCTAACAAAATTACATAAATTCAACGTGGTAAGTCGCGCAAATCGCGCAGTCGCGCTTGGCGCGGATCCGGGTATATGCGCAAAACGCAAGGCTGCCATGCAGGCTCATGCGCAAACTGCATGGGGCTTGTGATATTGGCATTGGACCTTGCCAATACCCGCGCCTAGGGTTCGCTCGAACCAAATTTGGGAGGTTTACTCGATGAATATGTTTATGCGTGTTGGAGCAGCTTGTGCTCTGTCACTTTCTATGACTTTGGCGGCTTTTGGTGCAAACGCTACCACCGTTAAGGTTGCTTACGACGCGGACCCCGTGTCACTGGACCCACATGAGCAGCTGTCAGGCGGCACTCTGCAGCTCTCTCACATGGTCTTCGATCCGCTGGTACGCTGGACGCAAGATCTTCAGTTTGAAGCCCGTTTGGCGACAAGCTGGGAGCAGCTGGATGATACCACTACACGCTTCCACCTGCGCGAAGGTGTCAAGTTCCACTCTGGCAACGACTTCACCGCTGCGGACGTGGTTTGGACCTTCAACCGTTTGAAGGCCAGCCCAGACTTCAAAGGCATCTTCAACCTGTTCACAGAGATGAAGGCCGTTGACGATTACACGGTTGATCTGGTTGCAAGCGAGCCGTACCCGCTGGTACTGCACACTGTAACTTACATCTTCCCGATGGACTCAAAGTTCTACACCGGCACCACCGACGACGGCAAAGACAAAGCAGAGTTGGTTAAGCACGGCGACAGCTTTGCGTCTCGCAACGTTTCGGGCACCGGCCCCTTCGTTGTTAGCGATCGTGAACAGGGCGTGCGCGTCGTGTTCGACCGTTTCGCTGACTACTGGGATACCGCCAGCCCCGGCAACGTCGATCAGGTCATCTTGACCCCGATCAAAGAAGACCCAACGCGCGTTGCAGCTCTGCTGTCAGGCGACGTGGACTTCATCGCTCCGGTTCCACCAACGGATCTGCAGCGTGTTGATGCCAACGCTGGCACCAACCTGGTCACTATGCCTGGTACCCGCATCATCACGTTCCAAATGAACCAGGATCGCAATCCTGCGTTCAAGGACGCGCGTGTTCGTAAGGCGATTGATTACGCTGTGAACAATGCTGGTATCGTCGATCGCATTATGCGTGGTTTCGGTACAGTTGCTGCTCAAGCTAGCCCTGCTGGCTACCTGGGTTACAACGAAGCTCTGAAGCCTCGTTTTGATCTGGACATGGCCAAGTCTCTGATGGCTGACGCGGGTTACGCTGACGGCTTCAGCATGACGATGATGGCGCCCAACAACCGCTATGTGAACGACGACAAGATCGCACAGGCTGTGGCCTCGATGCTGTCGCAGATCAACATCAAGGTTGACCTGCAAACCATGCCGAAGGCGCAATACTGGCCCAAGTTCGACGAGCGCGCTGCTGACATGATGATG
This sequence comes from Alphaproteobacteria bacterium, assembly GCA_030432195.1. Taxonomy (GTDB): domain Bacteria; phylum Pseudomonadota; class Alphaproteobacteria; order UBA7985; family JAUIBT01; genus JAUIBT01. The sequence goes on from JAUIHE010000033.1 coordinate 11,249, forward strand.
ATCGGCTGGCACTCAGATACAGAAGACTCTGCGAACTTCCACCAGTTCTTGAGCCATTGTTTCGATGCGGACACTGGTAACGGTCAATACAACTCTGGTGCATACTGTAACCCCGAAGCTGACGCATTGATGGCGGCTTCTAACACTGAGACCGACCCCGCTAAGCGCGCTGCTTTGCTGCAGAAGCTGGAAGCTATTCTTTACGAAGATGCCGCTTTCATTCCGCTGCACTGGCAGAACCTGGCATGGGGCGCTCGTGAAGGCGTTCACGTTGAAAAAATCGTCAACGCTCTGAACTTCCCTTACTTCGGCGACCTGGTCGTTGACTAAGGGGCAAGTGTAGCCACACAGGTGAGGGGGCGCTTTGCCCCCTCATTTGGCCCCACGCTATTTTTTGATGCTTCAGGCCACCAAGGGCGCCGTTGTCGCTTGTGGTGTGAGCCGACCGCCAAACGCCGGGTGCAAATCATCCGCTGGCCGTCGATCCGAAGGCCCAGTTCACGAAACTCGAGCCGCGCGCGATGCCTTGTATAGTCCGCCGCTCTCGTCCAACTGAAGTTAAAGCCCCATGTTCGCTTATCTCGTAAAACGAGCATTTCAGGCCATTGCGGTGATGTTTGTCATCTCCGTGGTCAGTTTTGCCATTCAAGACAATTTGGGCGACCCGCTGCGCGAATTGGTCGGACAGTCCGTTTCCGAGGAAGTCCGCGAGCAGCTGCGCGAGGAATTGGGCCTCAACGACAGTTTCTTCACCCAATATTTGCGCTTCGCTTGGAAGGCGCTTCACGGCGATTTGGGGACATCATACTTCTTCAAAGAGCCGGCATTGACCGTCATTTTCAAGAAACTGCCCGCCACGCTTGAGCTGGTGTTTGGCGCCACTTTCATCATCATTGGTCTGTCGGTGCCGCTTGGTGTCTATACCGCGATTAAGCCCAACGGCCTGTTTGCCCGCGTCGTTATGGGCCTGTCGATTGTCGGCATTTCAGTCCCGGTCTTCCTGACAGCGATCGCCATGATCTATCTGTTCTCGGTCGAATTGCAATGGCTGCCCTCCTTCGGGCGCGGTGAGGTTGTCGCCGTCTTTGGCCATTGGGAGACAAATTTCCTAACGGTTGACGGTTGGAAACACATCTTGCTGCCGTCGATTGCGCTTGCCTCGATTATGCTGCCGCTGTTTGTGCGCTTGATCCGAGCCGAGATGATGGAAACCTTGCAGAGCGAGTACGTGAAGTACGCGACGGCCAAAGGTGTCCGGCCAATGCGGATCTATTTCATCCACGCGCTCAAAAATACCTTGCTGCCGGTCATTACCGTTGGTGGCGTACAGATTGGAACCATGGTGGCCTATACAATTTTGACCGAAACGGTGTTCCAGTGGCCAGGGATGGGCTTTATGTTCTTAGAGGCCGTTAACCGCGTCGATACGCCGTTGATCGTGGCTTACCTCATCGTTGTGGGCTTCATCTTCGTTGTGACCAATACCATCGTGGATTTGATCTATGGCTTAGTCAATCCCACGATCAACATCGCAAGAATGGGGGCCTAGACATGTCGGCCCAAACCAGCACAACCGCCCGCCGAAGCTCCTTCTGGCAGTCGAATTTCGTCTATAGTTTCCGCAAAAGCCCGGTCGCGATCGTCTCAATGATCGTGTTTGCTTTGATCGCGCTCGCAGCGCTGTTTGCGCCTTGGATCGCGCCGGTCGACCCTTACGACCAGGCACTGTTTGACATCATGGACAGTGAGTTGCCGCCGGTCTGGCAGACCTACGGCGATCCGCGCTTTTTGTTCGGCACCGATCCGCAGGGCCGCGATATGCTGAGCGCCATTTTATACGGAACGCGCCTGTCATTGTTGATCGGCGTTTGTGCCGTGGCCGTTCAAGCCTTCTTGGGTATTTCAATCGGCCTGATAGCGGGCTATATCGGCGGTCGCCTTGATAGCTTGCTGATGCGCATGGCTGACATTCAGCTTTCATTTTCAACGCTGATGGTCGCGATCATCTTTTTGGCGGTCTCGCAGGCGATCTTCGGCTCCGATACCTTTAACAAGTACGCCATCTTTATGCTGATCGTGGTGATTGGTGTCGCGGAGTGGCCGCAGTACGCGCGAACCGTGCGCGCCTGTGTGCTTGCAGAAAAGAAGAAAGAGTACGTCGATAGTGCGCGCGTGTTGGGATTTGGGCCGTTGCGAATCATGGTGCGTCATATCTTGCCCAACGCCTTGTCGCCGATCTTCGTGATTTCCACCGTCCAAGTCGCCAATGCCATTATCTCTGAGGCGTCGCTGAGTTTCTTGGGCCTTGGCATGCCACCGTCGCAGCCGTCTTTGGGCCTGCTCATTTCTTCAGGCTTTGACTACATCTTTTCTGGCTCTTGGTGGATTACCACCATTCCCGGCGTGGTGCTGGTGGTGTTGGTTCTGGTTATCAACTTGCTGGGCGATTGGATGCGCGACGTGTTGAACCCGCGCTTGTACAAGGGGGACAAGTAAATGGCCCTGTTAAGCGTTAAAGACCTGACCGTGAAGTTTGCAATGCGCGATCAATCGGTGACGGCCCTCAACGGAATATCCTTCGATCTGGCCAAAGGCGAGCGGATTGGAATCGTCGGCGAGTCAGGGGCGGGTAAGTCCATCACTGGCTTTTCGCTTATGAAGCTGATTTCAAAGCCTGGCTACATTGATGGCGGCCAGATTTTGTTCGACGGCCAGGACATCGCCCAAATGGACGAGCCAGCCTTGCGCGAAATCCGAGGCAACCAAATGGCCATGATCTTTCAAGATCCCATGGTCACGCTGAACCCGGTGTTGACCATTGGCGAACAGATGGTTGAAACGCTGCGCGCGCACCGCAAGGTAAGCCGAGAAGAAGCGGAGCAAATCGCGATCGTCAAACTGCGCGAGGTCTATATTCCTTCGCCAGAAGAACGCTTGCGCCAGTACCCGCACGAACTTTCGGGCGGCATGCGGCAGCGCATCATCATCGCCATTGCCTTGTTGCTGGAGCCCAAGCTCATCATCGCCGATGAGCCGACGACCGCGCTCGATGTGACGATTCAGGCCGATATTATGGATTTGATGTTGGAGCTGTGCACGACCAACAAAGTCAGCTTGATCCTGATTACGCACGATTTGGGTGTCGTCAATCAGATGACTGAGCGCACACTGGTTATGTACGCTGGCCGCATCATTGAATCGGGTCGCACGCGCGAAATCATCAACGACCCCCAGCATCCCTATACCCAGGGCTTGATTAACGCTTTGCCCCAGCAGACGGTGCCAGGCCAACCGCTGAAGCAGATTCCGGGCTCTATGCCCAGTTTGAACAATATTCCCATGGGCTGTGCCTTCCATCCGCGCTGTGCCTATGCCACCGCGCGCTGCAAGACCGAAATTCCAAGCACCTTGCGTTTTGGCGCCGTTGAGGTGGCTTGCCACGAAGTCGAGCGCCTGAAGGCCGGTGAAGCGCGGGCGAATGAAGTAGGGCTTGCCAAGGCCAAGGCCGATGGACCGGCAACGAGCGCTGAGTCGGCAAATGCACTGGCGGACACAACCGGATCTTAGAGCGGAACAGATTTATGCAAACCGAAACCCGCCAACCCCTGCTGAAAATTAGCGGCCTCGAAAAGCGCTTTGAGCTCGACAAAGGCTATTTGGAGACCTTGAAGTTCCGCAAGGGACGCATTGTGAGCGAACGTCGAGAGGTGCACGCGGTCAATGGCGTTAGCCTAGCCGTTGAGCGGGGCGAGGCCTTGTGCATCGTTGGCGAGTCGGGCTGTGGAAAGTCCACGGTAGCACGACTGGTTGCGGGCCTTTTGAAGCCGAGCGCGGGGCAGATCCATTATGACGGTCAACGGACTGACAACTTGAGCCGGAAGGCCTTGGCGCCCGTACGCAAAAAGATGCAGATGATTTTCCAAAATCCCTATGCATCCTTGAATCCCCGCATGACAATTCAGCAGGCCCTGGAAGAACCGGTAAGGTTTCATAACCCTCGCTTGAGCCGGGCGGAGCTAAAAGATCAAGTCGCAGAGGTCATGCGCTCGGTCGGTGTCGATCCGTCGTGGGGCTACCGCTATCCGCACGAATTTTCTGGCGGACAGCGCCAGCGTATCGCGATCGCGCGCAGCCTGACGGTCGACCCTGAGTTTGTAATTGCCGATGAGCCCATTTCTGCCCTGGATGTATCCATCCAGGCGCAAGTGCTAAACCTCATGCTGAAAGCCAAAGCCGTGCGCGGCTTGACCTATCTATTTATTACGCACGATCTATCGGTGGTGCAGCACTTCGGCACCCGTGTGGCGGTGTTATACCTGGGAAGCCTCTGTGAGCTGGCGGACACCGCGACATTGTTCTCAGCCCCCAAGCATCCCTACACAAAAGCTCTTTTGTCGGCGGTGCCCCAATTGTCGGACGAGCGCCCCAATCATATTCGCTTGAAAGGCGAGATTCCGACGCCCATTAACTTGCCGAAGGGCTGTCCATTTCAAAGCCGATGTGCTTATGCTACCTCTCGCTGTAGCGCCGAGCGACCCGAAGCGATCCCGCAGTCAGACGGTAGTTTGGTTGCCTGCCATGCGGTCGAAGAAGGTCGCTTGGACTAGCAAAGGCTAGCTGTCTCGCGCAGGCTGGGTAGCCAGCGGCGCCTGGGAACAACACATCCGATAGGCACGTATGGACATAGTATGGCTCAGAGATTTTGAGGCGCTGAGCAACCATCGCAGTTTTTCAAGAGCGGCCGATGAGCGAAACGTGAGCCAGCCCGCGTTTTCACGCCGCATTCGTGCGCTTGAAGACGAAGTCGGGGTTTCGTTGATTAATCGACAGACTCTGCCTTTGTCATTGACCCCGGCGGGGGAGGTCTTTCTATCGCAAGCCCAAATAATCTTGCGGACCTACGCGGATACCATTGAACGTTGCCACAATATCGCGGCGTCGGGCGACAAAGCGCTGCGCTTTGCTACGTCGCAGTCACTCTACATCACGCAGTTTCGCCAACACATTGAGCCCTTGGCAGAAAAAAGCGGACTCGATATTGATTTGAGCTCGACGTCTTGGTCGGCGGAGCAGTTCGTCAGCGCCTTGCAGCAGCAATATTGCGATGTCATTTTGACCTACTGGCACAGCTCAATGACCTTTCTAGCGCCGTTGGATAGCGCCCAGACGGACTATCTTCTGGTGTCGCGCGAGCAGTTGGTGCCGGTCGCCCGCTGCTTGGGGCAGGGCGAGCCCGAATTTCGCCTGGAGCCAGAGACCAAGAAACCCATTCCCTTGCTGAGCTACAGCTCCGGGTCGGCGCTGCGCCCGGTGGTGGAGGCAGTGCTCTCACACCCAGGTGCCATGCTCAATACGCTGGTCCTTAACCAGAATGCGCTTGCCACTAGTGTTAAGGCCCTAATTTTGGAGGGCTTTGGCTTGGGATGGTTGCCGCGCTCCTTGTGCCAAGATGATATCGATCAGGGGCGCTTGGCCATCGCGGGGCCGCCGCGCTATTTTTGCGAACTTGATGTTCGACTCTACCGGGAACAGCAAAATTCTAAGGCCATGCTCAAGAAGTTTTGGCAGCGTATGAAAGAGCAGGCCGAGGAAGCCGAAGCCCAAGCCTGATGCAAGCCTAAGTCTGACGCAAGCCTAAGTCTGACGCAAGCCTAGGCCTGGCATAAGTCTAGCTTCGCGAGAGGTTGATATTTGACCCATCCCGCGAACTCGAACAATTGCGGGCTTGCCAGCCTTTGCAGCTCGGCTAGACTGGCCTCGCGCGGTCGTGGGTTCGTCGCGTGCGAACCTTCTACTCTAGCGCTTTTCGAAAAGGCAGACAAATTTCAGGTTGGCCGACCTGCCGTCAAGGGTGGATCAGGTCGAGGAGCGGGCCCGCGTGGTGGCACCCAGACCAGCACGGAATAAGGCTGCCATCGCTGGCTTTGGCTGGGCTGAAGTGGGCAACAGAGAGGATTTATGTCCAAAAACATTGACCAAAAAATTGTCAACGACTTGGTAAGCCAAGGCATTGATTTTGTGACCTCAGTGCCCTGCAAACAGTTGGCAGGGGTGCTAGAGGTGATCGACCAAACGCCCGCAATTCGGCATGTGCCGTCTAACAAAGAAGATGAGGGCATGGGCCTGTGTGCGGGCGCTTATCTGGGCGGTATGCGCCCGGCCATCATCATGCAAAATACCGCGCTAGGTGTCGTGGTCAACACGCTTTCAACGCTGATCCAATTCTATCACATGCCATTGCCTATGCTGATTTCCTATCGCGGTGAGGTCGGGGAAAAGGTGGCGTGCCAGGTTGAAATGGCTTTGCACACCAAGGCCCTGTTGGCGCAACTGCATATCCCAACATATCATTTCCACCGTCCAGAAGACGCGGACGAGCTTCCCGCGATCTTGGCGCATACCCAGATGTGCAAAAAACCAACCGCTATTTTGACAGACGCTTCGTTTTGGGGGGCTGCGCAATGATTCGCTACGACGTTTTAAAAACACTGCTGCCTGTTCTTGGGGACAGCCTGGTGGTCTGCAATATCGGCTCGCCGTCTCAAGAGCTGGCGAGCCTTTCGGATCGCCCGGCAAACTTTTACATGCTGGGCACGATGGGGCTTTGTTCGTCGATCGGTTTGGGGCTGGCCATGGCGCAGCCAAAGCCGGTTTTGGCCATCGACGGCGACGGCTCGGTGCTCACCAACATGGCGACCTTGGCAACGATTGCCAACAATCCGGCGGGCAACTTCGTTCTGCTTATAATCGACAACGGCTCTTACGGTTCGACGGGCGATCAGCCGACCTACGCTTCTGGCAAGACATCGCTTGCAGCGGTTGCCACCGCCTGCGGCTGTGAAACGGTGATCGAGTGCTCTGCCGAGGAGACCGCCTCCCTGGTAGAAACGGCACTTGTCAATGACCAGATGACGATCATTGTCTCCAAGTGTGAGTCGGGCAACGTCGCTGTGCCGGTTATTACAACCGACCCCGTCGTAATCGCGCATCGTTTCATGGAAGAAGTGACGCGCTGATCCGCAGCGGCCTATCCCTGCGGACCGAAAAAAGGGTCGAGGGATAGGTCGCTTGGAGAGGAGCAGAATGGGCGAGGGTTAAGTGACGGCGGCGCGCACTTGGAACTCAGGCCGTTGCCATTCCTTTTCGCCCATGACGATTTCCAAACGCTTGGCAGCCTCAATGATATCCGCTTCATCTAGGTAAAGCGGCGTGATGCCAAAGCGCATGATGTCGGGCGCGCGAAAATCGCCGATGACTTGGCGCGCGATCAGGGCTTGCATGGCGGCGTAGCCATCCTTGAAGGCGAAGGAGACCTGCGAACCGCGGTCTTCTGGCGCCCGAGGCGAGGCGAGGGTCAGCGCGGGACAGCGTTGCTCGACTTCTGTAATAAACAGCTCGCTCAATTCGATGGAACGTTGGCGTAGGTCGTCCATATCGACCTGATCCCAAAGATCCATGCTGGCATCAAGTGCAGCCATTTGCAGGATAGGCGGCGTGCCGACGCGCATACGCTCAATGCCCTGTCCTGCGCGGTAATCGAGGTCAAACGCGAACGGGGCCTCGTGCCCAAGCCAGCCGGAAAGCGCGGGGCGAACCTGGTCTTGCAGACCCGGCCGGACATAGATGAAGGCAGGGGCGCCAGGGCCGCCGTTTAAGAATTTGTAGCTACAGCCCACAGCGAAGTCGGCCTGACACTCGGCCAAGCGCACGGGGTAGGCCCCTGCCGTGTGGGCCAAGTCCCAAAGAGTGACCGCCCCCACGGACCGAGCTTGCTCGCTTAGCGCGGCCATGTCGTGCAGGCGGCCGCTTCGATAGTCTACCTGGGTCAGCATTAAAACGGCAACGTCGTCGGTCAGAGCCTCGGCGACCGCCTCGGGCTCAACGACGCGCAATTCATAGCCGGGGCCGAGGCTACGCAAAAGGCCTTGCGCCATATAGAGATCGCTGGGGAAGTTGCCGCTGTCGGACAAGACCACGCGGCGGTCTGGGCGCAGCTCAAGCCCGGACGCCAGGGCCTGATAGACCTTGATTGACAGGGTGTCACCCGTTGTAATGCAGCCTTGCTCAGCGCCGACCATGCGGGCAATGCGATCACCTAGACGGGTCGGCATTGCCATCCAGCCCGCGGTATTCCATGCGCGGATCAACTCCTGTCCCCATTCCTGCTCAACGCAGGATTTGACGCGCTGGCTCGTAGCTTTCGGCAAAGGGCCCAGCGAATTGCCATCCAAATAGATCATGCCTTCGGGCAGATCAAACTGCTGTTTTAGAAAGGCAAAGTCGGTTTTATAGGTCGCGCTCATGTCAGTTTATTATGCCTCTGGTTCGGTTCTTTAGTGCAGCGCCTGACAGAGCAGCAGCGCTTGGCCGCCAACCGAGGCAGCCGCTAGGACATGGCCTCTTCAATCAGATCATCCGCCAATTCGTCTAGCATCATTTGATCGGCTTCGCCATAGACGGACTCGCGCCCCAGCTCGAGCATAATTGGCACCGCAAGCGGGGAAACACGGTCCAAGCGGCGGTAGTCGATCTTTCCCGAAAATCGCGTCAGCATGTCTGACAAACGGCGAATATCGCAGAGGCCTCTAGCCGCTTCGGCGCGCGTCGCTCGCAACAGCACATGGTCGGGCTCGTGGCTGCGCAAAACGTCATAGATGATATCGGTATTGAAGGTGACCTGGCGGCGCGATTTCTTTTGCGAGGGGTATTGGCGCTCAATTAGACCGCCAATAATCGCACAGTTTTTGAAGGTGCGTTTCATCAAAGAGGTCTCTTGCATCCAGGCCTCCAGATCATCGCCCAGCATGTCCTGGTCGAACAGGCGGTTAACATCGGGATGCTGGCCAAGGGCCCAAGTGGCAATCGCGTAGTCGGTGCCAACGAAGCCCAACGCGCCGCAGCCTTCGCGATCCAAGCGCCGGGTGAGCAACATGCCGAGCGTTTGGTGGGCGTTGCGCCCCTCGAAGGTGTAGGCGACCAGGTATTCTTTGCCCGCGCGCGGAAAGGACTCGATCAAAAGGCGCTCAGCCGATGGCATGCCAGAGCGCGCCCGCTGGATATTCAGCCAGTCTTGCACTTCGTCGGGAAAGCTGCGCCACTGCTCTGGGCGGCTCATCATGGTGCGGACGCGCTCTGCCAGCTGGGTGGAGATCGGCAGGCGCGCACCACCATAGACTGCGACCTTGGCAGAACGATCGGCGGCCGCAGCCCTGACTTTGACATCGGTTTGTTGGATTTCAATGAATTCCAAAACTTGGCCGCCGAACATAAAGGTATCGCCAGGGGCAAGCTGCATGGCGAAGGTCTCCTCCAGCTCGCCAATGGCCTTGAAGCCCTTTCGGACCTTGAGCATGGGCGCTTCAACGATCACACCAACATTGGAGCGATAGGCGCGCAAGTGAGCAGGGCTCGCGATGGCATAGCGCCCGTCAGGCAGGGTTTTCAGCCGCCGATAGCGCTCGTAGGCGCGCAGGGCATAGCCGCCGTGGGCAATGAAGGCCAGGGTGTCGTCGAAGTCCTTCCGCGAAAGGTTTTGAAACGGCGCTGCGTTCTGGACCTCATGATAGAGGTCATTCGGATGAAAGGCTCCTTGGCAGGCCACCGCCCATATATGCTGAGCCAAGACATCCAAGGTGCCTGGATAGGGGGGCTCGCCGTCCAGATCACCGGCCAAAATTGCATCTTTGGCCGCCTGGCATTCCAGCAGCTCAAATCGATTCGCCGGGATGAGCACTGCGTGCGAAGCTTCGTCCAAACGGTGATTGGCACGACCAATGCGTTGGATCAAGCGAGAGGCCCCTTTGGGGGCGCCGACTTGGATGACCAAATCAATGTCCCCCCAATCAATGCCCAGGTCTAGCGATGAGGTCGCCACCACTGCCCGCAATTGTCCGGCGGCCATGGCCGCCTCGACGCGCAGGCGCTGTTCCAAATCCAAAGACCCATGATGCAGGGCAATCGGCAGGTTCGCCTCGTTCATGCGCCACAGCTCGTTGAAAATGAGCTCCGCCTGGGCGCGGGTGTTGACAAAAATCAGTGCCAACCGGGCCTGAAGGATGTGCTCATACACCTTGGCACTGGCATAAAGGCCCATACGTCCCGCCCAGGGCATGCCTTCTGGGGGGCAAGCGGTGTCAATGCGAGGGGGAAGACCCGCGGGTCCTTGTATACTGACCAAGTCCGGGTCATCGATTTCGCCTCGCGGCGAGAGCCAGGCGCGCGCCCAGTCGGCATCGGCTAAGGTGGCGGACAGGCCGACCCTTCGATGATGGGGCGCCAAGCCGTTCAGGCGAGATAGGCCCAGCGATAGCAAATCACCGCGTTTGATGGTGTTGAGCGCGTGCAGCTCGTCAATGATGACGCAGCGGAGCGTGGCGAACATTTCCGGCGCTGTTGGGTAGGACAGCAACAGCGCGAAACTCTCCGGCGTGGTCAACAACAAATTGGGTGGGGATTTGCGCTGCCTTTCCCGCTCTGCCTGCCGCGTGTCGCCCGTGCGCGTGCCAACGCTGAGCTGGAGCCCCATACCAGCAATGGGTTCGACAAGATTGCGCTCAATGTCCGCGGCAAGTGCTTTCAGCGGCGATATATAGAGCGTGTGCAGTCCGTCAAAAGGGCGCGCGTGCAGGTCGATCAGGCTGGGCAAGAAGCCAGCCAGCGTTTTGCCCGCGCCGGTGGGGGCCATCAACAAGGCGTGCTGTTTCGCTGCGCCTGCTTGGATGAGCTGAGCTTGATGTCTGCGCAATTGCCAGCCCTTGCCTTCGAACCAAGCCTGAAAGACGGCGGGTAGGGGCGCGCTGGTCATGGGAAGCGCTCCTAGCTGTCGCTGCCGGGCTCGCTGCCGCCCAGTTTGGCGGTGCGCACAGCATCACGAAACCGCTGCATCAAGCGCCCTTTTATTGCGTTTAACGCTTGGGTTTTGCTGCGGTAACGCGGACCGTCGGACGGCAGGATGGCTTGAGACAGTTCTAATACTTCTGCTTTGCTCAGTACGCTAGCCTCTAGGTCGTCCGCCAGGCGTTGCAAAGCGGGGGCTTGCTGAGCCGTGGGCAAGTCAAGCGTGGCCTGATACTTCAGCTTTAGTCGGATCACGGCCTGTGAGGGCGCTGGCTTAGTGGCGGCGGGAGCAGGCGCTTTGTCAGGCAGGGGCAAAGATGCAAGCTGATTTGAAGCCGCCGCTGCCTCTCGCAATTGCTCAACATGTGCCTTGAGGAGCTGGCGCTCTTTCGGGCTCAGCGGCGGCACAACCTCTGCCGCGGCCAAGCTTTCAAGCAGCGCAATAAGGGGCTGGTTAGCCATGAGGACCGAGATCTACAAGGGGTAGTGGCGGCGCCTGTCGGTCTTGGCTGGATTGGTTTGGGCCGGATTGGTTTGGGCCCGTTCGCCCGTAGCCGGATTGTTCTTGGTGGCCTTGCGCTGCCTGCAAACCGCTGTGCGCCGTCTGCGATCGCTGTTGCAGGCTCTTGTCGAGTTGGTCAACGATAGCATCCCCAAGCCGTTCGACGAGCTCGCGGGTCGCCTTGTCTTGCAGGTAAGCAAAGGCGGAGCCAGATGCCGCGGCTACCGCAGATTTTTGTGGAATTTCGGTGCCCTCAAACAGGTGCACAGGGCCGCGCCATTGCGGCGGTAGATCGGTTGCCATGTCGGCCCAAATTCCGCGCTCGTTCGGGGTCAGGGCGACCGAGTTATCAACCATCGTGCCGATCACCCCCAAGATCTCGAGCTCGGGGAAAAGCAGTGGGCGCATCTCGCGAAGTTGGCGGACAAAGGTCGTCACTGCTTGGCTGGACATGCGATCCAGCTTGGTGGGGATCAGCACATGGGTGGAGCAGGTCAGCGCATTGATGACGCCCGTGGTGAGGCGCGGCGGACAATCCAACAAGATTAGGTCATAGGCGCTCTGCACCGATGGATGCAGCAGGTAGCGCGCCATGGTAAAGCGGGCATCCATGTGCGTGTCACCCAACAGCCAAGACAGCATGACCTGGTTTTCAACGGTGGCAAAGTCATAAAAGGACGGAAGAATTGCCGAGTGATTGAGGACCGGCGCTAACGACTGAGCGGCGTAGGGCAACCACTGGGGTTCCTTGTCGCCCTTAATCAAGTGATGAGTCAGCGTTTCTTCAGCGATGAAATTGCCGCTGGCGTTAAGGGTCAGAGCGGACAATGACCCTTGGTAGTCCAAGTCGATCAGCAAAACGCGCTTGTGCCACTTGGTGTCGAAGTAGGCTGCCAGATTGGCACAAAGGG
>JAUIHE010000206.1 GCA_030432195.1 Alphaproteobacteria bacterium
AATTTCTACCTGTTTGGCTCGCTCATTGTTCTGGGCGCTGTCTTGGTGGCAGGAATCTTTGTGCAAGTGACGCTGGCTTTGCGACCGCTTCGAAAAGCACAGGCCAACCTGAAGCAAGTGCGCAAAGGCACGGCCGTCAACATGGGCAGCGGTCGCGACTACCCCGCCGAAATCGTGCCTCTGGTTGAGGAGATCGACGCGCTAATCGAGGACAATCAGACAATTGTCGAGCGCGCCAGAAAGCAAGTCGGCAATCTTGCCCATGGCCTCAAAACGCCCCTGTCGGTCCTCCAAAACGAGATTGAGCAAGACACGAGTCCCTTGGCCAAGACCGTAAGTACGCAGACCATGTCTATTCAGGAACAGGTGCAGCGCTATTTGGCCCTAGCGCGCTCGGTTGCCGCAAGCCAGCAGCGGGGCGTTCAAACCAAGGTCAGTGAGGTGGCCATGCCGCTCATGCGAACAATGGGGAAAATCCACCGCGACAAAGCATTGGTGCTCAACGCCCAGATCGCCCCCGACCTGCTGTTTGCTGGCGAGCACCAGGACTTGCAAGAAATGCTAGGCAATCTTCTGGACAATGCCTGCAAGTGGGCGAAGGCCGAGGTGCAGTTGAGCGCCAAGCGCAACGACAGTGGGCTCGTCATCTGCGTTGAAGACGACGGCCCCGGCGTAGCCGATGACGAGCTGGCCGCGCTGGGCGCGCGGGGAAAACGCTTGGACGAGCAGACGCCCGGTACAGGCTTGGGGCTGTCCATCGTCAAGGACCTAGCGGAGGTATACAAAGGCGCGCTGACCTTTGAACGTTCCTCGTCCCTGGGAGGGCTGTCGGCGCGTCTGGTCTTTGAGGAACGCTGAGCCCTAGCAGCGCAGCGCTTGACCGCTGTTCAACACCACGGCGCCGTCTACAGGCCCCGCCCGCGCATGATCGGGGCATCACGCCCCAGCTTCTCACGAACCTTGTCGAGCGCCCTTTCAAGATCGCGCTTCTTGTTGTTGCTCTGGTCCATCAAATCGAGGGGATCTGCCTGCTCAATCGGCACAAAACCGTGGCTGCCGATGCCGATCAAGCGGTAGGCCTTACCAGGTCCCAGCTCGGGGTTGAGCAACTTTCGGGCGGTTTCAAAAGTGCGCTCTGCACTGGCGGTGGCATCGGGCAGGGTAAGGCTGCGCGTAATGGAGCGAAAGCGGGTATCCTTTAATTTTAGCGTCAAGGTTTTAGCGGCCAAGCTCTGATCTTTAAGGCGATAGGAGAGCTTCTCACACAAAGGCCACAGCTTTTTTTCCAGGTCCTCACGTTGGCTGAGGTCTTCGGAAAATGTGGTCTCGTTGGACAAGGACTTGGACTTGGCAGGCTCGACCACCGCGCGCGAGTCCAGCCCGCGGGCATAGAAATACAACCGCTTGCCCCAAGCGCCATAAAGAGAGAACAGCTCGTCTTCTGAAAAGCTCAGCAGATCGCCAACCTTATAGAGACCGCGCTTATTCATCTTTTGCATGGTGACTTTGCCGACACCCCACAGGATGGACAGGTCTTGCTGGGCGAGAAACTGGGGACCGTCAGCCTGACCCAAGACAGAAAACCCGCGCGGCTTTTGCAGATCCGACGCAATCTTGGCCATCAGCTTGTTGTAGGACAGCCCCACGGAGACACTGATACCCAAATCGCGCTCGATTTGTTGTTGGAAGTCGCGCAACACAAGGGCGGGCGCCCGCCGGTGTAATGCTTGGGTTCCCGAAAGGTCCAGAAAGGCCTCGTCAATGGACAGAGGCTGCACAATAGGGGTCAGGGCTTGCATAGCTTCGCGCACAGCCCTTCCGACCGCGCTGTACTTGGCCATGTTCGGGCGGATGACAACGGCCTCAGGGCAGGCTTCTAGTGCCTTAAACATGGGCATTGCTGATCGGACGCCGCGAGTGCGGGCGACATAGCAGGCGGTTGCCACAACGCCGCGCTTGCCACCGCCGATAATAACCGGCTTGCCAGCAAGCTCTGGGTTATCGCGTTTTTCTACCGCTGCGTAGAAGGCATCGCAGTCGATATGGGCGATATTCAGCTCAAACAGCTCGGGGTGTTGGGTCAACCCGGGTCGTGCGCGGCGCGGGCAACGGGCGCGGGCAGGCGCGGTGACTTGCGCATCTGCGCCCCCCGAGCTGTGAGCTTGACAGTGGCGACACATCCAAGCGGGATTGCTTACCGCCTCGCCTTGCGGTGCCGAAGGATGTGAGAGCATTTGCGCACCTAGTCGTTCCATAGCTTGAGTCTAACCTCATTTCACCGCCAGCACCAGGAGCCCGGCAATGCGCAAATATTTCACACTTACACTTTTTGCCGTCGGCCTCGCTTTGGTTGGTCTGGGCGCTCCTGCCAGCATGGCCCAGTCCAAGAACTACATGTCCTTGGAAAACTGCCCCGTATACGATCAACCTGCAAATCAGGATGAAGACTGGATTATTTTGCAGTGCGCTGGCTATGGCGATGTCGGCTTCTTGCTCATGTACGGTGATGCGCGGGAATGGCCGAAAATCTATAAAAACGGATGGGAAAAAGATTTCTACACCGATGTCATGACCCAGGCACAAGGCCATTTCCCAGGCTTTGGTTCCAAAGTCGTTGAATTTCGGTACGGCGTCCGCGGCCACCCACATTCGCTGATCTTCCGCATCAATTCGGACAACCCGAACGGGGGACGCCGTCACTCGCAGCTCTTCGTTGCCCGAATCGGTGACTATGCCGAAGACACCTGCATCATTGGCGTGCGTCGCACCAATAGTGAAGCAGCAGCCCTGGCAGATTCGCCCATCTACTGCCGATAGGCTCTGATCTCGCCGGCACAAAAAAAGGGCTGTCCAGTCGGGCAGCCCTTTTTCAAATTGCGCGCGGCAAGCTTACTTGATCTTCGCTTCTTTGAAGATCACGTGCTTACGGACGACTGGGTCGTATTTTTTCAATTCCAGCTTTTCAGTCATGGTGCGGTTGTTTTTCTTACGCACGATGAAGTAGCCAGTATCGGCTGTGCTGACCATGCGGATCAAAATCGACGCTGGTTTTGCCATGGGACTATCCTCTTGAAAACATAGGCTGGCCCATCAAGAGGCCTAGGGGTTTGAGCGCCGCACCATAGCGCTATCGGCGCGGCTGTCAAGCGTCAATCGCCCGGCGGGTAAGGGTTCCTAGCAGGAAAATGCAGCCTTCTTGCTAGGGTGGAACGTGGCGGCGTTACCCGCACGCTCTGCACGACTTTTGTCCGCGCAGGCCTAGCGAGGGTTCGGGTTAGATAGGCCCAGCGCATAGTTATAATAGGCTGGTTGCTGCAACAAGGCCTTGGCAAAGGCCAAGTCGTCGGGGTCGAAGCCTTCCTTGGGCGGGCAGTAGTGACGGACCAGCTCCCGCGCGGCTCGTCCTTCGGCGCGCAAGTGCGCTGCGGCCTTGGGCAAGGGCGAATCCAATTGACCCGAGGCGAGCAAGGCCAAGCGTTGTGCTGGAGCCGCGACCGGCGCGGTTGTGCAAAGGGCAGGGGTCACCCCGACGGTATTAAGGGGCAAACCGGAAGGACCAAAGAACTCGGCCAGCGTTACGCTCATGCGGCCATCGTTGGGCAGGCGAATATTGGTCTGTACCGATCCCTTGCCATAGCTCGACGAACCAACCACAACAGCGCGGCGGTTGTCCTGCAGGGCCGCAGCCAGAATTTCGGCGGCGCTGGCCGAGTTGCCGTTAACCATAACCACGATCGGCGCACCGCCGCTGATGTCTTCTTTTTCGGCATAGAATTCTTGGTTGGCGTCTTCGCTGCGGCCGCGGGTGGAGACAATCAGGCCCTGCTTTAGGAACAGGTCAGAAATGATCGTTGCAGCGGGCAACAAACCACCCGGATTTTCGCGCAGGTCAAGGATAATGCCATTGAGCCGACCGCCGACTTGTTTTTGAGCTACCAAGATAGAATAGGCGACATCTTCCGGCGTGGACTTTGCAAATCCAGAAATTTCCAAATAGAGGATGCCGTCGGCGATGCCGGCATCAACGGTCTGCGGCACGACTTGCTCACGCACCAGACGGCGGTTCAAGACTTGGCCACTGCGGTTGATGGTCAAGCTAACCTGCGAGCCAACCTCGCCGCGCAGCTTGTTCAGCGTTTCTTGTTCGGGCGC
>JAUIHE010000207.1 GCA_030432195.1 Alphaproteobacteria bacterium
TCTGCTCCCCCATCATGACCTTCCGCAAAGGAAGCGCGTGCCAAATGCAGCAGTCGCGCCACTATGTCCGGCGCGCGCCCGCTGGCGGACCTGGAGGTTTGCCGAGCCCGTGCGACCTGCCCCACCAGGCTTAGGAACTGGGCGCGCAGCATGACAGGTCGCAAACTATCATAGCAGCGAAACTGTAGCTCGATCGCTGCGAATGCAGCGTCTAGGGCCGGGCTGGTTTTGACGATCAGCGGCTGCGCGAGGCTGTCAGCAACCGCCGGATGCTGGGCTGTGACGCGCGCCACCTCGTCTTGGGCCACGGTCACCACCAGGCCTTGGGTTGCCGGTTCAAAGTCGAAACCGTGAACGCGATAAATCGGCAGGGAGATCACGCGTCCAGCAGGAAGATGGTGCCGCTGGCCGTCCAGGCGCATGACCAGACTGCGGTCCTTGACCCAAAAGAATTGATGCAAGCGCGTATGGCGGTGTGCTTCGATGGTCCAGCCATGTTTGGCAGCGCGCGCTTCGATGCGCTCGCAATGCAGGAAGTCGGGCAACTCACCGCGCTCGCCGTAGAGGTTGTAGGCCGGGATATTGGCCAACGCCTCCAAGCCGGGTGATGGCTCGTGGGTCGTGCGCGCGTTTTGCTCTAATGATTGAAAAGTACCAGTCAATGCGCTGCCAATGCCTTCCGTGTAGAATTTATGCAATGTAAGTACCATTTACGCACAACACAGGAAAGAGCTATGCGCACTCAAATCTGCATCATCGGCGGTGGACCTTCGGGCCTGCTCCTAGCAAAGCTGCTCCGCAATCAGGGCATCGACGTACGGCTGCTGGAGCGCAAGACCCGCGACTATGTTCTGGGTCGCATTCGTGCGGGTGTTTTGGAGGTCGGCTTTGTCGAGCTCATGCGCTTGGCCGGCGTTGCAGAGCGCATGGACAAAGAGGGCTTCACCCACGACGGCACCAGCATCGCGCTGAACAACGAGGTCTTTCACCTCGATTTCGTACAGCACACGGGCACGCCGGTGGTGGTCTATGGCCAGACCGAGCTGACCCGCGATCTCTATGACGCTTTGGAGGCTGATGGCGCGCCGATTGACTTCGAGGTCGATCAGGTCGAAATCCACGATGCCAAGAGCGACGCCCCCTACGTGACCTTCACCGACCGCGATGGCGTGTCTCAGCGGATCGATTGCGACTACATCGCAGGCTGCGACGGCTTCCATGGTGTCAGCCGCCAGGCAATTCCGACCAGCGTGCGCCGCGAGTACGAGAAGCTCTATCCCTTCGGTTGGTTGGGCGTTTTGTCCGAAACCCCGCCCGTGCATCACGAGTTGATCTATAGCGGTTCAGATCGCGGGTTTGCGCTCTGTTCGATGCGCAACGCCAACCTATCGCGGTACTATATCCAGTGCTCCTTGAGCGACAGCCCCGACGATTGGAGCGATGAGGCCTTTTGGCAGGAGCTGAAGCGCCGAATTCCTGAGCAATTCGCCGACAGTATCGTCACCGGTCCGTCGATTGAAAAGTCCATCGCGCCGCTACGCAGCTTTGTGTGCGAGCCCATGCAGTGGGGACGTCTGTTCCTGTGTGGCGATGCCGCGCACATCGTGCCACCGACGGGGGCCAAGGGCCTGAACACCGCTGCTTCAGACATTCACTATCTCTACTACGCACTGTTGCAGCACTACCAAGACAAGGACAGTGCGGGCCTGGAGGCCTATTCGCAGAAAGCCCTGGCGCGAATCTGGAAAGCCGAGCGCTTCAGCTGGTCCACCACCATGCTGCTGCACCGTTTCCCCGAGATGAATGAATTCGATCTTAAGATGCAAGTGGCGGACATCCACTTCTTGCGTGACAACGAGGCGGCGCAAAAGGTCTTCGCCCAGAACTACGTCGGCTTGCCCTATTAGGATTCCAGCCGAGGCCAGGCGCGGAAAAAGGGCGGGCCGAAACGGCGCGCCCTTTTGTGTCGGTCAGCGGTTTTGTCTGTTGGCCGTCGCTCTTGGTGGGAGCGCCCCAAAACGAAACCAAGCCGCAATCAGAATTCTTCGGTATCGATTTCTGTTTGGGTTTTGGGGTTATAGCGCGCGCCGACCACGTTGTGTTGGCCGATCATGGCATCCAAGCGCGCGACAATGTCTGCAGACAAGTTGATGCCAGTGCCGCTGATATTTTCGGCCAAGTGGTTCAAGTTGACGGTGCCCGGCAGCGGCAGGATGTGGTCTCCCTTGGCCATAACCCAAGCAATCGCCAGCTCGGCTGGCGTATGCCCCAGTTCCTTGGCAAGCGCCAAGTAGGGTTGTAGAAGCGCCATGTTTTGCGGGTAGTTTTCGGGATAGAAACGCGGCATTCCACGACGCAGATCTTTTTCGGTCAAGGTGGCAACGTCCGTCAATTTGCCCGACAAGAATCCTCGCGCCATGGGCGAGAAGGCCACAAAGCTCACGCCAAGTTCGCGACAAGCATCCAGAACCGCGATCTCAGGATTGCGCGTCCACAGCGAGTATTCGCTTTGAACCGCCGCGATCGGATGCTCCTTGTGCGCGCGCCGCAAGGTGTCAGCAGACACCTCCGACAGGCCAATCGACTGGATTTTGCCCTCGCGCTTCAGCTCCGCCAGCACACCAACGGTCTCTTCGATCGGCGTTTTCTGGTCCCAACGATGCAAATAGTAGAGATCGATGGTCTCCGTACGCAGCCGCGTGAGCGCGCCTTCACAAGCAGCACGCAGCTTGGCGGGCTCGTTGGTAATCTCCCGCTTGCCCTCTGCGTCGGGGCCCATGCCGCACTTTGAGGCCAGCGTGAATTCGGACCGGCGATGCGACAGCGCCTTGCCGATCAGCATTTCGTTTTTGCCAAAGCCGTATTGCAGCGCAGTATCGAAGTGGGTCACGCCCATATCGAGCGCCGAGTGCAGGATGCGGACCCCCTCGTCTTCGCTGACCGGATGGCCGTATGCGTGGCTCAGGTTCATGCCGCCAAAGCCCAGCGCAGAGACGTCAAACGCGCCCAGTTTCCTTTGTTTCATAACAAATCCTGTTGGTTACGCGCCTGTGGCCTATCGGTCAAAGCTGCGCTCAATACGGTCCAGGGTCTCCATGGCCGACAAGACCTGCTGCACCGAGCCATTGGGCTCGCGGCCCTCCTGAATCGCCGCGATGAATTCGCGATCAATCAGTTCAATGCCGTTGTTTGACACGGCAACGCCCGACAAATCAATTGGCTTGTCGTAGCCGTCAAACAAATCGTCGTAGCGCGCGATGTAGGTGCCATTGTCGCAGATATAGCGGAAGAAGGTGCCCAAGGGGCCGTTGTTGTTGAATGACAGCGACAAAGTGCAGACCGCGCCAGAGGGCGTCTTCATGCCGATTGACATATCCATTGCGATGCCCAGTTCGGGATGGTGCGGGCCTTCCAAGCCATAGACCTGAGAGGGCACTTCGCCAGTCTGATATTGGAACAGATCGACAGTATGGCAGGCATGGTGCCACAGCAGGTGATCGGTCCAGCTGCGCGCCTCGCCCTTGGCGTTGGTGTTGGTGCGGCGGAAGAAGTAGGTCTGCACATCCATCTGCTGCACCTTCAGCTCACCGGCCGCGATCTTGTTGTGGATCCACTGGTGGCTGGGGTTGAAGCGCCGCACCTGCCCGGCCATGCAGAGCACGCCGGTCTCTTCTTGAACACGCACGATTTCGCGGGCGTCGTCCAGCGAGTCGGCCATGGGGATTTCCACCAAGCAAGGCTTGCCCGCGCGCATGCAGGCCACGGCCTGTTCGGCGTGCATTTGGGTTGGGGTCGCAAGAATGACCGCCTCCACATCATCGCGCGCCAGACACTCGGCAAGATCTGTGGCTGCGTGGCCAATACCGTATTCTGCAGCAAGCGCATCAATCTTGGCGCGGGTTGGACCCATGACAGACGTAATCTCGACGCCCTCAATGGCCTTCAGGGCATCCAAGTGCTTACGACCAAAAGCGCCATACGCGCCAGCAACACAAAATTTCATTCTCGTTTTACCTTTTGTCCATTGAAGTGCAGAGCGGCGGCCTAGCGGTCCGCCAACAGACGCGCTAGCAAAGCATCCGCATAAACTTGATAGTCCTCGGTCAA
>JAUIHE010000208.1 GCA_030432195.1 Alphaproteobacteria bacterium
AGGCTTTCTGGATCCAGAAACGACTCGTCGCTTGAAAGATTTCTAGAGCGCTTCAGATGTAGACAGGCCGAGCGGCTGCCGCCCCAGCACCGAGCCGTCGATCTGCGGCTAGAGCGTCGTGGGTCAAGCCTGCTATAAAGGTCTGCGTCCTCCAATGGCCAAAGGGAGCTCCATCTGCAGGCGCTCGCCCTTGGGAGCCCAGCCATACTGGCGTACCAGGTTGGTCTTGCCTGGTTGGTCTTGCCTGTTGGTCTTGCCTGTTGGTCTTGCCTGTTGGTCTTGACTGAGGTCTCGTCGATAAACACAAGCCGCTCTGGCTTGGCGCGCATGAAGGGGAGGCGAAAGCGCTTCCAGTGTCGGCGGCTGTGCTGCACCGCTAAGCGGCGGCGCTCGGTGGCCACCAGCGATTTTTTTTATGGCCGCCTGAGCCGCGCGTGCAAAGCCTTGAGTCGACGTGTACGGCAACACCCTATCAGACGGCACAGCGGTCAGAGCGGCGCGGCGCTCCGAGAAGCGCGTTGAGCGCATGCAAGACAACGAAACCCGCTCTAAGCGCGGTGTTGATTGGCTTGTCAGGGCAGGGCGTCTTCGGCCATATCAGCATCGCGATCGGATTGCTCAACTTGGGGATTTGTTTGCGAGCGCCGTCAGAAATTTACACAAAGCGTCAATCGCCGATCCCAGATCGTCGGCTGAGGCATATTCTTGGGGTGCATGGCTCACGCCGTCGCGGCAGCGCACAAACATCATTGCAACTGGGCAAAGATCGGCCAGGGCCGACGCATCGTGGGTGGCGCCCGAAGCTAGGCGCAGCCCTTGGCTCCCAGTGGCCTGAAGAGCCGCTTGCAGATGTATCGTCAGCGCCTCGTCACAGGGCTGCGCTGGCTGGTGATAGCTGCGCGCGATATTCAGGTCCAGGCCGTGTGAATTGGCGATTGTCTTGGCAATCGTGTGAAGGGCTTGGCCCGCTTGCTCGCGCACCAGGTCGTCCGGCGCGCGCAGCTCGACGCTCAAACGCACATCTGCAGGTACGGCATTGACGACGCCCGGCAAGGCCGTAAGCGTGCCGACCGTAGCCCGCAGGGTCTTGTTGGCGTGCGCCAGGCGATTGACCTCGGTGACCAGGCCAGCGGCCCCCACCAAAGCATCGCGCCGACCTTCCATTGGCAGCGTTCCCGCATGACCAGTTACGCCTCTAAAGCGCACTTGATGGCGCTCAATGCCGCAAATCGCGGTGACGACGCCCAGGGCTTGCCCTGCGCTCTCAAGCACGGGGCCTTGTTCGATATGGGTTTCCAAATAGCCGATGACCGTCGCCGGGTCACGGCGCAGCGTGCCGATTTTATCGGGGGCCAGGCCAAAATCTAACATTGCCTGGCGCAGGCTAGTGCCTTCGGCATCGCACATCTCCAATACAGCGGGATCGAGGCTGCCAGCCAGGGCGCGCGGTCCTATCAGCGCGGTCGGAAACCGCACGCCTTCCTCGTCAGCAAAGGCCAGGACTTCAACAGCAAAGGGAAGGCGTTGGCCTTCTTGTTCAAGGCGCTCAAGGGCCAAGATTGGTAAGGCTACACCCATGATTCCGTCAAAGGCTCCGCCGTGCCGCACACTGTCTTGGTGAGAGCCCATCAACAAGGTCGGTGCCGACTTTGGCGCCTTGCTGCGACCGATCAGGGTGCCAGCGGCGTCAAGGTGAACCTCTAAGTTCGCGGTCTGCATCCAGCCGGTTATCTCCGCCAAAGCCCGTCGGTGCTCATTGGTAAAGGGCAGGCGAGTGACACCCGCGCCCGGTTCGGAAATGGACGCAATTTTGGCCAGGTACTGGCTGGCGCGCCGTCCCCAATCAGTCACAACCGCGTTCCGGGTCATTGAGGTTGGGAACCTGCTGGCTCCAGCGCGCGTAATCGCCGCTGGTCGCCTGCTTGTGCAGTGCGCGCAGTGCCGATATGGGATCACCCGGGTGGTAGTCGATCCGCAAAGTTATGGGCGCATGATCACGCGAGACGATTAACAGCGCTGCCGACAGCAGACCGCGGGTGTCGCCGCCCGCAGCTTCGGCCGCTGCCAGGCTGCTTAATAGGCGTTCTGCAAAATTCCCAGCGCTGGTTTGAAAGGCGCTCACCATCGCGGCCGTCACCTCGGACTTAGTGAGCATATTCCCCGCCGCAACTCCCTTGTGGAAGGTTTGATGAGAGATGGCTGGCAGGTTGTCCGCTCCGGAAAATGCGCCGGTTCCGCCGCTAAGATCCAGAGCCGCCAACTGGCGTTGACTGCGCCCGGCATCGGCGCTGGTGATCTGCTCGACTGCGGACTTGGCATCCAGGCCACGCCCCATGGCGTCCAGCACGTCTTGTCCCCAAAGCGTACTGGGCGACATGCCTTGACTGGCGGACATGCCAAAGCGTGCATCCCCTCTGAGTACCCAGCCGCCGACGCACAAGCTGCCGGTTGCGGCCGCGCCTCCCATAGCATGGCTGTCTGGATCATGGGCAAGAATGGAGAATGTCATGCGGGGTCCTGCATCAAATTTTTAGAGAATTTATCATGATAAATTGACGATTGCAAATTATCATGATAAATAACCCAAATCGTCCTAACAGGGAGAACGGTAATGACCTTATTTCATCTTACGCGACGGGGCTTGATCGCAGCCACGGCCGCATTGGCGTTTGGAAGCGTGGCGCTGTCCGCCTCTGCGCAAACGCCGCCGGGCGTCTTGGTAGTCGGCCAAGTTGCTGAACCCAAATCGTTGGATCCTGCTGCGGTGACAGCGGTCAATGACTTCCGAATCTTGGTGAACCTCTATGAAGGTTTGACCCGCTATAAGCCCGGCACTCTGGAAGTGGCGCCGGGTTTGGCAGAAAGCTGGGAAATCTCTGACGACGGCACCGAATACACCTTCCACCTGCGCTCGGGTGTGAAGTTCCACGACGGCAGCGATTTCAATGCCGAGGCGGTGAAGTTCAACTTTGACCGCATGCTGAACGAAGACCACCCTTACTACAACACTGGGCCTTTCCCGCTGTCGTTCTTCTTTTCTGCCGTCCAAGAAACAACTGCGGTTGACCCACAAACCGTTAAGTTCAAGCTGAACGCGCCTTATGCGCCCTTCTTGTCGAATTTGGCCTATCCCACCGGCTTGATTGTCTCACCCGCCGCGGTTGCTGCCAGCGGCAAAGACTACGGCCGCAACCCGGTTGGTACTGGCCCCTTCAAGTTCGCCGAGTGGCGCTCGAACGAGGCTGTGGTTGTCGAGAAAAACTCCGACTACTGGGGCGATCTGGCGGGCACACAAGCAGTGATCTTCCGTCCCATCACCGATGCCAACACCCGCGTCGCGGAAATGCTGGCCGGTGGCATTGATATGATGGTCGAGGTGCCGCCAACCTCGCTGGCGAAGTTTAGCGGCAATGGCTTCAACCTGGTCGAGCAAGCTGGCCCCCACGTCTGGTTCTTGATCTTGAACGCCAAGGAAGGCCCCTTTGCCGACAAGCGCGTTCGCCAGGCGGCCAACTATGCCATCAACAAGGAAGCGCTGGTCAATGATGTGCTGGAAGGCACCGCTGCGGTTGCAGCTGGACCGACTCCGCCAGCCTTCGCCTGGGCCTACAACGATGCGCTGGACCCTTATCCCTACGACCCAGACAAGGCGCGCGATTTGCTGAAAGCCGCAGGTGCTGAGGGTGCCGAGCTGACTTTCTTCGTCACTGAGGGCGGTTCTGGCATGCTGGACCCGGTCGCTATGGGCACGGCCATCCAGGCAGACCTGGCCGCTGTTGGCCTGAAGGTGAAGATCCAAACCTATGAGTGGAACACCTTCCTTGGTGAGGTGAACCCAGGCTTGGAAGGCAAAGCCGACATGGCTGAAATGGCTTGGATGACCAACGACCCCGACACCTTGCCCTTCCTGGCGCTGCGCACGGAAGCCTGGCCGGACAAGGGCGGCTTTAACTCGGGCTACTATTCGAACGCCAAAGTCGATGAGTTGCTGGAAGCCGCGCGGGTGGCGACCGATCAAGGCGAGCGCGCACGCTTGTATCAAGAGATGCAAACCATCGTCCAAGACGATGCGCCTTGGGTCTTTGTTGCCAACTG
>JAUIHE010000034.1 GCA_030432195.1 Alphaproteobacteria bacterium
ATCCGGATTGCTTCGCTTTTGGATCGCAACAACCCAGCACGTCAACACGCGCCGCCGGGTGACAGCAGCAAAAGCCAAGCAAGCCGCAGGCTCCGCCTTCAGCGGCACGCATACGATACGAACCTTGCAACCGACACGGCCTTTCGCAAAAGGGCGCGTTTGTTGCAGGTAAGGCTTCGGCTTTCGAGTTGGAAGCCTTGCGATCCGGGCTTACCGCCCCAGGGTTGCCTTGCCTCTATGCCTAGGCTCCGCCTAGCCCGCTAACGCCGACGAGAGCTCTGTACGAAGGAGACAAACATGCCTCAGTTTCAACAGGTCGATACCTTCATCGGCCAAATCTTTTGGTTCATCCTTACCTTCGGTGCGCTCTACGTCATCCTGACCGCCTACGTCTTGCCGCGTATGGCTGCGACGTTTGAAGCGCGCTCTAGCAAGATCGACGGCGATTTGGCCGCCGCAGAGAAGATGCGCCAGGAAGCCGAAGACGTTCGCGCCGACTATGAAGCGCAACTGGCTCAGGCCAAGGCCGAAGCCCACGAACAAGCGCGCAAAGTCGCCGATGAGGTGGCCGCCGAGGCCGCTGCTCGCTCCAAGGAATTGAACGAGCAGTTGAGCGAACAGGCCGCAAAAGCCGAAGCCAACATTCGTGCTGCCCGCGAAGCCGCACTGGCTGAACTGCCCGCCATCGCAGAAGAGACGACCGCCGCTATGGTAGACAAGCTGATTGGCTCTGTTGATCGCAGCGCAATTTCCGGCGCTCTGTCGAACAACGCCTAAGATCAAGGATTGCACGGAATGAAGATCGCTATGACATCCTTTTCGAACCTGGTCATTGGCAGCTTGACCATGGCCCTTACTAATTTCGCGCTGGCTGGCGCCGCTGCCGCCGAAGGCAATGCCGAGGCTGGCCACGGCGAGGCTGCTGAAGCCGCTCATGCCGCAGACGCTGGTCACGCCGCCGACGCTGGTGGCCATGGTGCCGCCGACGCCGCGCACGCTGCTGGTGGACACGGTGAAGAAGGCTGGTTCGTTGCCGAGAATATCGTTCTTGTCGCAGTCCTGCTGTTTGTCTTCCTAGTCATGTTCAAGGCTGGCAGCAGCATCCTGGGCATGCTGGACGAGCGCGGCAACAAGGTCCGCTCTCAGTTGGCCGAAGCGCAGAAGCTGCGCGAGGAAGCACAAGCTATCTTGGCCGAAATGAAGGCCAAGCAGGAGGCCGCAAAGGAAGACGCGGCCAAGATCGTGGCGCAAGCCAAGGCCGACGCTCAGACCGCGCGCAACAAAGCGATGGCCGATCTGGAATCCTCAATTGCCAACCGCCAAGCCGCCGCCGCACAAAAGATTCGCCAAGCCGAGCTGTCCGCCGTTGACGAAGTTAAAGCCCGTGCGATTGAGCTGGCAGGCCAAGCCGCTGCTAAGGTTCTGGCCAACCATATGTCAGCGGGCAACGCCTCCAGCTATATGGATGGCGCGTTGAAAGAAGTTCAGGCGCGCCTCTAGGCTCCCCTGGGCTCCTAAGCTCCCCTGGGCTCCTAAGCTCCCCTGGGCTCCTAAGCTCCCCTGGGCTCCTAAGCTCCCCTGGGCTCCTAAGCTCCCCTGGGCTCCTTTGCGCTTCTCCTGGACTGCCGACGTTCGGCTTCAGGGCTAAATTAGCGAGACCAAGGCCTTTCTAGGCCGAGCCATGACCGCCCTTCACAGCCGATCAAAAGGCACAAAACATTCAAAGCCCTGCCGCGTGCGGGGCTTTTTTGTATTCTAGCTTTGGTCTATCTCGTTTAGCATGCCGGGCGTTTGAGCCAACCGCTCTCGTATCGTCCCGTTTTTGCAGCAGCCTTGGATGCCAAGGCTTTCAAAGGCTGATCTTAAAAGGCGTCCCCTTGCCCAAAACCTTGTCGCCTTCGCATCGCAAGTTGCCACCGCCCGGCGCCTCGTCGGCTGGGTCGGCCAGCTTTGGGTTAGGCAAGTCCCGGATGCGCGCCCTTGTCCTTGCTTTGCTTGCTGCTGGCGTGTTTTGGGGATGGAGCGCCAGCCAGGCCAGCCGCCTGCCCCAGTTGCCCAACTATCTCGATTTGCGAGGCCACGCCATCGCCTTCATGCCCCGCCTGCCCGGCCCGGCACGGGTCGGTGGCCTGACCTATTTGGGGGGCCTACTGTTGTCGTCCAGCAACAGCAATTTTGGCGGGCTATCGGGCTTACTCGTGGAGCGTGATGGCGACCAACTGACAGTCGTCACGGATCGCGGTTACTTGCTCACCATTCCTGCGCGCTTTGATGCCAAGGGGGTTTTGGCGGGTGTCAGCCCCGGCAAGATTGGGCGCCTTCCGCTGGAGCCGGGCCTCAATCCACGGCGCCTGGCGAACAAGGACGCCGAGTCGCTGGCCATGACACCCGACGGGCGCCTGACCATCGCTTTTGAACGCAACGACCGTGTGCGTCAGTACAACAGCGACCTAACGGCGCGCACGCTGCCCAAGCCCGTCGCTCTGCAACAGAGCCGCTGGAACGGCATCGAGGCGTTAACCGACCTGCCCGACGGGCGCCTGCTCGCCTTGTCCGAAGGCATCAAACGCCAAGGCGGCTTACGCGGCTGGATCTACGAGCAGGGCCGCTGGACCACGCTGGTCTATCGGAGCCATCCCGACTTTTCGCCCACCGGCGCCACGCTGTCGCCCGACGGGCAGACCGTCTTTATCGTTGAGCGCCGTTTTGTCTCCTATTTCCAGGGTTTTGAAGCGCGCGTCGTGCAAATTCCGGTCGCTGCCATAAGAACCAACGCCGTTCTGCATCCCCGCCTGATCGCCGAGTTCCCGGCGGGCTCCATCGCCCAGGCCAATCTTGAGGGCATTGCCGCGCGCCCGCTCGCCGATGGCCGGGTCGGTCTGCTGCTGATTTCTGACAACAACTTCGTGCCCTATCTGCAAGCCAACTTGCTGCTGCACTTCGCCTATGATCCGCAAAGTCTGCCGCTTGATCCCCTGCTGCCGCCGAAACCGGTTGCCAAGCCCAGGCGGCTAGCGCTATAGCAAGCGCCTGATCGCAATCCTGCTATCGAGCGGGCTTCGGCTCCCTGAAGCCCCGCATCCAGCCGCCTATTTCGCGACCTGACAACTCTGGAGACTTCGATGCGTCCTCATTTGATCGCCCTGGCCGTGGCCATGGGCTTTGTCGTGCTGGCTTCAAACCTTTTGGTGAGCCACAACATCGACATCCAAGCCGACTATGTGTGGTTTGGCACCCCCAGTTCTATCAACTTTGCCAACTGGTTCACCTTCGGCACCTTTACCTTTCCGCTCGCCTTCTTGATTACCGACGTGACCAACCGGCTATATGGGCTGTCGTCCGCGCGCATCGTGGTGCTGGTCGGCTTTGCTGTCGGCGTCGCCATGTCGATCTACTTCGGGGACGCCCGCATTGGCATCGCTTCGGGCGCCGCCTTCTTGGTGGGCCAAATGCTGGACGTGACCATCTTCGACCGCCTGCGCAACGGCCCCATCTGGCAAGCGCCGGTCATCTCCTCGCTGGTGGCCTCGCTGGTCGATACGGTTCTGTTCTATTGCTTGGCCTTCGCGCCCTTGGGCATCTTTGGCCTCGTCGGCGCCGAATTCCCCTGGGTTCAGGTCGCGACCGGCGATTTTGCCGTCAAGGTAGCCATGGCCTATGTTTTGCTGCCGATCTACCTGGTGCTCGTAACCTTGCTTTCTAGTTTCAGAAATCAGGACTAGCCGCGCATGAAGGTCGATGCCTTCGATTTCCAGCTCCCACCCGAGCGCATTGCCCAAACGCCGGTAGAGCCGCGCGACAGCGCGCGCTTACTGTCTTGTCTTGGCGGGAACCTAGAGGATCGGAGCGTGCGCGACCTGCCAGCCTTGTTGCGCGCGGGCGACTTGTTGGTGGTAAACAACACCAAGGTATTGCCCGCTCGCTTAACCGCCAAGCGCGGCGAGGCGCGCATTTCGATCACCCTGCATCAAGATTTGTCGCAACACGCCGCTGCGGCTGGCGGCGGGCCAGATCGCTGGCGCGCCTTTGCCAAGCCCGCCAAGAAATGCCGCCCGGGTGACGAGCTGGTCATCGGCCCCCGGTTGGTTGCCAAAGTATTAGAGCGCAACGAGGGCGAGGTCACGCTCGCCTTTCAACACGACTTCGACCACCTGACCCAAGCGCTTGAGCTCTATGGTGCCATGCCGCTGCCGCCCTATATCAAGCGGAATGGCAAGGATTCGGCTGACGATCAGCGCTATCAGACACTGTTTGCCGATCGCGCAGGTGCGGTCGCGGCGCCCACCGCTGGTCTGCACTTCACACCGCGTCTGATGGCCGAACTTGAGGCCAAGGGTGTGCAGCGCTGTGACGTGACGCTGCACGTTGGCGCTGGCACCTTCTTGCCGGTCAAGGTCGATGATATCGCCGACCATCGCATGCATTCTGAGTGGTGCGAAGTCAGCCCGGCCAGCGCGGAAGCCATCGCGCGCACCCGCCAAGCAGGCGGGCGAATTGTTGCCGTCGGCACCACCAGCCTACGCACGCTTGAGGCCACCAACGGCGCGCCCGGGTGGATGGATACCGATATCTTCATCACGCCGGGCTTTGCTTTCAGCCAAGTCGATCTGCTGCTCACCAATTTCCACTTGCCCAAATCGACGCTCTTCATGCTGGTCTCCGCCTTTACCTCGCTGGACTTCATGCAGCGCGCCTACGCCCATGCTATCGCTCAGGAGTACCGTTTCTTCTCCTACGGCGATGCCTGCCTTTTGGAACGATTTTCATGAGCCTATCATTTCAGCTTCTCAGCCAAGACGGCAAAGCGCGCCGCGGCCGTGTCGATACCGCCCACGGCAGCATTGAGACCCCCTGTTTCATGCCCGTTGGCACCGCTGGCACGGTCAAGGCCATGCTGCCTGAAAACGTTGCGGGCACCGGCGCGCAGATCATTTTGGGAAACACCTATCACCTGATGTTGCGCCCCACGGCCGAGCGGGTTGCGCGCCTGGGGGGCCTGCACGAATTCATGAATTGGCCGGGCCCCATTTTGACCGACTCAGGCGGTTTCCAAGTCATGTCGCTGGCCGAGCTGCGCAAGCTAACCGAAGAAGGCGTGACCTTCCGCAGCCACATTGACGGCTCGCGCCACACCCTGACGCCCGAGCGTTCGATGGAGATCCAAAACCTGTTGGATGCCACCATCACCATGGCCTTTGACGAGTGCACCCCCTACCCTTGCAGCAAGGAGCAAGCCGCTAGCTCTATGGAGTTGTCGATGCGCTGGGCAGGTCGGTCGCGCGAAGCCTTCGAGCAGCGCAACGGCTATGGGCTGTTCGGGATTCAACAGGGCTCCGTTCACGCCGACCTGCGCCAACAGAGCGCAGAGGCTCTGGTCGATATCGGCTTTGAAGGCTACGCAATCGGCGGCCTGGCGGTCGGCGAGGGCCAGGCCATGATGTTCCAAACGTTGGATTTTTGCGTCGATATGCTGCCCGCAGACAAGCCCCACTACCTGATGGGGGTCGGCAAACCCGACGATCTGGTGGGCGCCGTGGCGCGTGGTGTCGATATGTTCGATTGCGTGCTGCCGACCCGCTGCGGGCGCACCGGACAGGCCTTTACCCGGCGCGGCGCGGTTAATATCAAGAACGCGCGCCACAAAGATGACCCGCGCCCGCTGGACGAAGCTTGCGCCTGCCCCGCCTGCCGTCAGTATTCACGCGCCTATCTGCACCACCTGATTCGCGCTGACGAGATTCTGGGCCTCATGCTCATGACCTGGCATAACCTACAGTATTATCAAGACCTTATGGCCGATATGCGCCAGGCGATCGAGACCGAGACCTTTGGCGCCTTTTACGAAGCCTTCCACCAGGTCTATACCGGCGGCGATATCGAACCCCTCTAATACGAACGCCGCGCCGCAGTGACCATTCTGCGCCTTTCTAAGTTACTGCAATACAAGCCAAATCGCCGCCTTGCTTGGCATGGAGCGACACGGCTTTTATACAACCCATTCGGAGACCGCCATGAGCGATACCCAGCAATTACCCCCTTGCCCGTCGTGCGGCTCCATCTATGCCTATGAAGATGGCGCGCTGTTGGTCTGCCCTGAGTGCGCCCACGAGTGGGACCCCAAGGCCGCCGACCAAAGCGACGATGATACTCTGATTATCAAGGACGCCAACGGAGCCCAGCTTCAAGACGGCGATACCGTCACCGTCATCAAAGACCTGAAGGTCAAAGGGTCATCGCTGGTCATCAAGGTCGGTACCAAGGCAAAGAACTTGCGCCTGCTGGGCGGCGACCATGACATTGAAGGCAAGGTTGACGGCCACGGCACCATGGGCCTCAAGTCCCAGTTCGTGAAGAAGGTCTAAAACAAAAAAGCCCCGGCAGGCGCCAGTTTCCGGCCTTCTGCAGGGGCTTTGAGTGCGCTAGACGGCCGTGTCATACGAACGCCGCGCCGCGGTGACCGCACAGCCCCTTTCTAAGTTATAGCAGTACTAGCCAAATCCCTGTCTTGCTTGGCATGGAGCGACGCGGCTTTGGTATTACTCCGGCGCGCGGGCGAGCTGCACCATGGCCGGACGCAACAAGCGGTCGCGCAGTTTGTAGCCACGCGCAAAGCAGACGGCGACCTTGCCGGGCTCAACGTCAGCGGTCACCATCTCACCCATCGCTTGATGGGCGTTCGGGTCAAAGCCTTCACCAACCGGATCAATGATTTCGATTTGGTGCTTGGCAAAGGCGTTTTCAAAATCGCGTTGCACCATGGCCACGCCTTCCATGACCTGCTTCAGCGCGGCATTGGCTTCAGCTTCTTCCGGCGCAACCGCGCTTAGAGCGCGCTTCAGGTTTTCAGCCACTTCCAACAGATCTTTGGCCAGCGGCTCGGCGGCGTACTTAGCGGCATTCTCTCGGTCACGCTGAGCAATACGGCGCGTGTTTTCGGCTTCCGCAACAGCGCGCAA
Organism: Alphaproteobacteria bacterium; assembly: GCA_030432195.1. GTDB lineage: Bacteria > Pseudomonadota > Alphaproteobacteria > UBA7985 > JAUIBT01 > JAUIBT01. The sequence continues at coordinate 6,957 of JAUIHE010000034.1, forward strand.
GGCACGGTCCCGGTGGCCGTCCATTTCTGATTTCAGGGCGTCGATCTCATCCAGGGCGTTTGCCAACTGATCTTCAAGGCTTGCCTCCGCTTCTTCCTCGCTAGCCGCTCCTTCTTGAGCTTCTTCGCCAGCGCCTTCTTCTTCAATCAAAATTTCAGTTTCTTCTTCGCTCGATTGTTGAGCGTCTGCGTGTTGATCTTGCATGTTGGTGTTGGACATAGACTTACAGCGTTCCATCTTATTGGAATTTATGAATAAAAGTGGCTTATGTTGCTTGCGCGTGATCGCCGCGAACGCGCCATCAGGACAGGAGCCGCCCCATGACATCAGCCGTGTAATCCACCATGGGTATGATGCGCCCGTAATTCAAGCGCAAGGGACCAATTACCCCAACCGCGCCGATGATTTGCTGATCGGCATTTCGGTAGGGCTTGATGACGACAGAGCAATCGGACAGGCCAAAGAGTTCGGTCTGCGAGCCGATGAAAATACGCACACCTTCGGCCTGATCGGCCGCTTCCATGAGCTTCAGGTAGGTCTGGCTCGATTCCAACGAACGCATGAGGGCGCGTACCGAGGCCAGATCGCCCACCGCCTCCACGCTATCCAGCAAATTGAGCTGCCCCTTGACGATCAGAACGCCGTCGTCGTGGCCGTCGTTTGAGGGCGTCACCACCCCCAGCTCGACCAGCTTTTGAATATGATCATCCAGAGCAGCGCGGTCGCGTGCCATGTCGGTAACGATCTTGGCACGCGCTTCGGCCAGGGTCAGCCCGGCCAGGCGTTGGGTCAGGTAGTTGCCTGCGGTCACTAGGGCCGAACTGGGCGTGCCCGCAGGCAATCGCAATAGGCGGTTCTCGACGGTTCCGTCCGCCAGAACGAGTATGGCCAAAGCCGAATCATCGCTCAGCAAAGTGAATTGGATCTGTTTCAAAGGCGCGTTGTTGGTGGTTGGCGAGGCGACCAGCCCCGCAAAGCCCGACAGGCCGGACAAGGCGCTTGATGCGCTCTCGATCACATCGCTGGCGCGACTGCCCCGCTCAGCGCACTGCTGTTCGATCCGCGCCTGGTCCTGACGGCTGACCGTACCGACCTGCATCAAGCCTTCCACGAACAAGCGCAGCCCGGTTTCGGTCGGCAGCCGCCCGGCCGAGGTGTGCGGCGAATACAACAGCCCCAAGTCCTCTAGATCCGCCATGACATTACGGATGGTGGCCGGCGAAGCCTCCAAGCGCTCGAGCTTGGACAAGGTGCGTGACCCCACCGGCTCGCCGCGTTCGACATAGGCCAAGGCGATCTCACGCATCACCTCTTGGGCACGCGGGGAGATGCTGGTCAAAATATCGCTAATCGTCCGATCTTGGGACACCTGACAATCACTCACATGGATCAATAGGACGCGCCGTCGGGCTGCTGCCCAGTCTTGGGGCTTTCCCTTGCGCTCTATCCCATGTAAGCAAGCCCCAATTTAACGTCAATTCTTGAAGTGAAGTCTGCTTATGTCTCGCCCCTCAGGCCGCAAGGTCGATGCCCTGCGATCGGTCTCCATCGAACCCCACGTCAACAAGTACGCCGAGGGCTCTTGTCTCATCAAAATGGGCGACACACACGTCCTATGCACCGCCAGCGTGGACGAGCGTATTCCGCCTTGGCTGCGCGGCAGCGGCAAGGGCTGGGTGACGGCAGAATACGGCATGCTGCCCCGTTCGACGGATAGCCGCATGGATCGCGAAGCCGCGCGCGGCAAACAATCGGGTCGGACCCAGGAAATCCAACGACTGATCGGCCGCTCGCTGCGCGCCGTGACCGACCTTACGGCGTTGGGCGAACGTCAAATCAAGGTCGATTGCGATGTCATCCAGGCCGACGGCGGCACCCGCTGTGCGTCCATTACCGGGGCCTATGTCGCGCTGCACTTGGCCTGTAGCCACCTGCAGTCCTTGAAAGCGCTGAAGAGTCTGCCCTTGACCGATCAGGTCGCAGCGGTGTCTTGCGGTCTCTACGAAGGTCAGGCAGTCCTGGACCTAGACTACGCGGAAGATAGCAGCGCCCAGGTGGACGCCAATTTCGTTTTAACCGGCAGAGGCGGCCTGGTGGAAATCCAAGGCACCGCCGAGGACGAACCCTTCCGGCGCGATCAGTTCAATGCGTTGATGGACCTAGCCGAAAAGGGTATCGCCGAATTGATCCGCGCCCAGCATCAAGCCCTGTTCAATCTGGGCTAAGGAGGCCAGACCATGCGTCGCGTCACAGAAAACAAGTTGGTCATCGCCAGCCACAACGCCGGCAAAGTGCGCGAGATTGGAGCGCTGCTGGCGCCCTATGGCCTGGACGTGGTGTCGGCAGGCGATCTGGACCTGCCTGAGCCCGAAGAGACCGAGGACAGCTTCATCGGCAACGCCGAGCTGAAGGCCCGCGCGGCCGCCCAAGCATCGGGCCTGCTGGCTCTGGCGGACGACAGCGGGTTTGCTGTTGACGCCCTAGCTGGGGCACCCGGCATTTATTCGGCGCGTTGGGCAGGGCCCGGCAAGGACTTTGGCATCGCCATGCAGCGGGTCTTGCAGGAAATGGCGGCAAGCGGCAGCGCGGATCGGTCTGCGGCCTTTATCTGTGCTCTGACCCTGGCTTGGCCCGACGGCCACGTTGAAAGCTTTGAGGGGCGCATTGACGGTCAGGTTGCCGATGCGCCACGCGGGCAAAACGGCTTTGGCTATGACCCGCTGTTCATTCCCAGTGGCTATGACCAGACCTTTGGCGAGCTGGAGCCCGCCGCAAAGCACGCCATGAGCCACCGCGCGCGCGCCTTTGAGCAACTCATCGCGGCGTGCCTCGCCTAGATGATCGACGCTAGCAGCCCGATGACGCGCGTTGCGCCAGGCGAGACGGCCTTTGCGATCTACCTGCACTGGCCGTTTTGCAAAGCCAAGTGCCCCTATTGCGATTTCAACTCCTTCGTTGCTGAGGCGACGCCGGACCCGCAGACTTGGTTGCAGGCCTATCAGGACGAGCTGGCTCATTTTGCGGCCTTCACCCCCAATCGGCGCGTAACGTCGGTCTTTTTTGGCGGGGGCACGCCTTCGCTGATGCCCGAAGGCTTGGTCGGCGGCCTACTGGAGACGATCGAGCGCCTATGGGGCTATCATGACCAGCCAGAAATCACCTTGGAGGCCAACCCCACGTCGGCAGAGGCCGGGCGCTTTGCGGGCTATCGCGCTGCGGGGGTGAACCGGGTCTCGATCGGCCTGCAAGCTCTGGACGATGCCGACTTGCGCTTTTTGGGCCGCCAGCACAGCGCCGCAGAGGGGTTGGCCGCTTGGGAGCTGGCGCGCCGCTTGTTTGACCGGGCCTCGCTTGATCTGATCTATGCCCGACCCAATCAGAACTTGCAGGCCTGGCTGGCCGAGCTGGATCAAGCGCTGGCCCTTCAGCCTGACCACATCTCGCTTTATCAACTCACCATCGAGCCCAACACCGTCTTTGCCTCTGAAGTCCGACGCGGGCTCTGGCAGCCGCTGGACGACGAGCCCGCCGCCGATCAATTTATGGCTACCCGTCAGCGTCTGGCCGATGCGGGCCTGCCTGCCTACGAAGTCTCGAACCACGCCAAGCCCGGCCAGGAATCGCGTCACAATCTGTGCTATTGGCGCTATCAAGACTATGTAGGCGTCGGGCCGGGAGCGCATGGCCGCCTGACCCTCAACGGCCAGCGCTGGGCCAGCCGCCAGCACAAGGCCCCTGCCGCTTGGCTTCAGTGCTGCCAAGACCAAGGCCACGCAACCCGCCACTGGCAGAGCCTTGAGGCCGACGATGCCTGGCAAGAAGCCCTGATTATGGGCATGCGCCTGGCGGAAGGCCTCCCCCTGGCGCGCTTGGAGTCTCTGGCTAGGCGCCCCGCCGAGGACCTGTTGGACTGGGTGATGTTGGACCGTTTGTGCCAATCGGGCGACCTGGCCTTGCACGGCGGCGAGAAGACGCGCATTCTAAGTGCCAGCGACGCCGGAATAGAACGACTGGACGCCATCCTTGGTGCCTTGGTAAGGGTTTGATATCCGCCTTAGCAGCAGCAGAAAGGGCCCAGCCATGAGCAGCAATCGCGCAAACGAGGCCCCCGCGAGCGGCCGTTTTACCATCGTTGGGACGCCGATCGGCAACCTGGGTGATCTGAGCCCGCGGGCGCTCAAGGCTTTGCACGCGGCTGATATGATCTATTGCGAAGATACGCGCGTGACGGGCAAACTCTGCGCCCATTTTGGCATCAAGACCCCCTGCCGGGCCTACCACGAGCACAATGCCGAAGCGCTGCGCCCGCGCATCATCGAGGCCTTGGAACAAGGCCAGTCCATCGCACTGGTTAGCGACGCGGGCATGCCGCTGATTTCCGATCCGGGCTATAAGCTGGTGCAAGCGGTGATCGAGCAAGGCTTGGAGCCGCAGGTGGCCCCCGGCCCGACGGCGGCCACCACCGCCCTTGTGCTGGCGGGTCTGCCGAGTGATCGCTTCTTTTTTGCAGGCTTCTTGCCTCCAAAAAGCGGCGCACGGCGCAAGGCCCTATCGGAGCTAGCCCAGATACCCGCCAGCCTGATCTTCTACGAGGGGCCATCGCGCCTAGCCGCCATGCTGGCGGACGCCAGTGAGGCGCTGGGCGATCGTTCGGCTGCGGTCTGTCGCGAGCTCACCAAGCTTTATGAGGAGAGCCGCCGAGGAACCCTCTCGCAGCTTGCCCAACACTACCAATTGCAGGGCGCGCCCAAAGGGGAAATCGTGGTGGTGATCGCGCCGCCTGCGCCCGCAGAAGCGCCCAGCGAAGGCGACTTAGATGCTATGCTTGAGGATGCCATGCGAGAAAACAGCTTGAAAGACGCGGTGGCCTATGTCACAAACATAAGTGGAACAAAGAAAAAACTGGTCTATGAACGCGCGCTTAAACTCAAAGAACAGAGCCGATGACGCACAACTGTGTGAGGCATCGCCGACGCTGACCAGCTATCAGCGCGGGCTGGCGGGTGAGGCGAGAGCCTGCGAGACCTATCAGGCCAGCGGTGCTGAAGTCCTGGGTCAGCGGTGCCGTACCCAAGGCGGCGAAATTGACATTGTGCTACGTCAGCCCCACGCCCTATTCGGCGACATTATTGTATTTGCCGAGGTTAAGCGCCGCAAGTCGCTGCGCCAAGCTGGTGAATCCCTGCAACCGCGCCAACAGGCCCGTATCGCACGCGCCGCCGAAATCTGGCTGGCCGACCATCCGGAATTTACTGGGGCGACCTGCCGTTTTGATGCTGTGCTGTTAGATGAAGACGGGAACATGGAAGTTGTCGAAAACGCCTGGATGGCCTGACGGTCAACCCCTCGTGCGACAGCTCACACATCGAACAAATTCCCGTTCCCTGGCCCGGACCCGGCAAATGGTGGACCCAGCAAGCAGGAGCTTGCCGATTATACCAAAGCCGCGTCGCTCCATACCAAGCAAGACGGCGATTTTGCTTGTGTCGCAACAACTTAAAAAGAAGCAAAGCAGTCACTGCGGCGCGGCGTTCGTATTATTCCGCCACGACACACGTTGAAACGAAACGCCAGGTTCAGGACCCGGGCAAACAAGGCTAGAACAGGTTCACGACTGCGATCACAAGGGCGGCAACCACCAGCACCACCGCCCAATGCTCGATCTTGATCCAGAAGAAATCGTGGCGCGACTTGAGGCGAACCATTTCACCTGTCGCTACATCTTGTACAATTCTGTCTTTGCTCGGATCGTTCACTTTGCGCCCAAACCACCACAAGAAGGCGCCGGGCAGCAGGCCCGTCAGAAAGATAATAAGGGCATCGGGCAACCCCAGCGATTGATTGATGAGCACGAGCGCAAAGAACGCTACGATCACAACGATCGGGACCAAGATCCCATATCCACGCCAAACTAAAAACATTGCTGTCGGCCTCCACGTGCCTGTCTATCGAGGTGCATCTATGCCAATACATTGACATCGCGTGAGCAAGCCCAAGCGAGCTATTCGCGCAGTTTGTCAGCGCGAAATCGCCCGATTGTGCTCCGTCAGCTAGAGCAAGCCGTGAATGAGTGGCAATACGAATGAGCAAGAACTTGCGTTAGAAATCAGTCAGCTAGAGCGGAGGGCTGTTGCAACGCCAGCGCCCGACGCTCTAGGGCCCGACGCTCTGGGGCCTGCGTTAGCAGCCGACGTAAGATCCAGCACGCTGGTCATCGGCACTCAAGATACCGCCCCACTGGTAGCCATTGCGGCCATCAAAGGCGATGCGGTACCACTCATAGCCATTCATCCAAACGCCGGTTGGTGCAAGAATTTCCACGCGCTTGCCTTGGCGAAGCGACGTGACCCGGCGCGATTCCGTCGAGGGGCGCGCGCGCACGATGCCGCCGCAAGAGGTGGCATTGTCATAGCCCGCGGGCGGCTGTGGAACGTTGTTGCCCGGATCGCCGACAACGCCGATAAAGCGCAAGTAGTCTGTGGGTATCCAGCCCGTTTGGCCGTCAAAGTGAACCTGTATCCACTCGTGATAAATCGTCTGGTGCGTGGGGCCATTGGCCACCACGGTTTCACCGCGCGGCACCTTAGCCAAGCGTTGCGCTTTGGTGGACGGGGTGGCCCGCAAGCTCGCCCAGTTCTTAACATTGACGATTTGGTACATGTTCAAGCCGCAAAAGGCACAGGCCTGAGCAGAACCGGCCGCGCCTAGGCTGACCAGCAGCACCGCCGGAATAAGGAAAAGACGCAAGAATCGCATTGTGGTGTCCCTTTGATCTTATTGAATTGTGGGGACCGATCTTCGCGGGGTCTATCCTCTGCCCTCTTGGCTTGGCCTACTGCTAGCTCCGTCCTTACCCTCTGCAATGGAGCGGCTAGGGCCGTATTTGCGGGACTTAGAGCGTCGGGCGCTGGCGTTGCAACAGCCCTCCGCTCTAGCTGACTGATTTCTAACGCAAGTCCATGCTCGTTCGTATTGCCACTCATTCACGGCTTGCTCTAGCTCAGGTAATGACGTCGGGTTCGCTGCGCCCCAGCAAATCATCAAAGCGGCCCAACAGGCGTACCGCATCGCGCAAGGGCGCCAGCGCCGCCTGCGGTTCTTGGCTGTGATCGCCATTTGCAGGCTCATAGATCTCCAGATAGACCCGCAGTGTCGCCCCTTGCGTGCCAGTGCCCGACAGGCGCAACACGGCCCGCGCGCCCTCAAAATAGATCCGTAGGCCCTGATTGCGACTGATGGAGCCATCGATCGGGTCCTCATATGCAAACTCATCGGCATGGCTCACGGTGAGGCCGCAGATTTGTTGGCCCCCCAAATCGCCCAGCTGGCCGCGGATTTGCTCCATTACGGCATTGGCTTTGCTGACCTCAAGCGCTTCGTAGTCGTGGCGAGAATAATAGTCACGACCGTAGCGTTGCCAGTGCGTGGCCAAGATCTCCGCCACGGAGGTCTTTCGTACCGCTAGAATATTGAGCCAGAGCAGTACCGCCCAGAGGCCGTCCTTTTCGCGCACGTGGTCTGAGCCGGTGCCGGCGCTTTCTTCGCCGCAGATAGTCACGCGGCCCGCGTCCAGCAGGTTGCCGAAAAATTTCCAGCCGGTCGGGGTCTCAAAGGCTTCGATGCCCAGAGCGTCAGCCACCCGGTCGGCGGCGGCGCTTGTCGGCGTGGAGCGCGCAATTCCAGCTAGGCCTTTGGCGTAGGCGGGCGCGGCGGTCGCATTGGCCGCCAGAACCGCCAAACTGTCAGATGGCGAGACATAGATCCCGCGCCCTGTGATCATGTTGCGATCGCCGTCACCGTCCGATGCGGCGCCGAAATCAGGCGCATCGCTGCCCATGACCGCCGTCATCAACTCCTTGGCCCATATGGGGTTGGGGTCGGGATGCCCGCCGCCGAAGTCCTCAAGGGGCACTGCATTGCGCACGCTGCCCGGCGCCGCCCCAAGGTCGCCCTCGATGATAGCTTTGGCGTAGGGGCCTGTTACCGCGTGCATGGCATCGAACACCATCGTAAAACCGCTGGCGAACAGGCCGCGAATGGCGTCAAAGTCGAATAGCTCGCGCATCAGATCATGATAGTCGGCGACCGGATCAATGACGTCTACCTGCATGCCGTCGAGCCTCGTGGGCTGACAAACGGACAGATCAACATCGTCCGCATCGCTGATGGCATAGCTTTCTATGGTCTGGCTGGCGGCATACATGGCCTCGGTCATGGCTTCGGGTGCAGGCCCCCCATTCGCGGCGTTGAATTTCAACCCGAAATCCTCATCAAGGCCACCGGGATTGTGACTAGCAGACAAGATAAAGCCGCCGTCAGTCTTATTGAGGCGAATGAGATGCGATGAAGCTGGTGTTGACAACAAGCCATTCTGGCCGACGATGACCCGCTTGGCCCCATTGGCCGCTGCCATTTTCAAGATGGTCTGGATAGCCTGTTTGTTGAAATAGCGCCCGTCGCCACCCAGAGTATAGGTCTTGCCTTGGCCGCCGCCCGTGGCCTGGAATATCGATTGGACAAAAGCCTCCAGAAAGCCGGGCTCCATAAAGACGCGCGTTTTCTTTCGCAGACCAGAAGTGCCCGGTTTTTGGCCTTCAAACGGCTGTATCGCTATGTTTTGGACTGCCATGGGTGATTTCTCCTTTACCGAATTACTGCACGCGCGCGAATGCTGGCGGCGCAGCCGTATGAGGGGGATTGATTTGCGGGGCCAACGCCATGACCGCCAGGCTCTCGCCCGCCATTTCGAAACTAGGGCCCGCAAGGCGCTGCTCACACTGGGCGGCGGCGCCGTTGTGGCGCGTATCTAGAACCAGCAACCATTCGTGGCCCGGCGGGCAAATGGGCAGGGCAAAGCTCTGCGGCTCCTTGCGCCGATGAAAGCAACACAGCAGCCAATCCTGGCCCGCTTCGGGGCGCATCAAAAGGGCAAGGCTCGACAAATGGTCATCGCTCCAATCGGGAGAATCGCCATCGGGGGCTAGCCATTCGACGTTGGCCGAGCCGCTGCCCTCCAGGGGCTGGCCGTGTAGGTAGCAGCTTTGATGCAGCGCCGGCAACGCCTGACGCAGAGCAGAAAGAGCGCGAACATAGGCTAGCTGATCTGGATCGGCGTTGTGCCAATCAAGCCAGGTCGTCTCATTATCCTGGCAATAGGCGTTGTTGTTGCCGCCCTGACTGTGGCTCAGCTCGTCGCCAGCAAGCAGCATAGGCCAGCCCTGCGCCAAAAACAAACTTGCCAACAAATTGCGCTGACGGCGCGCGCGCGCTGCCAAGATCGAAGGATCGTCGCTTGGTCCTTCAACGCCGAAATTGTCGCTGTGGTTCATGGGGTGGCCGTCGCGATTGCCTTCGCCATTGGCCAAGTTGTGGCGTTGCAGATAGCGTGTTGTGTCAGCCAGGGTAAAGCCATCGTGGGCGGTTACAAAATTGAGGCTGGCCCAGGGCCGCCGCCCGCTGTGGTCGAAGCGATCGGCGCTGCCAAGCAAACAAGTCGCCAAAGCCTGGGCGCTGTTTTCATCGCCCCGCCAAAACCGCAGCGTTGAATCGCGAAACTGATCGTTCCATTCGCTGAAATCGGCCGGAAAGCCCCCCAATTGATAGCCCCCCGGACCTATATCCCAGGGCTCGGCAATCAGGCTCACGCGCCGCAAGACAGGATCTTGGGCAATCGCGGCAAGCAACCGGCTGTGGGTTTCAAAGCCATGCGGCTCACGCCCCATGCAGACCGCCAAATCGAACCGAAAGCCGTCAACGCCCATGATTTGCACCCAAAAACGCAGACTATCCATGACGAGGCGCAGCACTTGCGGATGGTTGAGGTTCAGCGTGTTTCCGCAGCCTGTATCGTTGATATAGTAACGCCCATCGCCCGGCATCAGCCGATAATAAGAAGCATTGTCGATCCCGCGAAAACTGAGGGTCGGTCCCAGTTGGTCGCTCTCAGCCGAGTGATTATAGACCACATCCAAGAAGACCCGCAGGCCCGCGCTCTGCAACTCCTGCACCGCAGCGCGGAAGCCGGCGCGCCCGTTTGGTCCCATATAGCGCGGCTCCAGCGCGAAGAACCCAAGCGTGTTATAGCCCCAGTAATTCGTCAAGCCGCGGCGCAGCAGTGCGCGTTCGTCTGCAAAGGCCTGTACGGGCAACAGCTCGATCGCGCCTAGGCTCAAGGCCTTATAGAGCGCCAGCATGGCCGGATGGGCCAGCGCCTCATAACTGCCGCGCAAGGCTTCTGGAATATCGGGGTGGCGCTGAGTTAGGCCCTTAACGTGCGCCTCATAGATGGGTCCGCGCCGATCCGTCGGCGCCAGAGGCGGCAGTTTGCTTGGTTGTGGGACAAATTCTTTCGGATCGAATACCTGCGCCTTTGGCATGAAGGCAGCGCTATCGCGGGAACAAAAGCTAAGATCATCGCCGCCGCCCGTCAGGTCGAAACCACAGAGCGCCGGATCGTCGCCCAGCTGGCCCTTCCAGCTGCGCGCGTAGGGGTCTAACAGCAGCTTGTTGGGATTAAAGCGATGGCCTTGCTCAGGAGCATAGGGGCCCTCGACGCGATAGCCATAACACTGCCCCGGCTGGATGCCCGGCAGATAGCCGTGCCATATGTCGCCGCTGCGTTCCGGCAAAGCATAGCGGGCGATTTCTTCGCTGCCGTCTTCATCGAAGAGGCACAACAAGACCCGCTCCGCGTGGGCCGTGAACAGAGCAAAATTACAGCCCTGCCCGTCGAAGAAGCTGCCCAAGGGGTCCGGGCGCCCGGCCTGCATGCGCATGCTCATTCCAGCTAGCCCTTTGCCTTATCGCCGTTCTTGCCAGAGGCGGGTTTTTGCCTCTTGTTGCCGCCTTGGGCCTTGCCAGTGGCGACGGAGGTCTTGCTGGGTGCGGGGGTGGCCGTGGCGGGCGTGGCCGCATCAGCCTTGGCCGTATTGGGGGCCTGAGCATTTGGCTCTGTCGCCAATGGCGCGCCTGCTGCCTCCGCAGACGTCTTGAGAGGGGGCGGCACCACTGTCGATTGGCTCTTTGGCACGTCACTGGCCTTGGGCACGTCACTGGCCTTGGGCACGTCACTGGCCTTAGGCACGTCACTGGCCTTAGGCACGTCACTGGCCTTGGGCACGTCACTGGCCTTGGGCGGCGAACCGACTGCAGGCGCCGCATCGGCCTTTGGCGCTGGCTTTGTCGAGGAGCCCGCGGTTTGGTCGGCGGGCGGCGGCGCATCGGCTACTGTCCTGCCGTCGGCGGCCAAAACACGACGATATAGCTGAAAATAGGCCTGCGCCGAGCCTTGCCATCCCACAGGATGGGCCATGGCGGCCGCGACCATGGAAGACCAGCGCTGTTGATCGGAAAAGAGATCACAGACGCGATGCAGGGCCAGTTCCAGGGCATCCAGATGACCAGCTTCGTGCACAACGCCGGTTGCGCAGCCGCGCATCAGCGCCGCCTCGTTGGCGTCAATCACGGTATCCGCCAGACCGCCCGTGCGCGCCACCACCGGCAGGGTTCCATAGCGTAGGCCATAGAGTTGGGTCAGCCCGCAAGGTTCAAAACGCGAGGGGATCAAAATAGCGTCGCTGCCGCCTTGCAACAGATGGGCAAGGCCCTCATCATAGCCGATGACGCAGCCCACCGAGTCGGGAAAGCGGCGGTTTGCGGCCCGAAAGCCGGACTCCAAATCTGGATCACCCGTGCCCAACACCACCAGCTTTGCGCCCCGCGCAACCAAGGTTGGCACGGCTTCCAACAGCAGATCGAGCCCTTTTTGCCGGGTCAAGCGGCTAATGACGCAGAACAGGGGCGTGCTGGCCTCGTATTGAATGCCAAAACGCTCGGCCAGTTTTTTCTTGTTGGTGGCTTTGCCGCCCAGGTCTTTCGGGCCATAGTTGGCGGCCAACTGATCGTCGGTTTGGGGATCCCAGGCCTCCAGATCAATGCCGTTGAGAATCCCGGAAAAATCGCGGTGACGGACGTGCAGCAGTCCCTCCAGGCCCATACCAAACTCTGGCGTCATGAGTTCCTTGGCATAGGTTGGGCTCACCGTGGTCACGGCTTGGCTAAAGGCTAGCCCCGCCTTCAAGAAACCCAAGCGGCCATAGTATTCCATCCCGTCCGGATGGAACAGGTCTGGCGAAAGACCCAAAGGACCCAGCAGACCGGGGTCAAACAGACCCTGGAAGGCGATATTGTGGATGGTGGTGATGCAAGGCGGGGTCTGCTCTGGCGCCTGCTTCAAGTAGGCAGCAACCAGGCTGGCTTGCCAGTCATGGGCATGGACCATATCCGGCTTCCAGCCGTCGATGCCATGGATTGCGACCTCGGCACCCACCCAAGCCAGGCCAGCAAAGCGCTGAGCATTGTCTCCATAGTCTTGGCCGCGTTCATCAAGATAGAACCCGCCCGCTCGCGCGAACAGATGTGGGGCATCAAGCAACAACAGCTCCAGCCCCTCGGCCTCGACCGCCAGCAAGCGCGCTGGACCGCCGAACAAATCGTCCCCCTGCCACACACTGCGTCCTGCGCCTGCCAACGCCGCCAACGCGGGATAGGCGGGCAGCATAATGCGGCTACGCAGGCCCAGCGCGCTCAGCGCCTTGGGCACCGAGCCGATCACGTCCGCCAGCCCGCCTGTTTTGACGAAGGGCGCGCACTCCGAAGCCAAATAGAGCAGTTGCATAAGGGCTAGAGCTCCAATCGGTCGATCATAGGCTTGGTAATCAGGCAGATACCATTATCAGAGCGGCGAAAACGCTTGGCGTCCAGCTCAGGATCTTCGCCAACCACCAGACCTTCTGGGATCACCACGTCCTTATCGATCACCACGTTGGTTAGATGCGCGTTGCGATTGATGGTCACGTGCGGCATGGCGATAACGCCCTCAAGCTGGGAATAGGAGTGCGTGCGAACGCCGGTGTAGAGCAAGCAGCGATGCAGCTGAGAGCCCGAAATGATACAGCCCCCCGACACCATGGAAGACAAAGCATGGCCACGGCGACCGTCCTCGTTGTGAATGAACTTTGCCGGCGGGGTCAGCTCTGAATAGGTCCAAATCGGCCAGTCATTATCATATAGATCCAGCTCTGGGGTGAAGTCGGTCAAGTCGATGTTGGCTTGCCAAAAGGCGTCAATCGTCCCCACGTCACGCCAATAGGGCTTGGGCTCGGCGCCGCTGCGCACGCAAGAGCGGCTGAACGGGTGCGCGACCGCACCGTTCTGAGCCACAATCTGCGGGATGATGTCTTTGCCGAAATCATTGCTGGAATTCGGGTTGGCCGCATCGGCTATCAACAGATCATAGAGATATTCCGCTTCAAAGACATAGATGCCCATGCTGGCCAGCGCCAAATCGGGTTGGCCCGGCATGGCAGGTGGATCGGCGGGTTTTTCGACAAACTCCAATATGCGATCGCTCTCATCCACCTTCATGACCCCGAAGCCCGTCGCCTCCATGCGCGGCACCTCAATACAACCAACCGTGACCTGAGCGCCCGTCTCGACGTGCTGTTTAATCATCAGCGAGTAGTCTTGCTTATAGATGTGATCGCCCGCCAAGATCAGAATGTATTTGGGCCCATAGGCGCGCAGAATGTCGATGTTTTGGGTCACCGCATCGGCGGTGCCTTTGTACCAGTTTTCTTCATTCAGCTGCTGGGATGCAGGCAGAATATCCAAAAATTCATTGCGCTCTGCACGGAAGAAGCTCCAGCCGCGTTGTAGGTGGCGGATCAGGCTGTGGGCCTTGTACTGGGTCGCGACCCCAATCCGACGAATGCCCGAGTTCACCGCGTTAGACAGGGCAAAGTCGATGATGCGGCTCTTACCGCCAAAATAGACCGCGGGTTTGGCGCGTCTGTCGGTCAGCTCCTTCAGGCGGCTGCCGCGCCCACCAGCCAACACAAAGGCCATGGTCTGTTGTGATAGGCGTTGATATTCTCGTTCCATGTTGCCTCCTAGATACAGGGCCGCCGGATAGCGGCCCTTGGGATTGTGACGGCTTCTTGCTGAGCCCTTATTTTATTTCTTGACCCATCCAATTTGTGGGGGCCAAAGGCGCTAGAGCGCGTATCGTTGTCTTACCCTCACTGGGCGCTCTCTTTGTCTGATAGTGCCGCGAATGCAGCATCGCATTCGAGAGCGGTTGCTCGGGCTTTCCTCTAGTCGCCCTGAAATTCAAAGATCAGCGTAGACAAGGGCGGCACCGTCAGCGTCAGCGAGTAGGGACGCCCTGATGCCGCCACGGCTTGGCTGTTGACGCCGCCCATGTTGCCACGCCCGCCGCCGCCGTAGTGGTGCGAGTCGGTGTTTATGCGCTCTGCCCAATAGCCCGCATAGGGCACACCGATGCGCCGATCGCGACGCTCAACAGGGGTGAAATTGCTCACTACCAGAACCGGGCGCCTGCGCTCCACATCATAGCGGAGCCAAGCAAAGATCGATTCTTCGTGTGCGCCTTCTTCGACCCACTCAAAACCTTGCGGCTTGCTGTCCAGTTGATGCAAGGCTTGCACCTCACGATAGAGCTGGTTTAGATCACGAACCAGGCTCTGCACGCCCTGATGCCAGGGGTGTGCCAACAGGTGCCAGTCCAAGCTTTGATTGTGGTTCCACTCGCCGCCCTGGGCAAACTCGCTGCCCATGAACAACAGTTTCTTGCCGGGATGGCCCCACATGAAGCCGTAGTAAGCGCGCAGGTTGGCGAATTTTTCGTCACCGCCACCGGGCATCCGCTCCAGAAGCGAACCCTTGCCATGCACCACCTCATCGTGGCTCAACGGCAAAATGAAGTTCTCCGAGAAGGCATAGTGCAACCCGAAGGTCATCTTGTGGTGATGGTATTTGCGATGGATGGGGTCTTTGCTCATGTAAGACAGACTGTCGTTCATCCAGCCCATATTCCACTTATAGCCAAACCCAAGGCCGCCCGCATCGGTTGGTGAAGAGACTCCCGGAAAAGCCGTCGACTCTTCGGCTACCGTCATAATGCCCGGCACCTCGCCATAGGCCACTTCATTCATGCGGCGCAAGAAGTCGATCGCTTCCAAGTTTTCGCGGCCACCAAAGACGTTTGGCACCCACTCACCCGGCGCCCGCGAATAATCGCGGTAGAGCATAGAAGCCACCGCGTCCACGCGCAGGCCGTCAATATGGTGTTCCTGGAGCCAATAGAGCGCGTTGGCGATCAAGAAGTTCGCGACCTCACGGCGCCCATAATTGAAAATCAGCGTGTTCCAATCGGGGTGAAAGCCCTCGCGGCGATCGGCGTGCTCATAGAGCGGCGTGCCGTCGAACTGGGCCAGTCCGTGCGCATCCTCGGGGAAGTGCCCGGGAACCCAGTCAATGATGAGCCCCAGCTCGCTGGCATGACAGGCTTCGACCAACGCGCGGAATTCCTCCAGCACGCCGTGGCGGATTGTGGGCGCAAACAAGCCCACGGGCTGATAGCCCCACGAACCATCGAACGGGTACTCACTGATCGGCATGAGTTCGATGTGGGTAAAGCCCAAATCTTGGACATAGGCCACCAGATCACGCGCCAGTTCTTCATAGGACAGCGCGCGATTGCCCTCTTCAGGCACCTTCTTCCAAGAGCCTAGGTGGACTTCATAGATTGAAATAGGGCGGTCGATCTGGTTCCGGCGCGCACGGGCGGCCATCCATGCATCATCACGCCAGTCGTGCTGATCCAAGCGGCGCACGACAGATCCGGTCTTCGGCGGATGCTCACTGCCAAAGCCATAAGGATCAGCCTTCAAAGGCAGCACCTGGCCGCCTTGGCCAATCAGCTCGTATTTATAGATCTCGCCAGCTTGCAGACCAGGCATGAAGATTTCCCAAACGCCCGTATGGCCGCGGCTGCGCATAGGATTGCGGCGACCGTCCCAGACATTGAAATCT
>JAUIHE010000209.1 GCA_030432195.1 Alphaproteobacteria bacterium
CGACGTGAAGCTTGCAAATGACGGCTGCCGTCTGACGCAATGCTAAAGCGGTTTTTGGAAAAGATCGCGATCTTGGTCTGCGCGGCCTTGCTCGTGGTGAAGGTGGGCTTTTTGGTGCTGGCGGTTACGGCTCTTTCCTCTGTTGCCATGTGGCTGGGCTGCGAATTGGACAATCAGATAGAGCCACTTCGCGTTAGCAACTACAACATCGATTTTGATGCTTACCTGGCCGACCATTCGGTTCCCTTGCAGGCAGGCGAGGTTGCGCGGCTGCGGAACCGCGTTTTTGGCAAGCGATATTTCACGAAGACGGATGATTGGGTGACCTCGATTAATCGCGACGGGTTTTGGGGCTCGGTGACCTTTGCGCTGTATGAAAGAGACGGGCGGGACTGGTTATTTGTTTCGCCAATTGCCTACAAAGCATTTTGTCACCCGCTGGCACTTGTCGGTGGTGATCGTTCCTTGTCGCACGTCTTCGTCGATAGTCAGGGCATGTACTATTCCGATAGCGGTAACCGGGACTATTCGTGGCGATTTGGCGAACGGCGGGCCCTGCGGTCCTGGCAGTTAGATGAAGTCGAGTGATCGGGGGCGTCTGGCTGAAAACCGGCCTCGGATTTTCGCCGTCCATGGCGCAGATTGAAAAGCCCTGGATGTTTTGGCTTGCCAGGTTGCAGGAAACGCAAAAAGTGTTCCTGAAGGGAGGCCCGCATGTCCGCATCTCAGACCCTGCCGCAAGAGGCCAAAGTCGTCATTATTGGCGGCGGTGTCGTCGGCTGCTCGATCGCCTATCATTTGGCTAAGCTGGGCTGGCAGGACATCGTGCTGCTGGAGCGTAAACAGTTGACATCGGGCACGACTTGGCACGCAGCGGGCCTGATCGGTCAGATGCGCGCAACGCTCAATATGACCAAGCTGGCCAAGTATTCGGCCGATCTCTATACCGGCTTGGAAGCCGAGACCGAAGTCGCCACGGGTTTTCGCCAGTTCGGCTCCCTGGGCCTGGCTTTGAGTCCAGCACGCAAGGAGGAGATGCTGCGCGGCATGTCCATGGCCAAGACCTTTGGCCTAGAAGCGCATTGGTTCAGCCCGCAAGAGTGTCAGGACAAGTACCCTTATCTCAATACCGACGGCGTTGAAGGCGGCCTGTTTTTGCCCTCAGACGGTCAGGCTGATCCGGCCAATATTGCCTTGGCGCTGGCCAAAGGTGCGCGCCAGCAGGGAGCCAAGATCGTTGAAGGCGTCAAGGTCACTGGCGTTTCGACCCACAATGGCCGCGCGTCCGGTGTCAGCTGGCGGCAAGGCGAAGAAAGCGGCACAATTTCAGCGCCTTATGTCGTGAACGCTGCCGGGATGTGGGGCCGTCAGGTCGGTAAAATGGCCGGGGTCAACGTGCCGTTGCAGGCTTGCGAACACTTCTACATCGTGACCGAAGGCATCCCCGATCTGCGCCGCGATCTGCCGGTGTTGCGCGTGCCCGACGAGTGGGCCTACTACAAAGAGGACGCGGGTAAAATCCTGTTGGGCGCTTTTGAGCCCAAGTCCAAGCCCTGGGCGGTCGATGGTATCCCGGAAGACTCGGCCTTCCTGACCCTTCCCGACGATTTTGACCACTTCGAGCCGGTGTTGGAAAAGGCCATCAACCGGGTGCCTATGCTGGAAAATGCAGGCATCGCCACCTTCTTTAACGGGCCAGAGAGCTTCACGCCCGACGACCGCTATTTGCTGGGTGAGGCGCCCGAGCTGCCAGGCTTTTGGATCGCGGCGGGCTTTAACTCCATCGGCATTCAGTCAGCGGGCGGCGCGGGCAAGGTCCTGTCGGAATGGATGGACGCGGGCGAACCGCCGGTAGACCTTTGGGACGTGGACATCCGCCGCATGGAGCCAATGCAGGGCACCAAAGCCTACCTGGCAGAACGCGTGTCTGAGACCTTGGGACTGCTTTATGCGGACCATTACCCCTATCGCCAATACGCGACCTCGCGCGGGCTGCGGCGTTCGCCCTTCTATTACCCCATGAAGGAGCGCGGGGCTTGCTTTGGCGAGGCGGCGGGTTGGGAGCGCCCCAACTGGTTCTTGCCTCCTGAAGCTGCTGCGCGCGGTGAGACTGCCGACTATCAATACAGCTGGGGTCGCCAGAACTGGTTCGACTATGCTGCCGCGGAGCACAAGGCCATCCGTGAGACGGTGGGCGCCTACGACATGACCTCCTTCGGCAAGCTGCGGGTCGAAGGCCCCGACGCCTGTGCCTTCCTGCAAAAGGTCTGCGGCAACGATGTGGACGTGCCCGCCGGGCGTATCGTCTATACCCAGTTCTTGAACGCGCGTGGAGGCATCGAGGCCGACGTCACCGTCACGCGCCTGTCAGAGACCGCCTATCTGGTGGTGACACCCTCAACGACAGTCACGCGCGACACGACCTGGTTGCGCCGCCACCTGCCCGATGATGCACGAGTGGTCATCACCAATGTTACCGCCGGCGAGGGCGTGTTGGCGGTCATGGGTCCCGACGCACGCGCCTTGTTGCAGGCGCTGAGCCCCGACGATCTGTCGAACGAAGCCTTTGGCTTCGGCCAGGCCAAAACCATCGAACTGGGCATGATCCAGGTGCGCGCGCATCGCGTCTCCTACGTGGGCGAGTTGGGCTGGGAGCTCTATGCCAGCAGCGACCAGGCGGCCTATATGCTGGAGCAGGTCTTGGAGGCGGGGCAAGAGCATGGCCTGCGGCTCTGCGGCATGCACACCATGGACTCGTGCCGGATCGAAAAGGCTTTCCGCCACTTCGGCCACGATATCACCGATGAAGACCATGTGCTGGAAGCCGGTTTGGGCTTCGCCGTAAAGATGGACAAGCCGACGGGGCGCTTTGGTGACTTCGTGGGCCGTCAAGCAGTGGCGGACAAGAAGCAAGCGGGTCTGTCTTGCACCATGGTGCAGTTCAAACTGAATGACCCGCTGCCGATGATCTATCACAACGAGCCCATCTATCGCGACGGCCAGATTATTGGCTATTGCAGCTCTGGCAACTATGGGCACACTCTGGGGGCGGCAATCGGCATGGGTTATGTGCCGCTAGTTGGCGGTGAAAAGCCTGCTGACATCTTGGGCTCGCGCTTTGAGATTGAGATCGCAGGCCAGCGCTTTGATGCAGAGGCCTCTTTGCGTCCGCTCTATGATCCCAAAGGCGCGCGGGTAAAGGCCTAAGTCCAAAGCTAGAGCGTCGGGCGCTGGATTAGCAACAGCCCATCGGCTCTAGCTGACTGATTTCTAACGCAAGTACATGCTCACGCGTGTTGCCACTCATTCGCGGCTTGCGCTAGGCTGCTGCTTGCCTGCCACCGCTGTGCTTCGGCGCGCTTTTCGACCTTATATCGCCTGGGTTAGCGGTCGCGGCGGCGCGGCGCTCAGATAATATGGACGCGGCCAGAATATACTGATGGGCCCGCCTCACCTCTGCGCCGAGCGTTATAGCTCAGCCAAGGGTTTGCCTGTGTGCAGATGCAAGGGCGGGCGCCTTGTTTCAGCGCCAAAGCTCATAGGGCCGTTGATCGATCGGATGCGGCACGAGCCGTTGAACACCGTGTTTCCATGACAGGTGGCGGCTGGCTTTGTGGCTAATGTTCACCGCTTTGTTCTCGAAGTCCAGTTCAACGCTACCGCCATCACATGAGAAAAAAAGGTAGTAATCTAAGCTGCAAGGGAACTCATATGGCAATGGTGCAACGAACAAATAGTCCCTTTTGTCACTTTGGTATAATATATAAGTAAAACCAGGTTCACCGATATACAAATAATAATAATTTCTTTTGATTTTAAATTTTGTTAGCAGCTTGCTGACCTTACTGATCTGCACGAGGCGTTCATACTCGCCCGGCTCCAGTTCGATTGAATGGTCGGAAACATAAGAATCAAACTCGGCGTTGACATCGATCGTCGGTGGAAACGACAGCAAGGCATTAAAGGTTGCCCCAAGGGTAAAAGCCAGATAGAAGCCAAAAGGAAGGCAACACACAATCAAAGTGCGGCCCAGATACAAGAAAAAGCGCTCAACTGAGGACTTGAACGTCACT
>JAUIHE010000035.1 GCA_030432195.1 Alphaproteobacteria bacterium
AGTGTTGGGAACCGCTGGTTCTGCCCCCAGTCAAAATTGCCGCCGTCAACGACCGCGCCGCCCAGCGCGATGCCGTGGCCGCCCATCCACTTGGTCAAAGAGTGAATAACAATATTGGCGCCGTGCTCTAAGGGGCGATTGAGATAGGGCGTGTTAAAGGTGCTATCCACGATCAGCGGGATGCCGTGGCGTGCGGTGATCTTTGCAACCGCGGGGATATCCATGATATCCAAGCCAGGGTTGCCAATCAGCTCACCAAAAAACAGCTTGGTATTCGGGCGGATTGCGGCCTCAATGGCTTCAAGGTCGTTGGGCTTGACGAAGGTGGTCTCAACGCCAAAGCGCTTCAACGTGTGTTCGAACAGATTGATGGCCGCGCCATACATCTGAGACGAGACCAAGCAATGATCGCCAGCCGATGCCAGGGCCATTGCCGTCATGAAGATCGCGGACATGCCTGAGGCCATGGCGACCGCGGCAACTCCACCATCCAGGGCGGCGACGCGCTGTTCCAACACCGCTACGGTTGGGTTGGTCAAGCGCGAATAGATGTGGCCGCCTTCTTCCAAGTTAAAGCGCGCTGCAGCTTGCTCAGTACTATCGAAAACATAGGAAGTGGTCTGGTGAATTGGCACAGCACGTGAGCCGTGGCCAGCGTCCGGCACCTGCCCGGCATGTAGGCTCAGCGTGTCAAACTTATAGCTCATGTTCGCATGGATCCTCAAGATAGCGGCACTGTTGAAAGACATAGTGCAGCCGTATGGATAGTCATGTTCTTTTGCCAGAGCAATCGCGGCAGCGAAACCCCTGCTGCGGCCCTTTTGCGTCAAAAGAAGACGGCGCTACGACGGTATATTTGCTTCCGAACGGTTATAGCAGCTCAATCGCAAGACTTGGGAGCAAGACACATGGCCGGATTTCCGATTTTCGCCTCGCGCAGAATTCGTAAGACACCCTACACGCAACGTGTTGAGGCCAGCGGCCTTACCGCTTACACCACCTATAACCACATGCTGTTGCCCGCTGCCTTTACCTCCCTGGCAGAAGACTGCGCGCACCTGAAGCAGCATGTTCAAATTTGGGACGTGGCGGCAGAACGCCAAGTCGAGCTGCGCGGCAAAGATGCGCACAAACTGGCCTGCCTCATGTCCGCGCGCGACTTGCGCAATGCCGAACCTGGCCGGGGCTACTACGCGCCCTTGTGTGATGCCAACGGTGGTATGATTAATGACCCCATCGCCTTGTGCTTGGCGCCGGATCGTTTTTGGTTCTCGATTGCCGATAGCGACGTGGAGCTTTGGGCTCTCGGCCTGGCCCAAGGCATGGGTTTGGATGTCGAAATTCACGAACCCGATGTCTCACCGCTGGCGGTACAAGGCCCCAAGGCAGAAGACCTCATGGCCCGGGTGTTTGGGGAGGAAGTCCGCAGCATTCGCATGTTCCGTTTCAAGACCTTCGAGTTCCAAGGCGTTGAAATGATTATCCAGCGGTCGGGTTGGTCCAAGCAGGGCGGTTTTGAAATTTACATGCCAAAGTTTGCATTGGGATTGGCATTGTGGGACCGCATCTGGGAAGAAGGCAATACGCCCGAGTTTCAAATCCGGGCAGGCGGTCCGAACTTGATTGAGCGGATCGAGGGCGGCTTGCTGTCCTATGGCAATGATATGAACCGCACGAATACGCCTTTGGAATGCCGATTAGATCGTTTCCTTGCTTTGGACGTCGAAGGCAGTGCTTTTCTGGGCAAGGAGGCCTTGCTGCGCCAGCGTGATCGCGGGCTCAGCCAAGCGCTTAGCGGGCTAAAGATCGCGGGCGAGCCGATCGCTCCCTTGGCGTTTCCATTCAAGACGCGCGCCAATGGCCAGGACGCGGGCATTGTGACTTCAGCGGTTCATTCTCCGGCAATGGCAGCCAATATCGGTATCGGAATGCTGGCGATTGAGGCCTGCGAAAACGGTACTGAAATCAAGGTCGAGACCCCGCAGGGATGGCGCCAAGCGGTGACCTGCCCCCTGCCCTTCGTTTGAGCGAGACTTTGATAGGTCCAGCGCTTGCTTTAGTTCAAAGCACTGGACCTTGACCGGGGCTTGGTTCAGTCTGTTGCAAAGCGACAATCAACAGGACCTTGCAACGATGACCATTCCTTTTGCGGGCAGCCCCCTCGATCGTGCTGCCGCGCTACGCAACGATGATGCCGCCATCGCTGCATTGAAGCAGGACCCGCGCGCGCAAGTCTTGCTGATCCCTGCCGGCGAGTTGTCACACGGCATCCCCTATAAGGATTTGGACGCACCCAACCTGCATTGGCATGCCTTGGCCGACGCCTTCGCGGCCGGTCTGCCCCACGATCAAGCCTACTTTCTCGGTCTAAAAAGCGGCGCCCCCTGTTTTGTTGCAAGCCTGCCAAAGACGCTTGAAGGCGATGCAGAGACGGACCCCACCGCGCCGATCCGCGGCGACCTTCGCAGCCTTAGCCTGATGCTACCCCCCAGCCAAACGGCCAAAGCGGGCCTGGCGCAGATCTTGCTGCGCTGGCACATCAAGGAACCGCGTTGCCCCGGTTGTGGCGGCCCGACGGAAGCGCGTGAAGGCGGTTGGCGGCGCCAATGCCTGGATGAGGCTTGCGGGCTTGCCCGTTATCCACGCACCGATCCAGCGGTTTTGATGTTGCTTACACGCGGCGACTTTGTTGCCCTGGGGCGTCAGCCGCAATTCCCCGAGGGCGTCTATTCCTGCCTTGCTGGCTATCTGGAGCCCGGCGAAACCCTGGAAGAATGCGTCATTCGCGAAGCGCATGAAGAAGTTGGGCTGCAGGTGGCAAGCCCCCAATACCGACGCTCTCAGCCTTGGCCTTTGTCAGAGACCCTGATGATTGGCTTCCAAGCGGAAGCCCAAAACGAAGACTTGACGATTGATTATCAAGAGTTAGAGGATGCGCGGTGGTTTTCCCGCCGCGAAGTGCGGGACATTCTGTTGGGCACGGCAGAAGACAGCCCCTACCGCGCGCCTTTCAAAACGGCTCTCGCCACCATCTTGATGCAAGACTGGGTGGCATCTTAGACCGCCAGTGCTCTTGCTGGCCGGTTAGAAACTTGGTTCGCCATAGTGCAGCAGGATCGGCACGATCAGCTCTTCTTCATCAAACAGGTGCCTTTCTACCCAACGCTCCAGGGATGATAGCTGGCCTTCGTAGGCCGCCAAGCTAGCTGGTTGCGCCTCGGGTTGCGCCTCGGGTTGCCTAGAAAGATCGCTCAACAAATCCTGCGCGGCGCTTTGATAATCTTGCAATGCCAGGTCCAGCGCCTGGTGGTCCAAATCCAGCAGGCTGAACCCCTGGGCCAAGCGGTCATCGTAACCCACGAGCAGCGGGAAATAGTGGTGGTCTTCGACCTGGTGGTGTCCATGCAATTGCTGGATCAGGAAACCCGCCAATCTGGGCGTGCGCTGTCCAAACTCTCGTGCTTGGTTTGGATTGTCCGAAAAGGCTTGCGCTTCGCCCGCGAGCTGAGCGATCAAGCGTCGAAACATGAGATGGCGATCCAACCAAAACTGGGTCAAAGACGCCATTTGATCTTTCGCTGGCCAGCCCGTTCGAGGATACTTGTCCAGCAGCACTTTTAGATGCTCCGGCAGTCCTCGACGCTCGCGCATATCAAGCAATGTGTGACTCATCCGCCCCTCGTCTACAAAACCTTGAAATGTCCTCCGAATCAGAGGATGTCAAGCCTGACCGCCCGCTGCTTGCGAGAACGATAACCGACCGCTAAGCTTGTGGGCCAAGCCTGCAAACGTGAGCACCCCCGCCGCCTGGCCCAACCTGAAGATTGGAACTAGACGCATGACTCAAAAGCGCCCTGATGTCCCCGCTGGTTTTCCCGCCGCCTTGCTTGACGGCTATTCGCGTTTTCGAAACGATGTCATGCCGCAAGCGCGCGCGCAGTACCTTGATCTCGCAAAGGCGGGTCAAAAGCCCGAGGTCATGATGATCGCTTGCTGCGATTCGCGCGCGGCGCCCGAGACTATCTTTAGCACAGCACCCGGTGAGATGTTTGTCGCGCGCAACGTGGCCAACCTGGTCCCCCCCTACAAGCCGACCGGGGAATATCACTCCGCCTCTGCGGCCCTGGAATTTGCGGTGCAAGAGCTCAAGGTCAAGCACATCGTGGTGCTTGGTCACGGGCGCTGCGGCGGTATCAAAGCGGCGTTGGACCCCGATATCAAGCCCCTGTCGCCGGGCGATTTTATCGGCAAGTGGCTGGAGATGTTGGGGCCGGTATCCGAAGAGGTCGGTCACTACGCCCACCTAACTCAAGGCGAGCGCCAGACCATGCTAGAACGGATTTCTGTACGCCGTTCTATCGAAAATCTGAAGACCTTCCCCTGTGTCAGCATCTTGCATGACAAGGGCCGCTTGCAATTGCACGGCGCTTGGTTTGACATTGCAAAGGGAGAGCTTTGGATCATGGATCCAGAGACTGGCGATTTTGAACCCCTTGAAGAAGCGTTGGCCTAGCCTGGCCTGCGGTCATGGTGTTTTGTGCGTGGCGGCTGTGCCGTATTCGTGCGTAAGCCGGTAGCCAAAAGTGCGGCGAGGATGGCTAGTGCGCCCGCAAACTGCATAACCTGACGATAGCCCAACCCGATCGCCTGTGCCGCCAGGGTGTGGCTGGTGCCTGTTTGGCCCTCAAAGCCGCTTTGCGTACTGGCGAAGACCGATATCAACGCCACACCACAGGCGATGCCCAGCGGTGCAGCCAGCCTGGCAGCGGCATTGGAAACGCCGGACGCCAACCCGGCCTGCTCGCTGGGGGCAGCTTCCATAACCCCGCTACTCAGGGGGGCGACCAAGGTCGCCATGCCGACACAAAGCAAGGAAAATGGCAGGTAAATTCCCAGCCCCAAAGCGTCAAGATCCAGCGCGAGGCCAAAACAGGATAGGGCCGCTAGGCTGGACCCAACCACCAAAAACGCGCGTATGCCGCGCCGAGCCGCCCAGCCGGACGTGATGCGTGAGCCAATCGCTATGCTCGCGCTCATTGACAAAAGGACGAGCCCCACCTGCGTTTCGCTCAGCCCAAAGCCAAACATGAGCTTAAAGGGGAGCAAAAACTGCACCAGGCCGAGTGCGGCATAGAGCAAGAGCGTCATCAAATTGATGAGCAAAAAATCGCGAGACGCAAACAGCCGCAAGGGCACGATTGGGTTCGGTGACCGTTGTTCCCAGGCCGCGAACAGCAGCAAGCCCGCCAGACCGGCTGCTGTCATGCTGGGGCCAAGCGATATATCACCCTGCTCGCCGGCCGCGCGCGCTAGGATCGCAAGCCCTATCGACAAGGAAAAAAGGCTGGCCAGCAAAAGCGCAATACCGATCAAGTCTAAGTCTCGCCAACCGGCGGGTCCGCGCCTTGTTGACCGCTTGCTCCTGCGGCCAAATCCCAGCCAAGCAAAGACAACAACCAGCAGGCCCAGGGGCACATTCACGTAGAAGGCCGCGCCCCAGTCGAACCGCTCGATTAGGAAGCCACCGATGAACGGTCCCAGCGCTGTCGAGCTGGCTGTTCCGCTCGCCCACCAACCGATCGCGCGTCCCCGGTTTTTGGGGCCGTAGGCATCGCTGATGAGCGCCAGTCCTTGCGGGACCATCAAAGCCGTGCCAATCCCTTGCACTGCCCGCGCTGCGACCAAAATACTGAAATGGTCTGCATGAGCGCACACAAGCGACGCGGCCAAGAGCAGGGCTAGCCCCCACAAGAACAACCGCCTGCGCCCGAAAATGTCACCCACAGCACCGCCGATGAGTATCAGGCTGCCAAGCGTAATGCCATAAGCGTTGACGACCCATTGTACCGAAGCAAGATCAACCGAAAAGTCGAGCTGAATTCCCGGCAGAGCAATGTTAACCAGCGAGGCGTTGATAAAGCCCATGGCAGAGGCCAATACGGCCGCCAAAAGCAGATAAATTCGCTTGCCGTTGGCCACCGGGTTTTCAACGCTTGTGCTGCTGGACATCCACGGAACTAGAGGTTCTTCAAACGCTTAGCTAGGCTCTTGCGTTCAATCGTAAGAGCCGATTTTAGATCCTGGTCGGCCTGCTGTTCTTCGCTTTTAAGCGTCTCGATGACGCGCGACAGGGCTGCACGCGCTTCTTCGCGCTCGGCGGCGCTGAGTGTGCCAACGTCCACCGTCGCATTCAACATCATGTCGGAATAGGCAACATGGTCGGTTTCCGCCAAACGGATCAACTCCTGATCGAGCTCCTGCCAGGCCTCCATTTCGCGCGCGAGCAAAACCGACTTGGGGTGATCTTCCAGGGCCACCATCAAGCGCACGTATTCCCAGACATCCAGTTTCATGTTTGATCCCTATAAATCGGCTGCGGGCGGCTCCGCTTGCCGTCGCTCCTTTGGCCATAGCGCGGCTTGCCCCTTGACGAAAGGGAAACCTGCATCAAAGCTTGGGCCTTGGGAATAGTCAAAGGTGGGAGAATTTTCATGTCGAACATAAGGATACGCGTAGGAATAGCCCTTATCGCTGGCGCGTTCATCGCCAATGCATTGGGCGCCGTTTGGTATATGGTTTTCCAACAGCCCTGGATGACTGCAAGCGGCGTAACGATGGAGCAAGCCCAGGCCAGCAGTGCCGTTCTGGTCTTCCTGGTCCCCTTGGCAGCCTGGCTGATTGCCTCCTGCGCTATGATGATGCTGTTTGCATTGGTGACAGATCGCTCCTTGATGGGCCGCGTGAAAGTTGCCGGTCTTGTGTGGCTCGCAGGCACCCTGAGCGCGACCATCTTGAGTGTCTACTTCGGCGGGCGCGGTGCGAATCTCCTGTGGATCGACGGCGGTTATCTCCTGATCGGCCTGATGACTATCGCCGTTGCGCAGGGCCTGATACTCAAAACACGCGCCTAGCGGCCCGAATTGCCAGGAGCATCCGCCGTCCACAAAAAAAGCCGAGCCCCAAAAGAGCCCGGCCTTGTGTTCGTGGCGCTGATCGCCAGCAGCCTAGAATCGCCAGCAGTCTAGAATCGCCAGCAGCCTAGAACAGCCCCTGGATCAATCCTTCGTCGTCCAAGTGGATATGGTTAGCCGACGGAACTGACGGCAGACCTGGCATCGTCATGATATCGCCGCAGATCGCCACAACGAACTCCGCGCCCGCTGACAGGCGAACTTCGCGGACGTTCACCACGTGATCGGTTGGCGCGCCACGCAGAGAGGGATCGGTGGTGAAACTGTATTGGGTCTTGGCAACACAGATCGGCAGATGGCCATAGCCTGCCGCTTCCAAATCCTTGAACTGTTTGCGAACTTTGGCATCAGCCGTGATGTCAGAAGCACGATAGATGCGGGTCGCGATGGTCTTCATCTTGTCCCACAAAGGCATGTCGTCTGGATACAGAGTGTGGAACTGAGCGACATCACTATCGACCAACTCAACAACTTTCTTCGCCAGCTCTTCAGTACCCGCAGAGCCGTCTGACCAGTGGGTACAAACAATGGCGTCTACATTGTAGCCCGCAACGCCCGCTTGGATAGCGGCGACTTCAGCGTCGGTATCGGTCACGAAGCGGTTGATCGCCACAACAACAGGCAAGCCATAGGACTTCACGTTTTCAACGTGGCGAATCAAGTTGGCGACGCCGCGCTCGACAGCCTCAACGTTTTCTTCGCCCAAGTCTTCTTTCGCAACGCCGCCGTTCATCTTCAGCGCACGAACCGTGGCAACAATCACCGCTGCAGATGGTGCCAAACCGGTCTTGCGGCACTTGATGTCCAAGAATTTCTCAGCGCCCAAATCAGCGCCAAATCCGGCTTCAGTGACCACATAGTCCGCCAGCTTCAACGCGGTTGTGGTTGCCATAACCGAGTTACAGCCGTGTGCGATGTTCGCGAAAGGACCGCCGTGGATGAAGGCGGGGTTGTTCTCAAGCGTCTGCACCAGGTTGGGCTGCATGGCGTCCTTCAGCAAAACGACCATAGCGCCAACGCCGCCCAGATCACGCGCATAGATGGGCTCGCGGCTGCGGGAATAGGCAACGACCATCTGACCCAATCGGCGCTCTAGGTCCGCCAGATCGGTTGCAAGGCAGAAGATCGCCATGATCTCAGAGGCAACTGTGATGTCAAAGCCACTTTCGCGTGGGAAACCGTTCGCCACACCGCCCAAAGAGTTCACAATAGAGCGCAGCGCGCGATCATTCATATCTACAACGCGGCGCCACTGAATACGGCGCTCGTCGATATCCAGTTTGTTGCCCCAATAGATGTGGTTGTCGATCAAAGCCGCCAGCAGATTGTGCGCCGATGTAATGGCGTGAAAATCGCCCGTGAAGTGCAGGTTAATGTCTTCCATCGGAACAACCTGAGCGTGGCCACCGCCAGCGGCACCACCCTTGACGCCAAAACAAGGGCCCAATGACGGTTCGCGCAGCGCGATCATGGCGTTCTTGCCAATGCGGTTCAAGGCGTCGCCCAGACCCACGGTTGTGGTCGTCTTGCCTTCACCGGCAGGCGTTGGGTTGATGGCTGTTACCAGGATCATCTTGCCGTTGGGCTTGTCCTTAACAGAATCAATATAGTCGAGCTTGATCTTGGCCTTGTAGTGGCCAAATGGCTCGATCATGTCTTCGGGGATGCCTAGCTTGTCTGCAATCTCGACGATTTTTTGCATCTTCGCATTGCGGGCGATATCGATGTCACTCATGGCCTCGGGTCCAATAATCTTTGGGTGGGTAGTGCGGGTTGAAACAGCGCTCAGCGCCCCTGCAGGTATAATCTGTCGCGGCAACCGGACTGTTGCGAAAAAGACATGATTGGGGAGCTACGCGCCGTTTAGGGGCCAATTCAGCGATGTTTTTTGCTCTGCGCGGCAAAAAATGCCTGCATGTGAAACCCAGCTTGTTCCGGCCCATAGTAGAACTCGGCGCCGACGGGGCAAGCACGCCGCGCCGCGCAACCCAGCGTTCGGCAGTCAGCGGGGCTTTCTATTAGATGGGACAAACAAGATGGAATGTCATAGCGGCCCAGCCCAATGGCGTGCGCAGGACAAGCCGTAAGGCACGGCTGGCTAGGACAGCTCTCGCAGGGGTTTGCGGTCTGCGAGGCCCCCAGAGTGCCGTCTGTCTCCTCTGAGTGTTCAAAACGCCCCGGCCCGTCAAATACAAGCGCTGCGCGATAAGCATGCCAGAGGCCGTACTTGGGATGGATTAACGGCCCGAGCTTTGAGGCATGCGCTTGGCCCGATTGGCGTGCCCAAGCCAAAAACGGCGGATAGGGCGGCCCGTCGGACGGGTAAACAGCCGAGCAGCCCAAGGCGCGCGCCAACGTCTCTCCCAACCTTCGCGCGCAGCGATCCATGGGATCGCGGGCCCCATCGGCATATTCCGGGCTGGATTTAAAGACCTGCCACCACCGCGGCCCGACATTGCCCAACAGCACAATCGGCCACTGCTCACGCGCGACGGCCAGCACTTGCCAGCCCCAGCCTTGGATCGCTTTTTGGATTGATTTTCGTGATGAACTGCCCACACTCTCTCTCCCAGATGACCACCTTTTGCACTTCGGTCGCGTTTACGGCGCGAAAAGTCGCACAAAGGCGGGTCGATTTGACCAAATCAGTTCTTAAGAACAAACAAAGCATAACGCCTCAGTGCAACCCCATTGGCCTTATAGGGAGTAGCCCATGTCAGACGAAGACGAAATCATCTTGGCTGAGTTGAACGATGACGAGCTGGTTCAACAAATGCATGATGACCTCTATGAAGGTCTTAAAGAAGAAGTGGTTGAAGGTGTTGAGATCCTGCTGGATCGTGGCTGGACGCCCTACGACGTTCTGACCAAAGCGCTGGTTGCTGGCATGACCATTGTCGGCATCGATTTCCGCGACGGCATCTTGTATGTGCCAGAAGTTTTGATGGCCGCTAACTCGATGAAGGCGGGCATGGCCGTCCTCAAGCCTTTGTTGGCCGAGACTGGCGCTCCTAAAGTTGGCTCGATGGTTATCGGCACCGTCAAAGGCGACATCCACGACATCGGCAAAAACCTGGTGTCCATGATGATGGAAGGCGCCGGTTTTGAAGTCTACGATATCGGCATCAACAATCCCGTCGAAAACTATCTGGAAGCCTTGGAAGAGCACAAGCCCGAGATCTTGGGTATGTCCGCTCTGCTGACGACCACCATGCCTTATATGAAGGTTGTCGTTGATACCCTGGTCGAAAAAGGCATGCGCGATGACTACATCATTCTGGTCGGCGGTGCGCCACTGAACGAAGAGTTTGCCGAAAACGTGGGCGCCGACGCTTATTGTCGCGACGCTGCCGTGGCAGTCGAAACGGCAAAGGAATGGGTCGCTAAAATGCATAACCGCCGCGCCTCTGCCTAGCAGCGATGGCTTGGTGATGGCGTGGGCTTGACCTGGCGGTCAAACCATCCCAGTTGATAGACATAGCAAAAGGCGCGCCCTGTTCCTGCAAGGCGTGCCTTTCTCGTTCCGGGCCTGTGCCCGCGATCTGAACCGTGCTTAGAGCGCGTTTCGCTGAATAATCTTCACGGGGCGCGCTCTATCTGTTTGGTATATCCGCAAATGCATCTTGCCGTTCTTTGGCGCAATCGAAGGTGATTGTTCGGGCTTTGCGCTAGAAAGGGTGCTTTCGCGATGAAACCTAATTTGATAATTGGCTGCGGCGCTATCGCCCAAGAGCTTGTCACCATCATCAAGGCCAACGGCCTGCAAGAAAATCTTGAGGTCACCGCCCTGCCCGCTATCTGGCACAACACACCGCAGAAAATTTTGCCGGGACTGCGCGAGAAGGTTACCGCCGCCAAGGCCAGCGGAAAGTATCAGCACATCTTCATTGGCTACGCGGACTGCGGCACGGGCGGCCAGCTCGACCGCTACATCGAAGACGAGGGCTTACAGCGGATTGCGGGCGATCATTGCTATGC
The DNA here is from genome assembly GCA_030432195.1 of Alphaproteobacteria bacterium. Taxonomy (GTDB): domain Bacteria; phylum Pseudomonadota; class Alphaproteobacteria; order UBA7985; family JAUIBT01; genus JAUIBT01. The sequence continues at coordinate 10,950 of JAUIHE010000035.1, forward strand.
CTTTTATGCTGGACAAGATCGCTTTGCCGCACTTTTTGAGGAAGAGCTGGGCACCTTCTACCTAACCGACTACCTGGCCCGACATTTTGAGCGTCTCATCATTCAAGGCTACAAGCTCGACACCAACCCAGAGCTGCTGCCCATGATGTTTGGGCACTACACCAAGCTGGTCTATCTGGCTCAAGTCGAGGATAGCGAGCTGGATAGACTCGCCCGCCAAGCCGCCGAAAAACTCGGGGGTCTGAGCTATGAGCGTCACTTGACCGGCTATGGCGAACTGGGCGATTTCGTGCGCGAAGCCGCTGAGGCAAGCCGCGAGCTCTAGCTCCTAACAGCCTGAGATCCGTGCTTCAATTGGGCATGCAAGCACGCGTCGGCTATCGGCAGACCAATATTCCAACGGCAAAAATGCAAAACCCCTGCACACCATGTCGCCGTGTAGGGGTTTTGTTTGTCTGTGGATCAAGGCGTCCTAGCCCGTTGCGGCGCTCTGCCTATTGGGCTGTGATTAGAAGACCACCACCGAACGGATGCTCTCGCCCGCGTGCATAAGGTCAAAGCCTTTGTTGATTTCATCCAAGCTCAAGATGTGGGTAATCATAGGATCGATTTCGATCTTGCCTTCCATGTACCAATCAACAATTTTCGGCACGTCAGTACGGCCCCTAGCGCCCCCAAAGGCGGTGCCGCGCCACGAACGGCCGGTGACAAGCTGGAACGGGCGCGTAGAGATTTCCTGCCCCGCCCCTGCTACGCCGATGATGATGCTTTCGCCCCACCCCTTGTGGCAGCATTCCAGCGCCGCGCGCATAACGTTAACGTTGCCGATACACTCGAATGAATAGTCAGCGCCACCTTTGGTTAGATCCACCAAATAGGGAACTAGGTCGCCTTCAACTTCGCTGGGGTTGACGAAATGGGTCATGCCAAAGCGTTCGCCCCATTCCTTCTTCGAGTTATTGAGGTCTACGCCGACGATCATGTTGGCGCCGGCCAAACGCAGGCCTTGAATAACGTTGAGACCGATGCCGCCCAAGCCAAACACAACGCAGTTTGAGCCGGGCTCGACCTTGGCCGTATTAATCACCGCACCAACGCCGGTAGTCACACCGCAACCGATATAGCAAATCTTGTCGAAGGGTGCATCCTCGCGCACTTTGGCGAGCGCAATTTCTGGAAGCACGGAGAAATTCGCGAAAGTCGAAGTCCCCATGTAGTGAAAGATGGGCTTGCCATCCAAACTAAAGCGGCTGGTACCGTCGGGCATAAGGCCTTGGCCCTGCGTCGTGCGAATGGCTTGGCACAAATTGGTCTTGGGATTTAGACAGTATTCGCACTGTCGGCATTCGGGCGTATAGAGCGGAATAACGTGATCGCCCTTTTTCAGCGAGGTCACACCGGGCCCAACATCGACGACAACACCAGCGCCTTCGTGGCCAAGAATTGCTGGAAAAATCCCTTCCGGGTCGGCCCCTGACAAGGTGAACTCATCCGTGTGGCAAATACCGGTGGCCTTCATTTCCACCAGCACTTCACCGGCCTTCGGGCCTTCCAGCTGCACGGTGGTGATTTCTAAGGGCTTGCCTGCTTCAAAGGCGACGGCCGCTCTGACGTCCATGCGATTTCCTCCTGCTCAATTTGGCTACGACTAAAGCGCCAGCCGCCTGACGAGGCAACTAACGGTCCTTAGGCCGCGCGGCCCCATGCTCGGGCCTTGCCTTCCTCTATGCCAGCGGGGGGGCTGGAAATGCAAGCCAAACCGAGGCCGGACCTCCAATACGCTCTCTAATCTCTAAGCATAGGGATGCCCGGCCACCTGGGTTGGATCAGAACGGGATATCGTCATCCAAAGCGCTGCCCGCTGAACCGCTACCGAAGCCGCTCGTCTGGCCGCCACTGCTCATGGGATTGCCAAAAGCCGGCTCTTCAACGCTTGAACTACCGCCGAAGTCGGAACCGCCGCCATAGTTGCCAGAACCGCTTCCTTCGCTTCGACCGTCAAGCATGGTCAAGGTGCCCCCGAAGTTTTGCAGCACAACCTCGGTCGTGTAGCGCTCCTGGCCTTGCTGATCGGTCCACTTGCGGGTCTGAAGCGATCCTTCAACATAGACCTTGGAGCCTTTGCGCAAGTAGTTTTCGATGACCTTAATCAGGCCCTCTGAAAATACCACTACTCGGTGCCACTCGGTCCGCTCCCGACGTTCGCCCGAATTACGATCGCGCCAAGTCTCAGAGGTCGCAATCGACAGATTGGCGACCTTGCCGCCATTTTGAGTGCTGCGAACCTCTGGATCGCGGCCGAGGTTGCCAATTAGAATGACTTTATTCACGCTACCGGCCATCTTGTTCTCCTATTCAGCGCAAGCAAGCGCCCTGTGTTCTCGTTTAGTTCATTTAATCGTCTTGCACGTCCCTGTAAAGCATCATATCTAAAAGAGGTAAACACCGGAGCGCCAAATTGGACCATCTGGGACCAGGCTAGGGCTCTGCAGGAGTGAAATTGGGGACAACTTATGCCAGGTAGGCTCAAGATCGGGTTGGCGCTGAGCGGCGGTGCCGCCTACGGTTATGCTCATTTGCCCGTCCTCCAAGCTTTCGAAGATCTGGGGATCAAACCCGCCGTCTTAGCAGGCACCTCCATGGGCGCCATTGGTTGCGCCTCATATGCTGCTGGCTACTCACCAAAAGAACTGCTGGAGCACACACAAGAGGTCTTCGAGCTGCGTTCAGCTCTGTTCAAGCGGCTGCCACGCCTGCTCCCTACGCACCTGAAGGCCAGCCTCAAGGACTGGAACCCGCTCAGCCTGGATCCTTATGCCGTGCTGGATGAATTCATGATGCCGGTGCCAGAGACCTTCGAAGACCTGAGCATCGAGACCCATTTGGTCGCAACCAACTTTACCACCGGTGGCCCGGTGGCCTTTAGCAAAGGCGCGCTGAAGCCTGCCGTTGCCGCCTCAATGGCGATCCCAGGCGTATTTAAACCGGTCTATATCGACGGTTTCGCACATCTGGATGGCGGTCTAGTCAGCCCACTGCCAGTCGAGTACCTGCCGGACGATTGCGATCTTATCATCGCCAGCAGCGTTATTGGCGCGGCATCACGCACGACCTCGTTATTGCCGAAAGAATCCTTGAATAGGAACCTAAAGTTCAACGAGATCATGATGGGCTGCGTCCAGATTTTGACCAGCCAGTTGGTGGAAAGCTCAACCAAGAAACGCCAACCAGACCTGCTGCTATGGGGCACTCAGGCAGACTTCCGCCCCTTTGATTTCATGAAAGCGAAGGAGATTTCCTCGGCAAACCAGGCGCTTTGTGACTCCGTCAAGCACTACTTGTCGGATGCGGTGGAGGCATGGCAGGCGGGTCAGCCGTTCGCCAGAGCGGAAATCACCTGCCCGACCCCGATCAAGCAAACCGAAGTTCAGGCTGGCGAGGCAGTTGAACAGGCCGAGCTGGTTTCGTTGCCGCCAATTTAGCGCGCAGCCAACAGGCCTGTTGGTTGCGCTTTTCCGTCGCGAAAGCGGCCCAACGTTAGAAGAGTGGGGATGCTTGCCTGTGGCATGCGCCGCAAGTAGACTTGGCCCCCTACGCCCCCCTGCGCCCCCTGGCACCCACTTGTCGCCCCCAGTATCCCAGCGGCACCTCAGAGGCACCCTTGGGGCACCCTGGCTAGTGGCCGGATACGCGCGATCGCCCTACGCCGCGGTTCATAGAGGCTTCTGCCACGGGCGTATGGCCCAAATCGCGACTGTGGGTTACCAAGGTGTCTTTGAACCAAGGATTGCTGGTCAGCATCTTCACCAAGAAATCATTGACAGCCTGCAAAGCCAGATTGTCGGCATCCCGGCTGCAATAGAGATACAGATCCCGACTGATCGACAGATCCCAATCAAGTGCAATCAGGTCAGCATCCACTGCGTGGTAAGAATCCAGCAAACCAATGCCGAGGCCCGAGCGCACCATTTGCGTATAGGTGCTGCTTAGCTTGGTTTCATTGACCGTGGTCCCGGCGGCCCTCAGACCTTCCCAATGCTCAAACACATCCGGGCTCGCGTCGAACTGGCGGTTTTGAACAAATCGGTGTTTTTCCAGCTGATCGCGGCGCGGCAAGCCAAAGCTGTTAGCATAGCTACGGGAAACGAAGGCAAGAGAGTGCAAGCGGCCAATTCGCCGACATGCTTTAGTACAATTCTGATTGTATCGTGTTGTGATAACAAGATCGGCAGGCGGAATATCACCGTCAAATATAGTATCACTTGAAAATATGTCTACCGACAGGTGTGGTTGTTCTTTTTGCAATCGCGGAAGGAACGGAATTATCCAAGAATTCAAGATCGATTCGCTTGCTGCGATTTTGGCTACCCCGCTGATTATGTCTCCATTACTGTTGGAACAATTGGCCAAGCGCGAAATCATCACGTCCAACTGAGCGGTCTGTGCTGCCAGGTCCTGCCCGGCCTGGGTGAGGCGAACGCCTTGGGACTCACGAATGAACAGTTTGCGGCACAAATGCTTTTCTAGTGAAGAAATCTGGCGAGAAACAGAGGGTTGGCTGGTGCCAATCAACTTGGCGCCGCCACTAAAACTACCCATTTTGGCTGCCGCAAGGAAAACGCGAAGCTCGGACCAGAGTGCTGGGCTATAGATTTTAGCTTTCTGGGCTTCCAGCGATTCAAACTCGGGAAAGCTAGAATCATAACTTCGTTGGTCGCTGATATTATATTCGCCGTCATCTTCCATGGCTCTTGCCTCCTGTTCGCCGAAGAAGTCAAACCATAGTTTAGTAAAAGGTCAATAATCGTTTTTATCGCCAAGTCGCAAATTTGGGAAAATACGACGCTCCCCCCTGGTTTGCTTCGGAACAAAGCCCTACCTTGCAGGCATGAATGATACACAGACCTTCCATATGAACGACACGATCGGCGGTCGTTTGACCTCCGCCCGTGAAGCCCAAAGCCTCTCTGTCAGCCAGCTGGCACGCCGTTTAGGGGTCAAGTCTAAGACCATGGCCGATTGGGAATGTGACCGCGCCGAACCCCGCGCCAACCGCTTGGTCATGCTTGCTGGCTTGCTGAATGTCTCGCCAGCTTGGATTTTAACCGGCCGCGGCGAAGGGCCTTCTGACGGCTTTTCTATCGACGATATTCGTCTTGCCCAAGCCGAGCTAGCGCAAGCCCTTGAAGCGCAGGCTCAGGCCCGCGAACGTGTCGAGCGAGCTATCGCCCGATTGACCACCGTCTGTGACCAACTTAACGAACTCAAGATTGAACAAGTAGACGTCTAACGACCTAACACCGGTCGCATTGCCCTCAAATGTCGGCCGGTTTGTTCAATTTTTGTTTCCTTATTCGGTTAATCGGGGAAAAGCCCGGGGCGAGACTTGGAATGCGTGCCGTCCTCGCTATCTTAAGGGGCCAATCGTCCTTGAGTTCCCAGGCATGACCGACCCCAAAACCGCTTCGCGATCGCTCCCCGCCGTTCACAGCCCCATTGAGAGCCCCTTCATCTCAGTCCGCGGCGCACGCGAACATAATCTAAAGAATGTCAACGTAGACATTCCGCGCCATCAGCTCGTGGTCATCACCGGCCTATCGGGCTCTGGCAAGTCGTCGCTAGCATTCGATACGATCTATGCCGAAGGCCAGCGACGCTATGTCGAAAGCCTCTCTGCCTACGCGCGGCAATTCTTGGAAATGCAGCAAAAGCCCGACGTGGACAGCATTGAGGGTCTATCGCCCGCCATTTCCATTGAGCAAAAGACGACTTCAAAAAACCCACGCTCTACGGTGGGCACCGTCACCGAGATCTACGACTACTTGCGCCTGCTCTATGCGCGTGTTGGCATCCCCTATTCGCCGGCAACAGGCCTGCCAATCGAGAGTCAAACGGTTAGCCAAATGGTGGACCGCATCATGGCGCTGCCGGAAAAAACGCGCCTGTATTTGCTGGCCCCGATCGTGCGCGGGCGCAAAGGCGAATACCGCAAGGAACTGCTAGAGCTGCAAAAGCGCGGGTTTGCGCGTGTCAAGATCGACGGCGAATATTTCGAAATCGCCGAGGCCCCGGCCCTGGATAAGAAGTACAAACACGACATCGCAGTGGTGGTAGATCGCCTGGCGATCAAACACGGCATTGAACAACGCCTGGCCGATAGTTTAGAGACAGCCCTGGAATTGAGCGACGGTATCGCGCAAACCGAGGATGCAAGCAGCGGCGCAATCACAACCTATAGCGCCAAGTTCGCCTGTCCTGAGTCCGGCTTTACCATTGAGGAAATCGAGCCGCGCCTGTTTTCCTTCAACAACCCCTTTGGCGCCTGCCCCGCCTGTGATGGCCTGGGACACACGCTGTTTTTCGACCCGGACCTGATTGTTCCAGATCGCAGTCTGACCTTGCAGAAAGGCGCCATCGCGCCCTGGGCGAATTCCTCCTCCAAGTACTATCAACAAACCCTGCAATCGCTTGGGAAGCATTTTGGCTTTCGCCTGAACACCGCCTGGTCTGACCTGCCAGAAGAAGCTCAGAAATTGATTCTTCATGGTTCCGGGCGCACCGCTATTCGCTTGGTTTTCGACGATGGCCTGCGCCGGTACGAGACCAAAAAGCCGTTTGAAGGCATCATCCCCAATATGGAACGGCGCTACCGCGAGACCGACAGCGACTGGGTGCGTGATGAATTCTCAAAGTATCAAAATTCCAGGGCCTGCACGACCTGCAACGGCGCGCGCTTGAAGCCAGAGGCCCTGGCGGTCAAGATTAACAAGCAGCACATCGGTGAGGTCTCAAACTATTCCATCAAGCAGGCGCTTGACTGGGCCAAATCCCTGCCCGCGGTGCTGTCACCCACCCAACAGGAGATCGCCGAGCGCATCGTGAAGGAAATTCACGAGCGGCTCTCGTTCCTGAACAATGTCGGCTTGGACTATCTCAACCTATCGCGCGCGTCGGGCACGCTGTCGGGCGGTGAGAGCCAGCGTATTCGCCTGGCCTCTCAGATAGGTTCTGGACTAACCGGCGTCCTCTACGTTCTTGATGAGCCCTCAATCGGGCTGCACCAGCGCGACAACGATCGCTTGCTTGAGACCCTGACGCGGCTGCGCGATTTGGGCAACACCGTCATTGTGGTTGAACATGATGAGGACGCTATTCGCACGGCGGACTACCTCATCGACATGGGGCCACGCGCGGGCGTGCACGGCGGCACCATCGTTGCTGAAGGGCGTCCTGATTCCGTCATGGCCAATCCCAACAGCATTACGGGAGCCTACTTGTCCGGCCGTCAGAAGATCGCGGTTCCTCTGGTTCGCCGCCCGGTCAACCCCAAACGGCAAATAACGCTCAAAGGTGCTGAGGCCAACAATCTTGCAAAGGTTGATGTTGATTTTCCGCTGGGGCTGTTTTGTTGCGTGACCGGTGTGTCGGGTTCTGGCAAGTCTACTTTGACCATTGAAACGCTTTACAAAGCTCTGGCCAAACACCTGAACGGTTCGCGCGTAACACCTGGCGCCCACGCTGAAATCACCGGCCTAGAGCAAGTTGACAAAATCATTGATATCGACCAGTCGCCGATCGGTCGCACGCCGCGCTCGAACCCTGCGACCTACACCGGTGCCTTTGGTCCTATTCGTGACTGGTTTGCGGGCCTGCCGGACTCGAAGGCGCGCGGCTACAAGCCTGGCCGCTTTTCCTTCAACGTCAAAGGCGGTCGCTGCGAAGCGTGTCAAGGCGACGGCCTTATCAAAATCGAGATGCACTTTTTGCCGGACATTTTCGTTCAATGCGACGTCTGTAAGGGTAAGCGTTATAATCGCGAGACGCTGGAGGTGCGCTTTAAAGACAAGTCCATCGCTGACGTGCTGGACATGACCGTCGAAGAAGGCGTGGAGTTCTTCAAGGCAGTGCCTGCCATCCGCAATAAACTTGAGATGTTGGACCGTGTTGGTTTGGGCTACGTGAAAATTGGCCAATCCGCCACCACGCTTTCGGGCGGCGAGGCGCAACGGGTGAAGCTGGCCAAGGAGCTGTCCAAGCGACCGACAGGGCGGACTATCTACATCTTGGACGAGCCAACAACCGGGCTCCATTTTGACGACGTGGCCAAGTTGCTGGAAGTGCTGCATCAACTGGTCGAAACGGGGAACTCCATCTTCGTCATTGAACACAATCTGGAAGTCATCAAGACCGCCGATTGGATCATCGACATGGGCCCCGAGGGCGGCGATGGCGGCGGCAAGATCGTTGCCGAGGGCACCCCTGAAGCGGTGGCCAAGGTCAGGGGCTCCTACACTGGTGCCTACCTGGCGGCCTATTTACAGCCGGGCGCCTAGCGTCACGCGACTCCAGCGAACTGGTCTTGCTCTCAACCCCCGCAATTAGGCAAATTGGTTCCAGGCCGGCCCTTTATCCGCGCGCGCCTTGCAGGCTGCGAGATTGAATTGCGATCTGATACGAGAACGTCAAAGGGCGGGGCCGCTTGGGCCAATTCACCCTATCCTAGCGCGATACTTTCTACTGCCTGAATGGAGGTTATCGTGCTCGCTCTTGCAATCGTCGGCATCGTGGTCTTGCTGGCCGCTTTAACAATGGCCCACCGAAGCCCCGTTGCGCCGCCCCTGGTTCGCGCCCTTGGCTTCTTGTTTGGCCTGGCTCTGTTGGCCGCCAGCAGCTTCAATTCGGTCTTCTTCTATGCAGAGCCTGGCTTCAAATACCACGTGCGAACGATTTTCGGCGAAGAAAAAATGGTCGACACGGTTGGGTATGCCCCGCACTGGTTCGGGCGGATCAACGCTTGGAAGAACGCGATGTCGGTACAAGCCGCCAGCGGACTGAGCGACACTTTGCGGGCTGAATTTGACTCCAACCAGATGTCCGCGAACTTGGGCCAACAGTCCTTGGTTTTCTTGGATCAGGTGGACGCTCTGGTATCCGCAACCGCACGATTTGAGCTGCCCAGCGATCAGGACTCGTTTCTGCGCATGGCACGCCAGTTCCGTTCGCCAGACAATCTTTTGCGAACCGAATTGGTCCCGGCCTTCCGGGAGACCTTGGGCGCCACGGCCTCACTGATGGGCGCAGAGGAATACTTCTCGGGCGGTCGCACAGAATTCACCAGCGAATTTCAAAATCAGATGGAAAACGGCGTCTATCTTGTCGAGCGGCGCGAAGTGGTGGAGCAAGTCAACCGCGTTCAACGCGCAACCGCCAACGCTTCCATCGACACCCAACAAGAATTCGGCGACGACAAGCAGGTCGTGTTCAAGGTGGAGAAGCTGCTGGACACAGAGGGCCAGCCCATACGCAAGAGCCAGAACTTCGCCAAGTTTGGCATCTCGGTTATTTCTGCCCGGGTGACGGATGTGCAACCGAACCAGCGCTTCCGCGAGCGCATGCAACAAAAGCAAGATGCCGCCACTGCCCGCGGGATCGCGCGCGAACAGCGCATTCAAGAAGAAGAACAGCGCCTGTTGGCCATCGCCAAAGGTGAGCGCGAAGTCGCTCAACGCCAGGCCAAAGCGCGCGTAACCCAAATCGAGCGCACAACCAACGCCGAGACCGAAAAACAGCTGGCCATTACCCAAGCCAATAAACTGAAGGAACAGGCAGAGATCGAGCAGCAGACCGCGCAGGTTTTGTTGGAAAAGGCCAAGATCGACGCTGAGTCGTTACGGGTAGCCGCAGAGGCCGAAGCCTATGCCCGTAAGGAACGGCTAGCATCCGACAATGCCTTGCAGCAAAAGCTCGACACGGAAATGGCCATTCAGCGCATGTGGGCGGAAGCCTTCGCACAGCGCAATGTGCCACAATATGTGTTCGGTGGCAGCGGTAGCGGTGCATCAGTCCAAGGCGGAGCGCCGGTCGGCGCGGACAACGAAGCCTTGTTGTTGCAACAACTCTTGACCATGGAATACGCCAAGCGCCTCGATTACGATCGCACGGTTACTGCGCCCGCCAATCCAGCAAACTAGAGCTGTACGATTTGGCCGTCTTGCAAGGTGACCTGCCGGTCCATGTGGGCGGCCATTTCTAGATTGTGGGTCGCGATCAATGCGGCAAGTCCGTGCTGGCGCGCGGTCTGAACCAGCAACTCAAAGACCTTATAGCCGGTTTCTGGGTCCAGGTTGCCCGTCGGCTCATCAGCCAGCAGCAGGGCGGGATTGTTCGCCAAAGCCCGCGCGATCGCCACCCGCTGTTGCTCGCCGCCTGACAACTGTGCGGGTCGATGATCCATGCGGTGTTCCAAGCCCATTTGCTGAAGCAAGGCCTTTGCACGCGCGGTCGCCTCTTGGCTTTTCGCACCTTGGATGACCCGCGGCATCGCGACGTTTTCCAGCGCGGTGAATTCTGGCAGCAAGTGGTGGAACTGGTAGACAAAGCCCAGGTGGTCGCGGCGCAACCTTGTGCGCTCAGCCTCGTTCGATCGGCTGGCATCTTTGCCCGCCAGCCAGACCTTACCACTTGTCGGGGGCTCAAGGAGGCCCGCGATCTGAAGCAAGGTAGATTTGCCCGAACCCGAGGGGCCGACCAACGCCACTATTTCCCCTGGATAGATCGCCAGATGCCCGCCTTTGAGAACATCAATTTGCTCGCTACCTTGGGAAAAGCGCCGGGTTACGCCATCCAGCAACAGGACCGGTTCCAGCGCTTTCGGATCAGCCATCATCCTTACATCCTCAATCATTTCTAAGCGCCTCTACGGGGTCGAGCGAGGCCGCCCGCCAGGCCGGGTACAGGGTTGCAAGCAAGGTCAAAGCGAGTGAGAAGGCGGCATAGCCCGCAACCTGCCACGCTTGAATATTGACCGGCATCTCGGCCAAGTAGGCCAACTCAGCGCGCACGCCAAGGCCTTGCAGGCGCTGCTCCAGCCACCAGATGACATCGGTAAAGCTCCAAGCCATCAGCAGGCCCAAGACCAAGCCGCTGCCGACACCAACTATGCCCAGGCGAATGCCTGCGAGCACAAAGGCTTTGGCCACCGATGCACGAGAGGCCCCCATGGTCCGCAAGATCGCAATCCCCGCCCCCTTGGAGCGTACCAACATGACCTGACTGGATACGATTGAGAACGCTGCAACCACCATGATGAGGGTCAAGATCAACACCACGACGATCCGCTCAACGTCCAGAGCGGTCACCAGCGTTTCGTTCAACGCCATCCAGTCTTCGACAACGAAGTCTGGACCCAGGGTATGCGCCAGTTCATCGCGCAGCGCTCTTGCCTTCCCGGCCTCTGCCAGGAACAGTTCGATAGCCTGTCCTCCGCCCTTTTGGCGTAAGAAGATTTGCGCCTTATCTAGGGGTAGGAAAGCGGTCGCCTGATCGCGCCGAAAGTCCAAGACCCCGCCGATTTCCAGGCGCTTGATCCGCGGTACCCAGCCCAAGGGCGAGGTGTTGCCCAAAGGCGAAATCATATCAACTTCGCCGTCCAGGCCGACCCTCAGCCGCTGGCTTGCCTGCCGCGTGATGAACAACGACCAGCCCGAAAATTTCTCCAAGCTGCCGGCTGCAACGCTGCGCCGTATTTGCGGTCGCGCCGCCATGTCCGCGGGCAACAGTCCGCGCAACGTCAGAGCTTCAGCGCGCCCATCGGCGCCCATCAAAACGACCTGGTCACGCGCCACAATACTCACCAAGCTCACCTCGGGGCGTGCCCGCAAGCGCCCTAACAGCGCCGTGTCGCTGGCGATGGCCTCCCCGTCCCGGCG